>JAITIQ010000139.1 GCA_031279425.1 Accumulibacter sp.
TCTTTTCTTTCCGCCGAAGCGCCGCCGTGCCCGAAGCCAAGTCGCAATCAAAAGCCGTACCGGCGTCGTCGCTGTCCCTCCCCTTCCCCCTTCCCCGCCTGAAAACCGGCGGACGAGTCCAGCTGCCGCCGTATTGCGGATCGGCGGACGCGCCGCTCCTGGCTCGGGTTGCCGCGGCGGCTCCCGGACTCCTGGCCGTCGTCACCGGCGATGCCGGCGACGCCCGGCGTCTGCTCGAGGAAATTCCCTGGTTCGCCCCGAAGCTGCGCGTGCGCCTTTTGCCGGATTGGGAAACCTTGCCCTACGACAGCTTTTCGCCGCATCACGATCTCGTCTCCGAACGGCTGGCGACGCTGTACAGCGTCCTGCGCGGCGAGTGCGACGTGCTGCTGGTTCCGGCCTCGACGGCCGCCTATCGCTTCGCGCCGCCGTCCTACCTCGCGGCCTATACCTTTTTCCTGAAGACGGGCGGGACGCTCGGCGCCGAATCCTTCCGCGCCCAGTTGACGCTGGCCGGCTATACGCACGTGACCAACGTCGTCTCGCCCGGAGAATACTCGATCCGCGGCGGCCTCATCGACCTGTATCCGATGGGCTCGCCGCTGCCGTACCGCATCGACCTGTTCGACGAGGAGATCGAGAGCATCAAGACCTTCGACGTCGACACCCAGCGCACGCTCTCTCCGGTGACGGAAATCCGCCTGCTGCCGGCGCGCGAATTCCCGATGGACGAGACGGGGCGCGCGCATTTCCGGCGAAGTTTCCGCGAGGCGTTCGAGGGCGACCCGGCGAAATCCGGCATCTACAGGGACGTGTCGAACGGCATCCCGCCCGCCGGCATCGAATACTGGCTGCCGCTCTTTTTCGACGCCACGGCGAGCCTGTTCGACTACCTGCCGGAAGCGTCCGCGCTCTGCCTGCAGGGTGACGTGCCGGCGGCCCTGCGCGAGTTCTGGCGTGACGCGCGCTCGCGCCACGAGATGCTCTCCGGCGAAAGGAACCGCCCCCTGCTCGCGCCGGGCGAACTCTTCCTCGACGAGGAGGCGTTCTTCTCCGCCGCCAAGTCCCGCACGCGGATCCTGCTGGCCAAGGGCGAGGGCGGCCCGGTTGCCGCCGTGCCGCCGGTCGCCGTCGACCGCCGCGCCGGGGACCCGCTGACCCGGCTCAAAGCCTTCATCGACGCCTTTCCCGGACGCATCCTGCTGCTCGCCGAATCCGCCGGCCGCCGCGAAACACTCGCCGCGCTGCTGACCGAATACGGTGTCCAACCCGGCGCCAGCGTCGATTTGGCGGACTTTCTCTCCGGCGGGGCGCGGCTCTCGCTCGGTGTTTCCCCACTGCACCAAGGCTTCGTGTTCGAGCGCCTCGCCTTCATCACCGAAAGCGAGCTCTACGCCGGCAGCCCCGTGCGCCACGGCCGCCGCGCCGAGCGGAAAAAGGCCTCGCTCGACAACTGGCTGCGCGATCTGGCCGAACTCAAGGTCGGCGACCCGGTGGTGCATGAGCAGTACGGCATTGGCCGTTATCAGGGTCTGGTGCACATGGATCTCGGCGAGGGCGACACGGAATTCCTCGAACTCATCTACGCCGACGAAGCCAAGCTCTACGTGCCGGTTTCGCAGCTGCATGTCATCTCGCGCTACTCCGGCGCCGACCCGGACGCCGCGCCGCTCTCCGTTCTGGGTTCGCCGCAATGGGAGCGGGCCAAGAGGAAAGCGGCGCAACAGGCGCGCGACACGGCTGCCGAACTGCTCGCGCTCTACGCCCGCCGCGCCGCTCGGCAAGGCCACGCCTTCGAGTTTTCCGCGCGCGACTACGAGGCTTTCGCCGACGGCTTCGCGTTCGAGGAAACCCCGGATCAGGCCGCCGCCATCGCCGCGGTCCTCGATGACATGAAGTCCGGCAAACCGATGGATCGCCTGGTCTGCGGTGACGTTGGCTTCGGCAAGACCGAGGTGGCGCTGCGCGCCGCCTTCTGCGCCGTCGCCGGCGGCCGGCAGGTGGCCGTGCTGTGCCCGACCACCCTGCTTTGTGAACAGCATTTCCAGACCTTCGGCGACCGCTTCGCCGACTGGCCGGTGAAGATCGCCGAGTTGTCGCGCTTCCGCACCGCGAAGGAAGCGGCGCGGACCGTGCGGGAACTGGCCGAGGGCAGGATCGACATCGTCATCGGCACGCACCGGGTGCTGCAAAAGGACGTCGAGTTCGCCCGCCTGGGCCTCGTCGTCATCGACGAGGAGCACCGCTTCGGCGTGCGCCAGAAGGAAACCCTGAAGGCCCTGCGCGCCGAGGTCGACGTGCTGACGCTCACCGCCACGCCGATTCCGCGCACGCTCGGCCTGTCGCTCGAGGGGTTGCGCGACTTTTCGGTGATCGCCACCGCGCCGCAGAAACGGCTGGCGATCAAGACCTTCGTCGCGCGCTATTCCGACGGCATCATCCGCGAGGCGCTGCTGCGCGAATTCAAGCGCGGCGGGCAAGTCTATTTCCTGCACAACGAGGTCGACACCATCGGCCACATGCGGGAGAAGCTCGCCCGCTTGCTGCCCGAGGCGCGCATCGTCGTCGGCCACGGCCAGATGAACGAACGCGAGCTCGAACGCGTGATGCGCGACTTCACCGGCCAGCGCGCCAATTTGTTGTTGTGCACGACGATCATCGAAACCGGTATCGACAACCCGCACGCCAACACCATCGTCATCCACCGCGCCGACAAGTTCGGCCTGGCCCAACTGCACCAGTTGCGCGGCCGCGTCGGCCGCTCGCACCACCAGGCCTACGCCTACCTGCTCACTCCGGGCGATGCGGACGGCCTGTCCGGGCTGAACCGGCAGGCGCGGCAGCGGCTCGAGGCCATCCAGATGATGGACGAGCTCGGCGCCGGCTTCTATCTCGCCATGCACGATCTCGAAATCCGCGGCGCGGGTGAAATCCTGGGCGAGCATCAGTCCGGCTCGATGCAGGAAATCGGCTTCAACCTCTATACCGAAATGCTCGACCGCGCCGTTTCCGCCCTCAAGGAGGGCAGGGAGCCCGACCTTCTGCGGCCGCTCGGTTCGCCCACGGAAATCAATCTGCATACCCCGGCGCTCCTGCCCGACGCCTACGCGCCCGACGTGCGCGAGCGTCTGACGCTCTACAAGCGGCTTGCCAACTGCGCTGCGCAGGACGAGCTCGACGCCATGCAGGAAGAGTTGGTCGACCGCTTCGGCGAACTGCCGCCGCAGGCCCGCTCGCTGCTGGAGAGCCACCGCCTACGCCTCCTGTGCAAGCCGCTCGGCATCGTCAAGCTCGACGCCGCGCCGCAACACATCACCGCGCAGTTCGAGCCGAATCCGCCGATCGACGCCATCGTCATCATCGAGCTCATCCAGAAGAACCGGGACTACCGGCTTGCCGGACAGGACAGACTGACGCTCACGCGCCACTGCCCGACGCTCGCCGAGCGTGTGGCGGCGGCCAGGGAGATGATGAAGCGCTTGAGCGGAAAGTGAAGCATGGAGGGCCGAATCGTCACCGGCATCGGAAAAAACGAGCCTCTGGAAATTGCGCCCGCCTGCGTCACCATGGTTCTCTGGGTATGGGCAAGCTGGCGTTATCTTTTCAAAGACATGTTCGAGAAATCGAATGAAACACTGTGGAGCGTATTTGGAAAAATCGTTGCGGACATCGTAATTGAAATCGGTCTTGGAATCCTGTTCTTTCTGGTGACGTTCCAGGTGATGGTTTTTCTGTTTTTTTCATGAATCTTGTTGAGCGAAGCCGGCGGGATACCGGCAAACGCCAATGGTTCCTTCCCGTCTTTCCTTTTTGCCATGTTATGACATAATAATCATCCGCTGCCCAGGGGCTTGTTCAGTGTTTCCTCAGAACCTGTTCATAGCCTCCGCGCAGATTCGGTTTCACGAGGGAGCAAGACGGGTCTTTCCGAGGCATTCCCCTCCCCCGCTTGGCATAGGTATCTACCCACCCCGACCGCGGCGCTTCGCGCCGGGCAGAACGAACCGGATTGCCACAGCACATGGCCCGGCAATGACGAGTTCTCCCGATGGATTCCCCTCGCCCCCCGCAGAGGGGAGAGGGGGGCGAGCATACGCGGCGCGGCGACGCGGTTTTTTCGGCGGGGAAGAGTGGATGAGCGTTCGTTCATTCCTCCCCTTTTTGATCGGCGGCGCTCTCGCGCCGGAGGGAACGACGCCCTCTCCCGCCCCTGCGGGGCACCCTCCTCCGCCAAGCGGGGGAGGGGACTCCGGCGCGCCGCTGTTTCGGAGTGTGTAGATACCTATACAGCCGGGGGAGGGGAAGGCAGGGGGCAACGCGAAAGGAAGCCCAGTCTCTCGAAGAAAAGGCGGAAAACCGTTGGCCGGGCAAAAACCCGAACCACTTCCGGGATATGGGTAAAGGTCGGCCCTGCGAGGGATGCGGCGCGCAGCGCCGGCGGGTGGGCCCGTCGGGGATCGCGCTTTCCTCCCATTCAAGATCACCGGGATTCCTTGCCAATCGAGAATATTTCTAAGAAACACGGATCAAGTTAGAATTCTTCTTTCATAAATCAAAGAGCCGTGTCCTTGGTGGTGACTTCCCCGCCCCCGTCTCCCGCCCGCCTCCTGTCTCCTGATATGCGCCTCGTCCTCGCCTTGCTCCTTGCCGCTTTCCTTCTTGCGTCGCGCAGCGGAACGGCCGGCGCCCAGCCCCGCCTCGAAGCTGTCCGAACGGACGTCACGGCGCGGGCTTCCGCCCATTACACCTTCGGGACCTTGACCCTGGAAGCGTCCGCCGGCGAGCGACGCTACCGCATCCATATCGCTCGGCCCCGGCGGGCGGCGCCCGCGGCGGGCTATCCGGCTGTTTTCCTGCTCGACGGCAACGCCGCCGTCGAAGCGCTCGACGACGCGCTGCTGGGCGAACTGGCGGCGGCCGATCCGCCGGTCGTCGTGGCCATCGGCTACGACACGCCGCTACGTTTCGACGTCGCCGCGCGCGCCGACGACTACACCCCGCCGCTGCCCGGCGGCGCGACGCAGGACGACCCGCTCGACCCGGCGCGCAGGAACGGCGGCGCGGCGCGCTTCCTCGATTTCATCGACCACCGGATCCGGCCCGAAGTCGCCGCGCGCGTCCCGCTCGATCCCGCCCGTCAGGGTTTGTGGGGGCATTCCTACGGCGGCCTGTTCGTTCTTTATACGCTCCTGACGCGCCCCGGCGCGTTCAGCGACTACGCCGCCGCCAGCCCCTCGCTGTGGTGGCGCGACGGCTACCTGCTCACCCTGGAAGTCGGCTTCGCGCAGCGCTTCGCGGGCCACCGCGCGCGCCTGCTGATGCTGCGCGGCGAGGCCGAAGGCCGCGAGAGGCGGCCCGGCGCCGTCCCGGAGCGCCTCGCCCGGCGCGAGCGCGCCGTAGCGGCGCTGCCCGCCGGCGCGGCCGCCGCGCTGACCGCGCGATTGAACGCGACGCCGGGGCTGGAAGCGGTCTACCGCGAACTGCCGGGCCTGGAACACGGTCCCGCGCTGCCCGCTTCGCTCGCGCACACCCTGCGCTGGATGGCGGGCGCGCGATGAATCCGATCTTGCGCGACGGCTATCCCGCCGGACCGGACTACCCGGCGTTTTTCCACCGCGAGCTGACGCCGGGCTGGCTGGCCACCCTGCTGACCGCCCTGGGCTATCGCGCGCCGGATTCGTCCGCGCCCCATACCTGGTGCGAACTGGGCTGCGGCCCCGGCCTCACCGCGCTCATCGCCGCCGCGGCGAATCCGGGCGGGCGCTTCTACGCGGTGGATTTCGACCCGGTGGCCATCGAGCGCGCCCGCGCGCTCGCCGAGGAAGCCGCGCTCGGCAATCTGCGCTTTCTGCATACGAGCTTCGCCGAACTGTCCCAAGCGGACGAGGCGGCGCTACCGCCGCTGGACTTCATCGTGCTGCACGGCGTTCTGTCGTGGATTTCGCCGGAAAACCGGCAAGCGGTATGGCGCATCGTCGAACGCTGGCTCAAACCCGGCGGCGTCGCCTGCTTTGCCTACATGAGCCAGCCCGGCGGCGCGCCGATGATGGCCTTGCAGCGGCTCCTGCGGCGTTGCGCCGAAACCTCGGCCGACGCCGCCGCCGGTATCGAGAAGGGCGGCGCCCTGTTGCGCGCGTTGCGCGACGGCGGCGCGGGCCAGTTTGCCGTGGTGCGCGGGCTCGGCGTTCAACTCGAGCACATGGCGGAGCAGTCGGCCGGCCATCTCGCCCATGAATTCCTCGGCGCGCACTGGGAGCCGCTGCACGCCGCCGACATGCTGGCGGCGCTCGCGGAAATCGGCTGCGGCTTTCTCGGCAGCGCCACACCGCAGGAGAACATCGACGCCGTTTCCATCCCGGCGCAAGCGCTGCCCGCGATCGCCGCCATTGAAGACACGGCGCTGCGCGAGACGGCCAAGGATATCGCCCGCAACCAAAGCCTGCGCCGCGACATTTATCAGCGCGCCCCGCAGCCGCTTTCCCCGGCCGAACACCGCGCCGCGCTGGAATCCCTTTCTTTTGTTGCGCTGCCGGGCGCGCCCGGGGAAGGCGCGCTGCGTTTCGAGACCCGCGTCGGCCCGGTCGACGGCCCGGCGGCCATGTTTTCGCCGCTGCTGAGAGCGCTCTCCGACGGCAAACCCCATGCTTTCCGCGAGTTGATGGCACTGCCCGGCTACGCCGGGCGCGGCGGCCTCCTGAACCAGGCGACCCAGATGCTGCTGTGGGCTGGATACCTGCATCCCGCCTTGCCAGGCGCGGACGCCGCGCCGGCGCGGGCGCTCAATCGCGCGCTCTGGCGCGCCTCCGCCGCCGGGCGCGAATACGGCTGGGTCGCCGCGCCCGCCATTGGTTCCGGGCTGCCGGCGGATCGCAACGATATGCTGGCCGCCGCGTATGCCTTGCCACTTCGGGAATCGGGGATCGAGGATCGAGGAAGCGCGCTCGACGGCGGGAAAATCGACGCGGCGACGCTGGCCGTTTTCGAACGTGAAACCTTGCCGGCCTGGCGGCGGCTGGGCGTTCTGGGGACGGAGGAAAAATGAGGTCGCCGTGTCGGACGGCACGGGATCATGGAGACGCCGCGCCGAAGGTGTCGCACTGGCGCAGATCGCCCGAGGCCAGCCCGCGCCGGAACCAGCGCACGCGCTGCGCGGACGTGCCGTGGGTGAAGGACTCCGGAACGACGCGGCCCTGCGTCTGCCGTTGCAGATGATCGTCGCCGATGGCCGACGCGGCGGTCAGCGCCTGCTCGACCTCGCCCGGCTCGATGATGCCCTTCGCGGCGTCGGCGCGATGGCCCCACACGCCGGCGAAGCAGTCGGCCTGCAACTCCAGCCGCACCGAAAGCGCGTTGGCCCGCGCCGGGCCGGCGCTCCGCTGCATTTCCCGCACCTGGTCCGAGATGCCGAGCAGATTCTGCACGTGGTGCCCGACTTCGTGGGCGATCACGTACGCCTCGGCGAATTCGCCAGGAGAGTGGAAACGTTCCTTGAGCTCGCGGAAGAAGGAAAGATCGAGATAGACCTTCCGGTCGGCCGGGCAATAGAAGGGCCCCATGGCCGACTGACCCGTGCCGCACGCGGTGGGCGTGACCCCGGAGAACAGCACGAGCCCGGGATCCTCGTAGCGGGCATGGTTCTCACTGAAGATTTCGCGCCAGGTTTCCTCGGTGCTGCCGAGCACCTTGGCCACGAAGCGCGCCGCTTGGTCATCGGCCGGCGGCCTGCGCGCGGGCTCCTGCAGCCGCGCCGGTCCCGGCGGCGCGCCGTCCGTCAGCACGCCGAGCACCAGCAGCGGGTCGATGCCGAGGAAGTAGCTGGCGGCCAGGGCGACGACGATCGTCCCGATGCCGAGACGTCCGCGCCCGATGGAGAATCCGCCGCCACGGCTCCCCATGCCGCGCCGGTCCTCGATATTGCCGCTTTCTTTCTGGTCATCGAGGCGCATACGTTTCCTTCATCGAAAAGCAAGCTTTCAACATGGAGAGAGCACGGAAGAGCGTGGTCTTTTAACCTCTTTCAACACGGAGAGCACGGAGGCACGGAGAACACGGAGAAAATCGATGATTCAGTTCTTTACTTTTCATCTCCGTGATCTCCGTGTCAAAAGCGGTTTCCAACATTCCGTGTCGAAAAAAAGCTCGATCACTTTCCGTGCTCATTCCGATTGACAGCGGCTCCCGCCGCGTCCAAAGACCTGCGCTTCTTCTCTTCCAGCCGGGAATTCTTGCCGGCGTCGAGAAACACATAGCGTCCGTACAGCTCGCAGCCTTTCATTCCCGGATCGCAGGACCGGTCCCGGACTTTGCCGCAGCGTCCGTCCAATTCGTGCGGACAGCCCCATGCTCCGCCGGCCATGTCGTTTCTGCCCGTCTCTGCCCGATCCGCGTCAGGCGTCGAGCAGTTCCAGAACCTTTTCCGGCGGCCGGCCGACGACGGCGCGGTTGCCGCGCACGACGACCGGACGCTCGATCAGGATCGGATGGGCGACCAGGGCGTCGAGCCATTGTTCCTCGTCCAGCGTCTTGCCGGCGTAGTTTTCCTTGAACACGGCCTCGCCGCGGCGGACGAGTTCGGACGGCCTCATCCCCAGTTTCTTCAGCAATTGCCGCAATTCCTCCCGGTCGGGCGGGGTTTTCAGATATTCGACGACGCGCGCCTCGATCCCCTTCCCGGCGACGATCTCGCATGCCGAGCGGCTCTTCGAGCAGCGGGCGTTGTGGTAGATGACGACTTCGCCGGGCTTTTTCCCGCAGGCCATGATGTTCTCCTGGATGATTCCGGATCTATCTTGATTCGCCGATCTTACTGCGGATTTCCGTTCGCCGGCGAATCCACGGAACGACCGGCTACGCCTGCTTGGGATCCAGCAGAATCTTGAGCCTCTTGGAGCCTCCCCAAAAATCAGCCCCCGCGCCAAGAGCGCGGGGAATGGACTTGACGATTCCTGCCGCGCACGGCGACCGGACGTCCGGCCGGGATCGGAGGCCGGCGTCAGAAGCCGAGCAGGCGCGGCAGGAAAGTGGCGATCGGCGAGCAGAACACGACCAGCAGGATGACCAGGGTCATCACGGCGATGTAGGGGAGGACGGCCACGGCCAGGCGCTCGACCGTCGCTCCCGTCAGCCGCGAGGCGACGAACAGGTTGACGCCCATGGGCGGGGTCAGCAGGCCCACTTCGTTGGCCATCACCATGATGATGCCGAAGTGAATGAGGTCGATGTCCAGTTCCACCAGCACCGGCACCAGCACGGGCGTGACGATGATCACCATGGCGAGCGTCTCGACGAACATGCCGAGAACGTACAGCATGGCCACGATGAGCAGGATGATGGCGTACTTGTTGCGGGTCATCTCGATCAGGAAGTTGGCCAGGCGCACCGGCGCTTCCTCGTAGGTCAGGATTTTGCCGAACAGCGTCGAAGCGCCGACGATGATGGTGATCGAGCCGCACAGCAGGACGCCTTCGACGAGGGAGTCGTAGATGCTCCTCCAGGTGAGCGCCCGGTTGATCACCGCGCCGACGAACAGCGCCCAGACCACGGCGATGATGGAGGCTTCCACGGGGGTCGCCACGCCGGAATAGATCGAGCCCAGCACGATGACCACGGTGGCCAGGGAGAAGAAGGAATTCTTGCAGATTTTCAGGAACTCCCGGAGGGAGAAGGCGCCGATCGATGCGTCGGCCTTGAAGCCTCTTTGCCGGGCGAGCAGGTAGGCCATCGCCGACAGCGCCGCCGCCATGATGAGGCCGGGGAAGAAGCCCGCGGCGAACATGCCGGAAATGGACACGTTGGCCATGATGCCGTAGATGATCATCGGATTCGACGGCGGGATCAGGATGCCGATGGTGCCGCCGCTGGCGGAACAGGCGCCGGCGTAGGCCGGCGAATAGCCGTTGCGCATCATGGCCGGGATCATGATCGCGCCGATGGCCGCCACGGTGCTGGTGGCCGAGCCGGTGATCGAGGCGAAGACGGCGCAGGCGAGGATGGTGGTGATGCCGATGCCTCCGTAGATGCGGCCCGCCAGCGCCCTCACCACGTTGATGATCTGGTCGGTGATGTTGCCGCGCTCCATCAATGCGCCGGCGACGATGAAGCAGGGAATCGCCAACAAGGGGAAGATGTTCATCCCGTCGTAAAAGGACGATTGAATCACCGCCATGGGCAGGATGTCGCTGGTGGCCAGCGACAGCGCCGCGGCGATGGACAGCGCCGCGTAAATGGGCACCCCGAGGAGGAAAAGCGCCGTCATGGCAACCAGGAGAACCGTAAGGACGCTCACGACGCGCCTCCTTCCTTCCCGGACAGTCCCATCTCGGTTTCGAGCGCCACCAGTTTCGCCAGGGTGCCGCTGCGCCAGTGCAGGTAATAGCTTTCCAGGAGACGCCAGTTCATCAGGACGGCGCCGATGGGAATCACCGCTTCCACGAAGGCGACGTTGATGCCCAGCGTGGCCGAGGTTTCACCGTAGCGCATGGACCGGGAAACGATGCCGAAGCACAGCCACGCGAGAAATACGTTGAAAAAGAACAGGATGGCATCGGCGACGATACGAAAGGCGAGCCGCGCGCGTATCGAAAGGAATACGAACTGCGCCGTGATGCGGACGTGCATCAGCTTTTGCGCCGCCACGGCGGTGCCGAGATAGACCGCGCAGATGAAGCAATAACGGCTGACCTCCTCGGCCCACGCGACCGCGCCTCCGAAGAGGAAGCGCACGCCGACCTGCGCCGTCAGGCTGACGATCATCACGGCGATCAGCGCGACGCAGACGTAGGTCTCGAAATTGAAATACAGTTTTTTCAGGAAAGGCATATCCGGTCTCCTCGGGAGACAGAGGACAATCAGTTACCGGGCGCTTCGCGCCCGCAAATATTACTGTCTTCCGTCCTCTGTCTTCTGTCCTCTGAACCGCCGTCCTACTTTTTCTGCATTGCGGCGATGATCGCCAGGGCTTGGTCGGACAGGGCCTTCATCTCGGGCGTGGTAATGAAGTCCTTCCAGATTCCCCGCGCCCTTTCCTTCCAGCGCTCTTCTTCCTTGGGATCGATGATGGTGACCTCCATGCCATGTTCGATGGTGAGCTTCTTGGCGTTTGCTTCCACCTGTTCGGCTGAACTCCATTCCCGCTTCTGGGCGGCGAGGACGGCCTTTTCCACCAGCGCCCTGGTATCCGGGTCCAGCTTCTGGTACCAGGAGTCGCTCACCAGGATCGCGCCGGTCCACAGGATGTAATGGATTTCCGTCATGTACTTCTGGACTTCCCAGAATTTTTGTTCCTGGTTGGTGAGGTACATGTTTTCCTGGCCGTCGATGACTCCCTGTTGCAGCGCGTTCAACACTTCGGACCAGGCCATCGGATGCGGCTCGATGCCGAAGGCGCGGAAAGCCGCGAGCTGCATCGCGGTGGGCGATACGCGGATCTTCAGGCCCTGGAGGTCTTCAAGCTTGTGGATGGGCTTCTTGGAATTGGTGATGCTGCGCCAGCCGCCGATCATCCAGCCCAGCGGGCGGGCGCCGGATTCCTTGGCCACCCGGTCGGCCAGCGTCTTGCGGAAGCCCTCGTCGGAGAGGACGGCGTGCGCTTCTTCCATGTTGGTGAACAGATAAGGCAGACACAATACGTTGGCGATTGGCGCGGAAGGGGTCAGGTTGCCGGTGAACAGCGATGCCACGTGCAGTTC
Organism: Accumulibacter sp.; assembly: GCA_031279425.1. Taxonomy (GTDB): domain Bacteria; phylum Pseudomonadota; class Gammaproteobacteria; order Burkholderiales; family Rhodocyclaceae; genus Propionivibrio. Next base: position 11,688 of record JAITIQ010000139.1, read on the forward strand.
CTCGTTGCGCAACTGTTTCACGTTGGCGACCTCGTCGCCCATGGTGCCGCCCAGGTAAACCTTTACGGTGATGGCGCCCTTGGACTCCGCCTCCACGATTTTCTTGAATTCGTCGAACACGGTGCCATGGTTGCTGTCGGGTGTGTTGGCGGATGCCGCCAGAATGGTCTGTTTCTTATAGGTTTGCGCCATTCCTTCGTTCGATGCGAGCGTGGCGCCGGCCAGAACGGCGCAGACGATCAAAGACCAGTGTTTCATCAGATTCTCCCCATGATTTGATAAAGCGGGCCGCGAAGTGCCGCGCCCTGATTGACGATCATTCGAACACTAATAGCAGGTTTTCAACGATTCGCTTCACCTCCTTCGATTCTGGGAAAAGCACAAAAAGCACGGAAGAACGACCGGAAATCGCGTGCTCAATCCCTCGTCAGCGTTCCATCCCAGGTAGAGACGGTCTTCTTCGCGTCCTCGTCGGTGAACCACGCCGAGGTGACGGCTTTCGTCTCGGTGAAGAAAGCGACGCCGTCCTTGCCCATGGCGTGCAGGTCGCCGAAGAACGAGAGCTTGTGCCCGGTGAAGGGAAAGATCGAGAACGGCACCGGAATGCCGACGTTGATCCCGACCATGCCGCCGTGCGTCCGCCTCACGAATTCGCGCGCGTAGCGCCCCGAACTCGTGTAGATGCACGAGCCGTTGGCGAAGGGGTTGGCGTTCATCAGCGCAAGACCTTCCTCGAAGTCCTTGACGCGCTTCACGGCCGTCACCGGCCCGAAGATTTCGTCGTTGCCGACGGCGTGTTCGGGCAGCACGTGGTCGAAGATCGTCGGGCCGACGAAGTAGCCGTTCTCGCATCCGGGCACCTTGACGTTTCTTCCATCGAGTATGAGTTGCGCGCCCTCTTTGACGCCGCGGTCGATGGCGGCGACGACCGCGGCCTTCTGCGCCGCCGAGGCCACGGGTCCCAATTGCGATTCGGGGAGATAAGCGGCGCCGATCTTCAGTTCTTTGGCCTTGGCTTTCAGTAGTTCCACCAGCCGGTCGGCGATCGAATCCACCACCACCACCACGGGTAATGCCATGCAGCGTTGTCCGGCGCAGCCGTAGGTGGAGTTGACGATGCCGGCGACGCTGCGTTCGAGCACGCAGTCGTCCAGCACCAGGGCGTGGTTCTTGGCTTCGCACAGGGCCTGTACCCGTTTTCCGGCGGCGGCGGCCGTCTGGTAGATGTGCCGCCCGACCGAGGTCGAGCCGACGAAGGTGATGCCCTTGACCAGCGGGTGGGTGAGCAGCGAGTCGGCTTCGACCCGGCTGCAGGTGACGAGGTTGGCCACGCCCTTGGGCAGCCCGGCTTCGATCAGGAGTTCGAGCATGCGCATGGCGCTCTGCGGCACCATCGAGGCGGCCTTGAGGACGAAGGTGTTGCCGGTGGTGATGGCGAAGGGCAGCATCCAGCCCATCGGGATCATCGCCGGGAAGTTGAAGGGGGCGATGCCGACGAAGACGCCCAGCGGTTCGCGGTAGGAGACGGTGTCGTAGCCCGTGGAGATGTTCATGCAGGTGTCGCCCTGCATCAGGTAGTGCGTGGCGCAGGCGCATTCGACGACTTCGATGGCCTTCAGCACGTCGCCCCGGGCTTCGGAGAGGACCTTGCCCATTTCGGTGGCGACCAGCACGGTCAGTTCGTCGAGGTGCTGGTCGAGCAGCGCCTTGAAGCGGAACATGAGCTGGATGCGCTGCGGGATCGGCGTGTCCGCCCAGGCGGGGAAAGCCGCCGCCGCGGCCGCCACCGCCGCGTCCACTTCCGCCTGCGTGGCGCACGGCGTCTCGGCAATCTGGACGCCCAGGCTCGGGTTCATCACCGGCATGGTCTTCGCGCTCTTCGATTCGAGCCATTCGTTGTCAATGCAGATTCTCAGACGCTTGAGGTCACTCATTTCGGTTTTTCCTGATCGAGGTGAAAGAACATTGGAGCGCGAGCATCCCGCCGCTTCGTGGTTGCGAGGCGGGACGCGCTCCAATGTCGTGAAAGACGCGGCATCCCGGCTCCTTACTTGTCCGGATTGGGGATCATCACGTCGCGGAGGATCGCCAGCAGTTCGTGATAGTGGTCGCAGAAGCCGCGCAGCGTCCGCGCCGTCGCGCCGTAGCCGTCGAATTCGCCGACGGCGAGGCCGTCTTCGTCGTAGGCGCGCCGGAAGTCGGGAACCAGGTCGTACAGTTCGTCGACGATCTTTTGCTCCACCGGCTGCGACATGCGCTCGACGACCGGCACCTTCGAGCCGTTGAACAACACCTGCCATTCGTGCGGGATCGTCAGGATGAGGTCACCGCCGATGAACTGGGACCAATGCAGGTGGCTGCGGTAGGCCGCGACCAGGAGGCGCGCCCGGTAGCCGCGTTCCCGGAAGAGCGCATACGCCTTCTTCACCGCCGCCACCCCGGCCCAGTCCGCACAGCCGGGCGTCAGGGCGACCCCATCCTTTTTGGCGGCGATCTTGATCCAGTCGTCCAGGCGACCGGCCATGATCGTGCAGGCCGGATGAATGTCGCAGTCCTTGCCTTCCCGCGCGCGGCGGGCGAGGCCCCGCTCGACGGCTTCGGCGACGGCGATCGCCTGCGCCACCGTGAAGCAGACGGTGGCGTTGATCGTCACGCCGCGGTAGGTCGCTTCTTCCAGCGCCGGGATTCCAGCGGCGGTGACCGGGATCTTGACCTGGACGTTGGGCGAGAGCGAATTGAAATGCACGGCCTGCTCGACGAGCAGGTCCGTATTGCGGTAATGGCAGGGATTGGTCTGCATCGACAGCCTGCCGCACTTGCCGCCGTTCTTCTCGAAGATCGGCAGCAGCAGCCGGGCGCCCTTCAGTCCCATTTCCTCGATCAGCTTCCAGGCGATCGGCTCTTCGCCCCAGGTCGGGTTCTCGTGAAAGATTCTCAGGATCGTGTCGCGCCAGGCGGGCAATTCCTTTTTCAGCACGCCCAGCACGATGCTCGGGTTGGTGGTGGCGCCGACGCCGCCGCAGGCAATGGCGTATTCGAGTTCATCGACCGCGCAGGAGTCGTTCCAGAGGTCGGTGGCGAAATTCGAGGTGGTTTGCCCGAGCGGGCTCGTGACGGAAGCGTTCATTGTCTTGACTCCATGTCTGGACGAAGAATCGAGAAAATCCCCGCACTTCCCGGCCGCCTCCGACTGCGGCCATCAGCACGGCGCTTTGGATGTCGGTTGCGAGTAATGATGCGTGATGCGGCCCCCTTTGCTGCCTGCGCTTTCCTCTGGCGGTGAAATGGCGCGGCTCGTTGTTTCGTTCGAATCTGGCCGGCGCCGGGAGTGAATCCCGAAGCCGCGGAGGAAACAATAAACGTTCTATTACCATTAGTCAATGGCACAATCATTCTATTCCTGGCGAAACCGCTCCGCTCAACCCCGGGCAACGGCGGTTTCTTCTACGGAGTTTTCCCGCGCGGCTTCCCGGTTTTTGCGGGCAGTTCCTTCTTTTGTTCGACCAGATGATAACCGGCGCCGACGACCAGTGCCTGGGCCAGGCACATCGGCGCGACGAGCGAGCGGAAGACGCGTGTCGAATCCACGCCTACCTCCAGGCAGACGCGCGAGAGATCCCTGAGCGGCGACAGCGGTCCGTCGGTGATCGCGATCACCGGTATTCCCATCTCGTTTGCCTTGGCGGCGACCTCGAGCACTTCGGTCGAGTAGCTGGGAAAACTGGCGACGATCAGAACGTCGCCCCTGGAAACCGCGCCAAAGCTCTCTTTCAACATGCCGCCGACGCCATCCAGCAAATGAGTGCGCAGCTCCATGCGACTCAAGGCGTAGCCCAGGTAGCTGGCGATCGGAAACGAACGCCGCTGGGCCAGGATGAAAACGCGCGAGCAGGTGGCGATGAGTTCGGTGGCGGCGGCGATTTCGGCGAAGGCGATGTTTTCCTCCATCCGTCCGAGATCGCCGATGGCGTCCGTGACGAGCTGATGCAATATGCCCGCCGGGCTCTTGTCGTCCGTCCGGCGGCCGCGCATCTGATGGATGCGCTCGCGGTAGTTGTCCGAGCGCTCCAGCAGGTTTTCACGGAAAATCTGCTGCATTTCGGAAAAACCGCTGTACCCCAGGGTGTTGGCGAAGCGGATGACGGCGGAGGGTTGGACACTGGCCGATTTCGCCACCGCGGCGACGGTACTCAGGGCGACGTCATTGGGGTGTTCCAGGGCGAATCTCGCAATGCGCCTGAGATGTCCGGACAAATCCGGACAGGCGCGCGCGATGATTTCCTTCAATTCCCCATAGTTCGAAACGGGATTCATGCCTCGTAGCCTCGCAATTCCTCGCTTATCGAGAAAGCTCCGGGCCGGCACGGCCTCCGCCGGCAAAAAGGTTCTCACGCAAGCGTGATGGCCCGCGAGTATAGAACAGATATCCACCGCGCCCGGGCACGGCGGCACCGCGACAGGGAGATCGCATTGAAAACCGGGGAGCGGACCGCTGAGCGTTTGAACGGAACGAAGCCGGCGTCCTGCCGGCAAACGCCGATTCCTTCGCTTCCAGGGGAGGAGCCAGCGCCATGCCCTCTTCGGACGCGCAGCCAAAGTCCCGTGCAATCGCGTTGATCGTCTCGCCTGCAACGCGAGCCAGAGGCTCGCATACCGACACCGGGGTTTTTCCGCCATTCGCCCGATCGACGGGAATCCAGTAAGATCTTCGTTTGCCTTCACGGACGAACGCCATGGCCGAACACTCTCGCAAAGTCGTCGCCGATCACCGGCTGTCCGTCAAGGAAGTGCTCGGCATGCTGGTGAGCGACGGCATGGTGATCAAGGGAGAGGCCGAGGCGCTGGTCACCGAATCCCGCCTGAAGCGCCAGACCTCGCATCCGCTGGCGATCGTCGCCGAGAAGAAGTGGAAATCGGCCAAGCCGCCGTACCGGACGCTGACGCTCGACGACCTGGGCGAATGGCTGGCCGGCAAGGTGGGGCTGGAGTATTTCCACATCGATCCGCTGAAGGTCGACTTCACCTCGGTGACCGACGTCGTCTCCAGCGCCTATGCCACGCGCTTCGGCATCCTGGCCGTGCAGGTAACGCCCGGCGAGATCGTCTTCGCCACCATCGAGCCCTTCCTGCGCGAGTGGGAAAAGGAAATCGAGGCCATCGCCAAGAAACGCATCCGGCGCGTGATCGCCAGCCCGCTCGATGTCCTGCGCTATCAGGTCGAGTTCTACAACCTGGCGCGCTCGGTCAAGAAGGCGGCGCAGTCGGGCAGCCAGAGTTCCGGACTGTCCTCGTTCGAGCAGTTGGTCGAGCTCGGGCGCACCAACCGGCAGTTCGACGCCAACGACCAGCACATCGTCAACATCGTCGACTGGCTGTGGCAGTACGCCTTCGAGCAGCGCGCCAGCGACATCCACATCGAGCCGCGCCGCGAACTCGGCATCGTGCGTTTCCGCATCGACGGGGTGCTGCATCAGGTATACCAGATTCCGATGAGCGTGATGGCGGCGATGGTCAGCCGCATCAAGATTCTCGGGCGCATGGACCTGGTCGAGAAACGGCGTCCGCAGGACGGGCGCGTCAAGACGCGCACCGCCGACGGCCAGGAGGCCGAATTGCGCCTGTCGACGCTGCCGACGGCTTTCGGCGAGAAGCTGGTGATGCGCATCTTCGATCCGGAGGTGCTGGTGCGCACCTTTTCCGAACTCGGTTTTTCCGAGGAGGACCGCAAGCGCTGGGACAGGATGTCGAGCAGTCCGAACGGGATCATCCTGGTCACCGGCCCGACCGGTTCCGGCAAGACGACGACGCTCTATTCGACCCTGAAGCAACTGGCGACGCCGGCGGTCAACGTGTGCACCATCGAGGACCCGATCGAAATGATCGAATCGTCCTTCAACCAGATGCAGGTGCAGACGGCCATCGATCTTTCCTTCGCCGAAGGCGTGCGCGCGCTGATGCGGCAGGACCCGGACATCATCATGGTCGGCGAAATCCGCGACCTGGAAACCGCCGAGGTGGCCATCCAGGCGGCGCTGACCGGACACCTGGTGTTATCGACGCTGCACACCAACGACGCGCCCTCGGCGGTGACGCGCCTGCTGGACCTCGGCCTGCCTTCGTACCTGATCAGCGCGACCCTGCTGGGCGTGATGGCGCAGCGTCTGGTACGCGTGCTCTGTCCGTCGTGCAAGGAGGCGCGGGCGGCCACGGAAGAGGACAACTCCATGTGGGACCGTCTGGTGGCGCCATGGAAGGCCAACCGCCCCGCTCAGTTCCACCATCCCGTCGGCTGCCTGGACTGCCGCATGACCGGGTACCGCGGGCGCGTCGGCCTGTACGAAATCCTCATGCTCTCGCCGGACATGAAGCAGTTGGTGAGCGAGAACGCGGAGATCGCCAAGATCCGTGATCTCGCCTACCGCGAAGGCATGAAACCCTTGCGCATCTCCGGCGCGATGAAGATTGCCGCCGGGCTGACCACGCTCGCCGAAGCATTCAACGTCGCTCCGCCGTCGGAGCGAAACTGAAGCCGACACCAATTCACAGGAGACCCGCTCATGCCGACCCTGCCCACCTACGATGACGTTTGCGCCGCCGCGACCAGGCTTCGAGGGTTCGCGCACAGAACGCCGGTGCTGACCTCGCGGACGATCGACCTCGAACTGGGCGCCCAACTGTTCTTCAAATGCGAGAACCTCCAGCGCATGGGCGCCTTCAAGTTCCGCGGCGCCTTCAACGCGCTGTCGCGTTTCGACGAGCGCCAGCGCAAGGCCGGCGTGGTCACTTTCTCGTCGGGCAATCACGCGCAGGCCATCGCCCTGTCGGCCTCGCTGCTCGGCATTCCGGCGACGATCCTCATGCCCGCCGACGCGCCGGCGGCCAAGATGGCGGCGACCCGCGGCTACGGCGGCAAGGTGGTGACCTACGACCGCTATACGGAAGACCGCGAGGCGATCGGCCGCGAATGGTCGGAAAGACAGGGCCTCACCCTGATCCCGCCCTACGACCACGCGGACGTGATCAGCGGCCAGGGAACGGCGGCCAGGGAACTGATCGAGGAAGCCGGCGAGCTCGACGCGCTGTTTACCCCGCTGGGCGGCGGCGGCCTGCTGTCCGGCTCCGCGCTGTCGGCCCGCGCGCTGTCGCCGCGCTGCGAAATCTACGGCGTCGAGCCGGAAGCGGGAAACGACGGGCAGCAGTCCTTCCGCACCGGCGACATCGTGCACATCGACACGCCCAGGACCATCGCCGACGGCGCGCAGACCCAGCATCTCGGCGCGTTGACCTTCGGGATCATCCGGCGCGAAGTGAAGGACGTCCTGACCGCCACGGACGATCAACTCGTCGAGTGCATGCGCTTTTTCGCCGAGCGCATGAAACTGGTGGTCGAGCCGACGGGCTGCCTGGGATTCGCCGCCGCGCGCGTCATGCAGGACTCGCTCAAGGGCCGGCGCGTCGGCGTGATCCTCTCGGGTGGCAACGTCGACATCGTCCGGCTGTGCGCCCTGCTCGCGTCCTGATCGCCATGCAGCCCGACCGCGGCGCCGAACTTGCTTCCCTCCTGCAGCGCCGTCTGCTCCTCCTCGACGGCGCCATGGGGACGATGATCCAGCGGCACGGCTTGCGGGAATCCGACTACCGCGGCGAACGCTTCCGGGATCATCCGCGCGATCTTGCGGGCAACAACGACCTCCTGCTGCTGACCCGGCCCGAAGTGATCCGCGGCATCCATGCCGAATATCTCGCCGCGGGCGCCGACATCCTGGAGACCTGCACCTTCAACGCGACCGCCTTGTCGCAGGCCGATTACGGGCTGGAATCCATCGTCTATGAACTCAACGTGGCCGGCGCGCGCCTGGCGCGCGAGGTGTGCGACGAATTCACGGCCGTGAATCCGGCGAAACCGCGCTTCGTCGCCGGCGTGCTCGGACCGACCTCGCGCACGGCGTCGATCTCGCCGGACGTGAGCGATCCCGGCTTGCGCAACGTGAGCTTCGACCAACTGGCCCGGGCGTATGCGGAGGCGATCCGGGGACTCGCCGAGGGCGGCGCCGACCTCCTGCTGGTGGAAACGATCTTCGATACCCTGAACGCCAAGGCGGCGCTCTTCGCCATCGAACGCTTCTTCGACGAAGCCGGCCGGCGCTGGCCGGTGATGATCTCGGGCACGATCACCGACGCTTCCGGGCGCACGCTGTCGGGACAGACGACGGAAGCCTTCTGGAATTCACTGCGCCATGTCCGGCCGTTTTCCTTTGGTTTGAACTGCGCCCTCGGCGCGAAGGATTTGCGCCCGCACGTGGCCGAACTCGCGCGCGTCTGCGATTGCCACGTTTCCGCCCACCCCAACGCCGGGCTGCCCAATCCGCTGTCGCCGACCGGCTACGACGAGACGCCGGAAATGCTCGCCGCCGAGATCGGCGACTGGGCGCGGCAGGGCCTGGTCAACATCGTCGGCGGCTGCTGCGGCACTTCGCCCGCGCACATCGCGGCGCTCGCCCGGGTGGTCGAGGGCGTCGCGCCGCGCAGGATTCCGGTCATCGCGCCGGCGTTGCGCCTGTCCGGCCTGGAGCCGTTCAACATCACGCCGGAATCGCTGTTCGTCAATGTCGGCGAGCGCACCAACGTCACCGGCTCGCGCGCCTTTGCGCGGATGATCACGGAGGGCCGCTTCGACGACGCGCTGGCGGTCGCCCGCCAGCAGGTCGAGAACGGCGCGCAGGCGATCGACGTCAACATGGACGAGGCGATGCTCGATTCGGCGGCGGCGATGGAGCGCTTCCTGAAGCTCGTCGCCGCCGAACCGGACATCTCGCGCGTGCCGGTGATGCTCGACTCGTCGAAGTGGGAAGTGCTCGAGGCGGGCCTGAAATGCCTCCAGGGCAAGGGCATCGTCAATTCGATCTCATTGAAGGAAGGTGAGGCCGCGTTCCTCGCGCGCGCGCGTCTCGCCCGTCGCTACGGCGCGGCGGCGGTGGTCATGGCCTTCGACGAACAGGGACAGGCGGACAGCCTCCAGCGCAAGACCGCGATCTGCGCGCGCGCCTACCGGCTGCTCACGGGAATCGGTTTCCCCGCCGAGGACATCATCTTCGATCCCGCCATCCTGGCCATCGCCACCGGCATCGAGGAACACGACCACTACGCCGTCGATTTCATCGAAGCCTGCCGCTGGATTCGCGCGCATTTGCCGCACGCGCAGATTTCCGGCGGCGTGTCGAACGTCTCCTTCGCCTTCCGCGGCAACGATGCCGTGCGCGAGGCGATGCACACCGTCTTTCTCTATCACGCGGTCCAGGCCGGCCTCACGATGGGCATCGTCAACGCCGGCATGCTCGGCGTCTATGACGAGCTCGACCCGGCGCTGCGCGAGAAGGTCGAGGCGGTGGTGCTCAACAGCGCGCCCGAGGCTGGCGAGGCGCTCGTCGGGTTCGCGCAGACGGTGAAGGAAAACCGGGGGGAGAGCAGGGAAAGGGCGCCCGAGCTCGCCTGGCGCGCGCTACCGGTGGAGGAGCGCCTCACGCACGCGCTCATCCAGGGCATCACCGACTTCGTCGTCGCCGATACCGAGGAGTGCCGCGCCGCGCTGGCGGCCGCGGGCAGGCCGCCGCTCTCGGTCATCGAAGGGCCGCTGATGGCCGGGATGAACGCCGTCGGCGACCTCTTCGGCGCCGGCAAGATGTTCCTGCCGCAGGTGGTCAAGTCGGCGCGCGTGATGAAGCAGGCCGTCGGCCACCTGATTCCCTTCATCGAGGAGGAAAAGCGGCGCACCGGCGCGGGGGCCAAGGGCCGGATCGTGCTGGCCACGGTCAAGGGCGACGTGCACGACATCGGCAAGAACATCGTCGGCGTCGTGCTCGGCTGCAACGGCTACGAAATCATCGACGTCGGCGTGATGGTGCCGTGCGAGAAAATCCTGCACGTGGCGAAGGAACACGGCGCGCAGGCGATCGGCCTGTCGGGGCTGATCACGCCGTCCCTGGAAGAGATGAGCCACGTCGCCGCCGAGATGCAGCGGCAGAATTTCGACCTGCCGCTTTTGATCGGCGGCGCGACGACGAGCCGCGCGCACACGGCGATCAAGATCGCGCCGAATTACGCGGGCACCGTCGTCTACGTGCCCGATGCCTCGCGCGCCGTCGGCGTCGTCACGCGCCTCCTGTCGGCCGAACAGGCGGACGGCTACAAGCGGGAAATCGCCGCCGAGCAGGCTCTCGCGCGCGAGCAGCACGCCAGCAGGCGGAGCGTCCGCTTGCTTACGCTCACCGAGGCGCGCGCCAGGCGTTTCCTATGGAACGCCGAACCCGCGTATCGGCCGGTGGCACCCGCCCGGCTCGGCCTGCGCGTGCTGCGCGAAGTCGATCTTTCCACGCTCGCCGGCTACATCGACTGGACTCCCTTCTTCCAGACCTGGGATCTCGCCGGCGGCTTCCCGAAGATTCTCAGTGACCCCGTCGTCGGCGAACCGGCGCGTTCGGTGTTCGCCGACGGACGCGCCATGCTCGAGGCGATCATCCGGGAGAAATGGCTGACGGCGAATGCCGTTTTCGGACTCTATCCGGCCAACGCCGCCGGCGACGACATCGAGATCTACGCCGACGAGACGCGAGGGCGCGTGCAAATGGTCTGGCGCGGCCTGCGCCAGCAGCACGAGCGCCCGTCCGGCAAGCCGAACCATGCCCTGGCCGATTTCGTGGCGGAACGGGTCGAGGCCGGAGGTGTTGCCGACTGGATTGGCGCCTTCGCCGTCACCGCCGGCATCGGCATCGAGAAAAAGCTCGCCGAATTTGCCTCCGCGCGCGACGACTATCACGCGATCCTTTTGCAGGCGCTCGCCGACCGCCTCGCCGAAGCCTGCGCCGAATGGCTGCACCGCGAAGTGCGTACCAACTACTGGGGCTACGCCGCCGGCGAGTCGCTCGACAACGACGCGCTGATCCGCGAGCGGTATCGCGGCATCCGCCCGGCGCCCGGCTACCCGGCCTGTCCCGACCACCGCGCCAAGGGCGATCTGTTCCGCCTGCTCGACGCGCCGGGCAACGCGGGCATGGCGCTCACCGAATCCTTCGCCATGACCCCGGCGGCCTCGGTGTCCGGCTTCTACCTCGCGCATCCGCAGGCGCGCTATTTCGCCGTCGGCAGGATCGGCCGCGATCAACTGGAGGATTGGGCGAAGCGTTGCGGCATCCGCGTCGAGGAAGCGGAGCGGTGGCTCTCGCCGGTGTTGTGAGCGAACCCTCCGGGGATCACCGGAAGGTAGAATCGTCATTTTCCGCCATCTCTGCCACTCCAGGAACCACTCCAGGCGATGCTCACCGGCCTTTCACGAACGGCGCCGCCAGACACCGGCGGCGACCTTCCGCCGTCCCCGCTGTTGCCGCGCTATCTGGCCATCGCGTATACCGCGTTGATCGTCTACGCCAGTCTGCATCCTTTTTCCGGATGGCGTGCTTCCGGCATATCGCCTTTCATTTTTCTCGACGCCGCCTGGCCTCGCTACTGGACGTCCTTCGATCTTTGCGTCAATGTCGCCGCCTACGTTCCCTTCGGATTCTTCGCGGCGCAAAGTCCGGGGGCGCGCGTCGGCCGCCAGTCTGCGGCCTCGATGGCCGCCGTGGCCGGCGTGGCGTTGAGTTTCGCCATGGAAAGCATCCAGTCCTGGCTGCCCGCCCGCGTGCCGTCCAACGTGGATCTGCTGTGCAACGGCCTCGGGGCCGGCCTGGGCGCGGCATTGTCGTGCTTTTTCGGAAAACGCCTCCTCGCCCGCGTCTACCGCGCGCAGCAACGGTTCCTCGCCCCCGTCCCGCACGTCGAATATGGACTCGTCCTGATCGGCCTGTGGCTATTGACCCAACTTTCTCCGGAAACGTTCCTCTTCGGCGCCGGCGACCTGCGCCAGATATTCGACATTCCGCCGGCCTTGTCCTATGGCGCGCCGTCGTTCTTCGCGCTGGAGACTTCCATCGTGAGCTGCAACACCCTGGCGATCGGTCTTACCATCAGCATGTTTTTCCCCGGAATGCACCCGGCGCCGCGCGCCCTGGCCCGCTTCTTCGCCGCCGCCCTGCTGATCAAGGCACTGGCCGCCGCGGTGCTGGTCGGGCCGGAAAGCGCCATGGCCTGGCTGACTCCGGGCGCGGGCGCGGGAATCCTGGCGGGTGGCGGCCTGCTCGTCCTCGTCCTGCTGCTGCCGATCCAGCTACGCATCGCCATCGCCGGGACGGCGCTGATGGCCGGAACCGTCCTGGTCAACCTGGCGCCGTTCAATCCCTATTCGAGCGCGGCGCTCACGGTCTGGCGGCAGGGCCATTTCCTGAATTTCAACGGCTTGACCCGTCTGGCCGCGAGTTTCTGGCCGTTCCTCGCGCTCCCTTACCTGACGCTGCTCGGCCGGCGTTTCTGAGCGCGTCCATGGTGATGAGCGATAAAACCATTCACCCAGAGGCACAGAGAAAACCCATGAAGAAGACCGTCGATCCCGGGAGGTGCCGCCATTCTCCGTGTCAACCGCGGTTTTCAGGTTCCTCCGGAAGGAACGCGCCGCCGCCAGGCAAGACCCGGCAGCAGGAAACAGAGGATCACCGCCGGTCCGTTGCCCCAGCGCGCGAAGGGGGTCGCGCCGATATGGGCCGTCACCTGGCCAGTGAGGGCTGCGCGCGTGTATGACGGCAGCGTGGCGCGGACGATGCCGTCGGCGCCGATGATCGCGGTGATGCCGGTATTCGTCGCGCTCAGGACCATGCGGCCGGTTTCCAGCGCGCGCATGCGGGCGATTTGCAAGTGCTGCGCCGGAGCCAGCGAATCGCCGAACCAGGCCATGTTGGAGACGTTGAGCAGCAGTTCGGCCTGCGGCAGCGCGCGAATGATTTCCTCGCCGAAAGCGTCCTCGTAGCAGATATTGACGGCGATCCTGCGGCCATCGACGAGGAAGGGCGCTTGCCTTTCCCCGCCCGGCGTGAAGCCGGACATCGGAATGTAGGCGAGATCCATGAACCAGGCGAAGCCGGGCGGGACGAACTCGCCGAAGGGCACCAGATGCGATTTGTCGTAACGCTGCGTTCCCGAGGCGCCGAGACCGACGACGCTGTTGGCGTAGCGCGACCAGTCGCCGGTGACGACACCGAACAGGATTTCGCCGTCCTGCCGCGCGGCGAGCTGACTCAAGGCGTCGAGGTAATCCTGCGGCACGTCGGCGAGGAACATCGGCAGCGCGGCTTCCGGCAGCACGGTGAGCCGCGCCGGATGGTCGCGCATCAGAGAGTAATAGGCGAGCAGCGATTCCTCGAGTTTTTCGGGACGCCATTTGTCATCCTGGGCGATGTTGCCCTGCAGGAGCGCGACGCTCAGCGGCCGGCCTTGGGGCGTGGTCCATGCGCGGCCGGAAAGCGCGATGCCGCCGAGCAGGATGATGGCGGCGAGGGTGATGCCGGCAAGAGACGGCCTCACCGCCCGGCGTCCGCCGCGCGGAATCCCCCCGCTCTCCACGAGGCACGCCCCGGCGAACGCGGTGAGCAGCGATACGCCGTAGACGCCGACGATCGGGGCGAAGCCCGCCAGCGGGCTTCGCGGCGTCTGCGAATAGCCGACGGCGAGCCAGGGAAAGCCGGTGAGCAACCAGCCGCGCAGCCATTCGGCGAGCGTCCACAGCGCGGCGAAGACCAGGGCGCGCCGCCAGCCCGTCGGCGGCGCCAGGCGCGCGAAGAGCGCGCCGGCCAACGCCGGATAAAGCGCCATGGCCGCGCAGAAGAACAGCGTGGCGAGACCCGCGACCGGCGCGGACATGCCGCCGAAGGTGGAGAGGCTGACGAAAATCCAGGAAACGCCGGTGAGGAAAAAACCCAGTCCGAACAGCCAGCCGAGGAGCGCGCCCTCGCGGACGGAACCGCGCCGGTCCGCCGACGGACCGAGCAGCAGGCACAGGCCGCCGAGCGTCAGCCAGGCGAGGGGAAACCAGCCGACGGGGGCGAAGGCGGCCACGCTCGCCGCGCCCAGCAACGGCGCGAGGAGGACTCGCCGCGAAGCGGATTCAGCCAGGCGCATCCGGCGACGGCAGACGGGTGACGAGCAGGGTATACAGGCGCCGCCGGTCGGCGCGCAGGACGACGAAACGCAGCCCGTCGACGTCGATCTCCTCCCTGCGCTGGGGGACACGGCCGAGGCGGTTGAGGATCAGTCCGCCGACGGTATCGCAATCCTCGTCGCCGAAGCGGGTGCCGAATTCGGCGTTGAAATCCTCGATCGTCGTCTGCGCCTTGACGCGATAACGGCCGGACTGGTCCCGGCGGATGTTGTCCTCGGCCTCGTCGAAATCGTATTCGTCCTCGATGTCGCCGACGATCTGTTCCAACACGTCCTCGATGGTGACGAGACCGCTCACGCCGGCGTATTCGTCGATGACGACGGCCATGTGATTGCGCGAGACGCGGAATTCGCGCAGCAGCACGTTCAGCCGTTTCGATTCGGGGATGAAGACCACCGGGTGCAGCCAGTCGCGCAAGCGGAACTCCCCGTCCCTGGGAACGCGCAGCAAATCCTTGGCCAGCAGGATGCCGAGCACGTTGTCGCGGTTTTCCTCGATGACCGGGAAGCGCGAATGCGCGGTGCGGTTGACGTGTTCGACGATCTCGTCCAGCGAATCCTCGATGTCGACGACTTCCATTTTCGCCCGCGGCACCATCACGTCGCGCACGACGATTTCCGAGGCGGCCAGCGCGCCTTCGGTGATCGACAGGGCGTCGGCGTCGAGCAGCTCGCGTTCATACGCCGAGTGCAGCAGCTGGATCAACTGCTCGCGGTCTTCCGGTTCGCGCAGCAGCAGCGAGGAGAGGCGTTGAAAGAAGGTCGGATGGTCGGTTTCCATTTTTTTCGTGAGGCGGGAAGGCGCTGAAGCAATCTGGTTCAATGCGGGCCGACATGCAGCCGGAAAAGAATCGTCAGCTTTGCAAGGCGTGGTAAACAAACCATTTTCCAGCATACGTCAGAACAAATGAAACGATGCACGCCAGCAGCAGAAGCACGGTGGCGACAGCCCCGCGCAATGCTCCGCGAGACCGGAAGAAATAGTAGGACAAGCCGACGACGGTCAGGAAAATGACGCTCACATTGAGTCCCGGCGAACGCGCGTAGTTGCGCTCGTTGGTGTCGAGCCAGAACCACGCAAAGAGCGAAGCGCTCCACATGAGGCCACATGCCCATTCTGTCGGCGAGATGGAAGATGTTGGAAAACCCTGGGAAAAATACTGGTCTACCGCGCCGGTAACAAAAGAAATGATGACCAACACAAAATATATCGAATTCTTCGGACTCACGGCATTTCCTTGAATATATGTCCCATGAATGGGGCATGGCTGTTCCGCCCGCTTCGTTCGCTTTTTTTGCGGATACGGCGCCCGCGCTCCCTTTTTTCTCGTTCATTGACAATGACGCAAATTCCGTGCCTCCATTCCGGCCAAGATGCTCTATGCGTTTTCGTCGCCATAGGGATCGGCAAAGCCCAATGATGCCAGGATCGCGCGTTCCCTGTCTTCCATCCGCCGCGCCTCGTCCTCGCCGACCTCGTGATCGTGGCCCAGGAGATGCAGCAGGCCATGCGCGACGAGATGGGCGCAATGCGCCTCGAGGCTCTTGCCCTGTTCCCCGGCCTCGCGGACGAGCACCGGCGCGCAGAGGACGAGATCGCCCCATACCTGGGGCTCGCTTTCGTAGGCGAAGGAAAGCACGTTGGTCGCGCAGTCCTTGCCGCGATAGTCGCGGTTGAGCGTCCGGCTTTCCTCGGCGTCGACGAAGCGGATGGTGATCCGGCCGCCGCGTTTCCCGTCGACGGCCAGCGCCGCGCGCGACCAGGCGCGGATTTCCGCGCGCCCGGGCAATCCTTCCGCCCGGCTGGCGTACTGCACGCTGATCCCGGCGCGTTTACTCGCGGCCCCGTTCATTTTTCTCTTCTCGCGCGGCATGCGCCTCGTAGGCCGAAACGATGCGCGCCACCAGCGGATGGCGCACCACGTCCTCCTTCTGGAATTCGGTGAAGGCGATGCCGCGCACGTCCTTCAGAATCCTGCGCGCCTCGATGAGGCCGCTCTTCTGGCCGCGCGGCAGGTCGATCTGGGTGACGTCGCCGGTGACCACGGCGCGGGCGCCGATGCCGATGCGCGTGAGGAACATCTTCATCTGCTCGGGCGTGGTGTTCTGCGCTTCATCAAGGATGATGAAGGCGTGATTGAGCGTGCGCCCGCGCATGTACGCCAGCGGGGCGATCTCGATCGAGCCGCGTTCGAACAGGCGGCCGACCCTGTCGAAGCCCATCAGGTCGTAGAGCGCGTCGTAGAGCGGGCGCAGGTAGGGGTCGACCTTGTGCGCCAGGTCGCCGGGCAGGAAGCCGAGCCGCTCGCCGGCTTCCACCGCCGGCCGGGTGAGCACGATGCGCTGCACCAGTTCCCGCTCCAGGGCATCGACGGCGGAAGCCACCGCCAGGTAGGTCTTGCCGGTACCCGCCGGGCCGGTGCCGAAGGTGATGTCGTGCTCCTGGATCTGCTTGAGATAGTCGACCTGCCGCGGCGTGCGGCCATGCAGTTCGCTCTTGCGCGTCATCAGCATCGGCGCATCGTCCGGCCTTGGCGCATCCTGGCGCGCCGGACGCGAGGGCCGATTGGCGATCTCGATCAGGCCGAGCTGGATTTCATCGACGGAAAGCGCGCTCTTCGCGCGCGCGTAGAACATGCGCAGGGCCTCCGCCGCTCTGCCGGTCCGCTCTTTCTCGCCGCGCAGCGTGAAACGCTCTCCCCGCCGGGCGATCGAGATGTCGAACGCCGTCTCGATCTGGCGCAGGTTCTCGTCGAGCGCGCCGCAGAGATTGGCCAGCCGGCCATTGTCCAGCGGAGCGAGGGAAAGATCGAGGGGACGCGGCTTGGCGACTTGCGGCATGGCTCACGGCTCCCGGGTCAGGATTTCACCGCGCAGCGAATGCGGCATGGCCGCGGTGATGCGCACGTCGGCAAAGCGGTTTGGCCGGCGCGGATTCCCCTTGAAATTGACCACCCGGTTGTTGCCGGTGCGCCCCGCCAGCTCGCTCCCGTCCTTCTTCGACCCGCCTTCGACGAGCACGCGCTGCACCGTGCCGACCATCGACCTCGAGGCGGCCCGCGCCAGTTCGTCGATGCGTTGCTGCAGGCGCGTCAGGCGTTCGAGACGGACTTCGCGCGGCGTGTCGTCGGCAAGCTCGGCGGCCGGCGTGCCGGGACGCGGGCTGTACAGAAAAGAGAACGAAGCGTCGAAGCCGACTTCGTCGATCAGCCTCATCGTCTTCTCGAAATCCTCTTCCGTCTCGCCAGGGAAACCGACGATGAAATCCGACGACAGCGAGAGGTCGGGCCGCGCGGCGCGCAGTTTGCGCGCCAGGCTCTTGTATTCGAGCGCCGTGTAGCCGCGCTTCATCGCCGCCAGCACGCGGTCCGAGCCCGACTGCACCGGCAGATGCAGGTGCGAGACGAGCTTCGGCACACGCCGGTAGACGTCGATCAGGCGCGGCGTCATCTCGCGCGGATGCGAGGTGGTGTAGCGGATGCGCTCGATGCCGGGAATTTCGGCGATGTATTCGATGAGCAGCGCAAGATCGGCTTTTTCCGCCGAATCGCCCATCGCGCCGCGGTAGGCGTTGACGTTCTGGCCGAGCAGCGTGACTTCGCCGACGCCCTGCGCGGCCAGCCCCGCGACTTCGGCCAGCACGTCGTCGAACGGGCGCGAGAACTCGCCGCCGCGCGTGTAGGGCACGATGCAGTAGGTGCAGAACTTGCCGCAGCCCTCCATGATCGAGACGAAAGCGGCGGCGCCTTCGACCCTGGCCGGCGGGAGATGGTCGAACTTCTCGATTTCCGGGAAGGAAACGTCGACCTGCGCCCGTCCGGAGCGCCGCCGCTCGGCGATCAGCCGCGGCAGGCGGTGCAGCGTCTGCGGCCCGAACACCACGTCGACATGCGGCGCGCGGGCGACGATGGCTTCCCCCTCCTGGCTGGCGACGCAGCCGCCGACGCCGATGATCAGATCCGGCCGCTCCCTCTTCAGCGGCCGCACCCGGCCGAGATCGTGAAACACGCGCTCCTGCGCCTTCTCGCGCACCGAACAGGTGTTGAAGAGAATGATGTCGGCTTCCTCCGGACGATCCGTGCGCTCGATGTCTTCCGCCGCGGCAAGCACGTCGGCCATCTTGTCCGAATCGTAGTCGTTCATCTGGCACCCGAAGGTGCGGATGAACAGTTTCCTGGTCATTGGAAAGGAATCAATCCCGCTCGATGGAGTCGGCCTGCGCCTGGCTGATCAGCCAGACGCGATGGACGTTGCCGAAATTGTCGTTGATGTAGACCACGTTGGACGGCTGCCGCAGCGACATGGGCATGACGATCAGGTTCTTCTCGTTGCGGAACCGGGCGACCGGCGACAGCGGCAGGCGCCGGTCGTCGATGACGATGGTGCCGTTGCCGGGAGGCGGCTGCATGAATCCCACCCTCGCCTCCGGCGGAAGCATGCGTTTGGCGACATACGAATCGTAGCGCGCGGCGTCGACAGAGCCCGCCGACTGGACGACGGTTTCGATGACGGCGCTGACGATCGAGGCGACGAGGGCGGAAGACAGGGGCATTGGCGCATTATAAACAGCTTTCCTCGTTTGTGGCGCTTCGGCACGCCGCCAAGCGTGCGCGCGGGGCTGGATATCTTCCGCTTCTTCTGCTTAAATGCCCTCAGTATCTCTTCGTAAGCCTTCAACCCAGGGAGTTCTCATGAAAATCGACATCGATCGTTTTGGCTTGAAAGACGTCCAGGTGGATCCGAATACCTTGTTTACCTTTCCGAAGGGAATGGCGGGATTTGAAAATTACAGGAATTTCAAGCTGTTCCACCAGGAGGGAGGCGGGAAGGTGTTCTGGCTGCAGTCGGTTGACGACGCCAAGATCTCGTTTCCCATCATGGCGCCCGACGAACTCGACATTGCCTACGAGATCGAGCTGTCCGACGAGGATTGCGCGCTGATCGGGCTGGCAGACCCGAACGACGCGGCCATCGGCGTGGTCGTCTATCGCGATGCGGCGAACGAGGCAAACGGGCCGATTGCCGCCAACACGCGTTCTCCGGTGATTTTCAACCTGAAGACCCGCCTGGGGATGCAGAAAGTCCTGCGGGAAGTGCGTCCGGGCCTGACGGTGCGGGCGCGCTGAGCGTCGAAGGCGCGCCGGACGGGGCGGTGCCTTCCGTTCCGCAGCCCCGCGCGAGAGCCACGGCTTCCCGGATCGTCCGGTCGAGGACGGGGCGGGTGGGCGTACCCCAATAGCTTGCGTGGAGGGGGAGCGGCGCGAGCGGCAGGCTGGTCTCCAGAATGCGGACGCGGTGGTCCCGCATGAGCCGCTGCGCCACTTGGCGCGGCACGGTGGCGACGCCGAAACCGTTCTCGGCGAGCAGGGCGAGCGCCGAGATCGACGAGATGGCATGCACGTGTTTGTCGCCCGCTCCCGCCGCGTGAAGCGCGTCGAGCAGGCTCGCGTGCGGATGGGAGCCGCTCTGGAAGGTCATGAAGTCATGGCGCAGCAGTTCGTCGAGCCCAAGCGGGCTGGCCAGCGTGGTCGCGCCGATGAAGACCATCTCCAGGGGAGCCAAGGCCTCGTTGAGGATTCCCCTTTCCTGCGCCGGCAGCGCCGAAAAGACGATGTCCAGCGCGCCGCGCCGGATCTGTTCGACGAGATTCAAGCTCGTTTCGATCGTCAATTCGAAATGGATCCGCGGCGACGAGCGCTTGAGATGGTCGACCACCGGGATCAGCCAGGTATGCAGGACGCTCTCGATGGCGCCGATGCGCAGCGTGAAGGCTTGCCGTTCCGGCGTGTCGAATTCACTGAGCATCTCGTGCTGGATCATGAGCAGCTTCCCGGCATAGTCCATGAAGCGGACGCCCGCGTCGCTCAGGCGAAAGCGCGAATTGCGCCGGTTGATGAGTTCGGCGCCGAGCTCGTCCTCCAGCGCGGCGATCCGGTTCGAGACGGCCGACTGCGTGAGGCACAGCTTTTCCGCGGCGCGCGTGATGCTGCGCAGGCGGGCGACCCAGACGAAGGCTTCGACGAACTTCAGATTCATGCGCGCTCCCGA
>JAITIQ010000057.1 GCA_031279425.1 Accumulibacter sp.
CCGCGCGAAAGCAGGCCGCTTACCGGCTGGAAGCCTCAAGTCCGGGATCATGAACAAGTACAAGTCCGAGATAGGGATATGGGTAAAACTCAACTCGAAGAGGGAGGCTTGCCAAGGCCCTCTCTTCGAGCTTTTTGCAGAGGCCGACGGCACAGCCAGCCGGAGAAAAAGGCGCCCGGCCCGCGCACCGCGGCGAATCTTCCCGCTTTCCCAGCGATCCGTCACGAATACCTCCTCTTGGCGGATTTTCGTTGCTGATTAAGTGGATTGTGTGGTCTGGTCATCCTGCGCGATCACCGCCAGGCTGACAAGGCCGATCAGCGGAAACGCCCAGCGCGCCTTGCCCATCCGACTTCCGGATTCAAGCCGATTCATCTCTCCCCTTCCTTGTATTGACGAAAAGAGGACCAGGCTTGTCCTGGATTCCGGCTTTCTCCAGAATGACGCGAGGTTTTCACGTTTCACTTTTTTCTCGTTCAATGGATCAGCACGACCTGCGCCGATGAGGGCCAGCTGGCCCACACCGTGTCGCCCCAGGTCGGTTTGCCCTCACGGTAGCGCAACTCGTTTTCCTCGCTGACCTTGAGCCGCTCGCCGCTCGGCAAGTCGAGGAAATAAACGCTGAAGCTGCCGAAATACGACATTTCCTTGACCACGCCGCGCACACGATTGTGAGGCCCGGGCGGCTCCTCGCGGGAGAGGAAGATCTTCTCGGGGCGCAGCGCGACGCAGACCGCCATGCCGAGGTGCCCGGTGATGCCGTGTCCCACGAAATGCGTGCAATCGGCGCATTGGATGGTCACCGAACTCGACTGGTCGTCGATCACCACGCCGTCCATCAGATTGACGTTGCCGATGAATTCCGCCACGAAGCGGCTGCTGGGCGTCTCGTAGAGCTCGCCGGGCGCATCGACCTGCAGGAGCACGCCTTCGTTCATCACGCCGATGCGGTCGGCCATGGTCATCGCCTCCTCCTGATCGTGCGTGACCATCACGCAGGTCACGCCGACGTCCTTGACGATGTTGACCAGTTCGATCTGCGTCTCCTCGCGCAGTTTCTTGTCCAGCGCGCCCAGGGGCTCGTCGAGCAGCAGCAGTTGCGGACGCTTGACCAGGCTGCGCGCCAGGGCCACGCGCTGCTGCTGCCCGCCCGAGAGTTGATGCGGCTTGCGGCTGCCGAAGCGTTCCAGCTTGACGAGCCGGAGCATCGCTTCGACGCGCGCGGCGATTTCGTCCCTGTGCAGGGCGTCCCGGCGCGGCCCGAAGGCGATGTTGTCCCATACCGAAAGATGCGGAAACAAGGCATAGGACTGGAACATCATGTTGATCGGCCGCTGATAGGGGGCCAGCCCGACGATGTCGCGTCCGTCGAGGACGATTCGCCCCGAGGTCGGCGTCTCGAATCCCGCCAGCATGCGCAGCAGGGTCGTCTTGCCGCAGCCGGAAGGCCCCAGCAGGGCGAAGATCTCTCCGCGCGCGATGTCCAGGCTGACCGAATCGACCGCCCGCACGGCGCCGAAATCCTTGACCGCCTCGCAAATCCGCAGGAAATGAGGGTCGGGCGGGCCGCCCGGATCGGAGACGGCGGGTGCCAAAGGGAACGCGAGCGCCATCGCCGGCTATCGGTTGGCCTTGAAGTTGGTGAAGGTCCGCGTGACGAGACGCCGCGTCGCCTGGTCCGGAACTCCGGGCGAGAGCATGGTCTCGAGCACGCCGGCCGACGGGAATACCGCGGCGTTTCCGGCGATTTCCGGCTTCACGAACGGCAGCGAGGCCTGGTTCGGATTGGCGAAGAAAACGGTGTTGGTCAGGCTGGCGTGCACCTCCGGACGCAGGATGTAGTCGATCCATTTGTGGGCGTTGTCGACGTTTTTGGCGTCCCTGGGAATGGCCATCACATCGAAGAACAGGAGGCCGCCGCTTTTCGGAACGAGCACCTGGATGTTCTGCCCGGTCCGGTTCTCCTTCGCGCGGTTGGAGGCGATCAGGATGTCCCCGGACCACCCCAGCGCGACGCAGATGCCGCCCTTGGCCAACTGGTCGATGTAATCGGACCCCGAACCGACGAAGCGCGTCACGTAGGGACGGACGGCCTTCAACATCCTGCCCGCCTCGGCGTAGTCCGCCGGCTCCGTGCTGTGCGGATCCTTGCCGACGTAGTGCAGCACGACGGGCATCACTTCCGAAGCCGAATCTAGGATGGACACGCCGCACGACTTGAGTCTGGCGGCGTATTCCGGCTTGAACACGAGATCCCAGGCGTTGTCCGGCAGAGGCGCGCCGCCCAGGGCCTGTTGGACCTTGTCCACGTTGATGCCGACGGTCGTGTAGCCCCACAGCCAGTCGACCAGGTACTCGTTGCCGGGGTCCATCTTGGCGAGTTGCGCCTGGATCGCCGGATCGAGATTCCCCAGATTGGGCAGCCGGCTCTTGTCCAGCTTTCGGAGCAGGCCGGCGGCGATCTGCTGCCTGGCGAAATGCGCGCCCGGAACGACCACGTCGTAGCCGGAATTGCCGGCCACCAGCTTGGCGTGCAGGGATTCGTTGCTGTCGAAATTGTCGTAACGGACCTGGATGCCCGTTTCCTTCTCGAAATTCGTGATGGTATCCGGGGCGATGTAGTCTCCCCAGTTATAGACGTTCAGGACGCCTGCGTCCTGCGCCCCGGCGATGGCCGGCAGACCGGCCACCACCGCCGCGACGGCGAGCCGCGCGCATTCCCGCCAAATCATTTTCATCGACGGTCTCCTGGAAGGAAAACAAAACCGGAAAGGCACGCCATGATACCGAAATCCCGCGCCCTGGCGCGGCATCATGGCGCCCGACGGAACAGCGTCCAGAGGGAAACGCAAAGCAGCGCGAAAAAGCATACCCCGGACCAGTTGGCCAGCGTCAGGCCGAGAAGCACCCAATCCTTTTCCTTGCACAGGCCGGTCACCATGAACATCGACGGCCACAGGCCGCTCAGCCAGTCCACCAGCCGCTCGACTGGCGTCGGATCGCCGAAACCGCACTCGATCGCGTCTTCCGCAAGCTGCATCCAGCTCTGCCGGCCGGCCGCCAGCATACCACCCAGCGCCGTTGCCGCCAGAAGCGGCGACCATGCCCGGCGCCATCCGGGCAACAGTACGCCGCAGAATCCGAAAAACGCCAGAATCATGCAAAGCAGGCGCTGGAAGTTGCACCAGTAGCACGGATGAATGCGGAATATCTCGCCGAGAACGAGCGCCCCCCCCAACATGCCCAGGGACGCCACGGCCAAACCGCCGAACACCCATCTGTCCGAAATGCGCATACCTGTACCTCAAGGTCACAAAAAAAGCGAAAAATTCTAGCAGATGCGCGCCATTCCTCGGCATGGAATCCGATCGCCTGAAAGAATCCAGCGGGACGACCCGAGGCGGGCGGACGGAATTCAGCCGCGGTCGCCCGCGATGCGCAGCCCGGAAAGATAGCTGTCGATGATCCTGGCGCCGGTGTCGACCAGCGGGAAGGCCGAATTGTCGAGCGCCCAGTTGACCACCAGTCCATCCACGATGGCCATCATGCCGACGACGGCGGTGTGCGCGTCCACCCGCGGCGCGAGGAAGCCCGCCGCCCGGGACGCCTCGAACGCCTGGATGCCGGCGTTGCGAAAGCGGCTGCTGCGTTCGAAATGCCAGTCGTAAATTTCCGCCAGCTCGCCGACGTACTCGCATTTATGCCAGAAGATTTCGATGATCCGGTAGTAGCGCGGATCGTTGGCGACCCGGTCGAGGAAATAAAGCGCCAGTTCGCGCACGAATTCGACGGGATCGTCGTACTGCCGCCTGTTTTCCAGTTCGTCCAGCTTGGCGTCCATCAAACCCGTGACTCGCTGAACCATGGCGTTGAACAGGTCGGACTTGTTGGCGAAGTGCCAATAGACGGCGCCGCGCGTGACGCCGGCGGCGGTGGCGATCTCGGTGAGCGAAGTCTTGCTGACGCCGCGCTCCTGGAAGACGATTTCGGCCGCGTCCAGGATCGCGTTGCGCGTGGCGAGCGCTTCTTCCTTGGTTTTCCTGACCATGTTTTTTCTCCGGCGCATCCGCGGGCAAGCGGGTTTTCGGGTTCGACTCGCCGCCGTCCGAAACGGGGAAGCAGGCGACATATATTACAACATGTTTCATACATTCAAGAATGTATGTTGAAATCAATGTATAATCCCCCTCCGTTTTTCGTACCCTGCTGACACTTTCAAAAATGAGATCGAGACACCCGTCGGCGCTCACCGCATGTTCCGGCGTTCCTCCGGGTGTTGCCCATCACCCGCAAAGGAATACCCATGGTTGACAAGTATCGTGCCCCCGTCGCCGTCCTCGTTTTCGCGCTGCTCTTGACCGCCTGCGAACGGGGAGGGCAAGCGCCAGCCAGAGCTGCCGCCGTGCCGTCGGTTTCCGTGGTGACCGTCGAGACGCGCAGCCTGACCCTGTCGACCCGGTTGCCGGGGCGTACCGCGCCCTTGCGCATCGCGGAAATTCGTCCGCAGGTCAACGGGCTGATCCTGCGCCGCCTGTTTACGGAAGGGTCGGACGTCAAGGCCGGGCAGGTGCTCTACGAGATCGATCCGGCGCCGTTCCAGGCGGCCTTGAACAGCGCCCTGGCCGGGCAGGCGCGGGCCGAGGCCAGCCGCTATTCGATCAAGGCGCGGGCCGAGCGCGTCAAGGCGCTCCTGGCCGACCGGGCGGTCAGCCAGCAGGATCACGACGACGCCGACGCCGCCCTGAAGCAGGTCGACGCCGAGATCGCCTCCTGGAAGGCGCAGGTCGAAACGGCGCGCATCAATCTGGGCTATACCAAGGTGACGGCGCCGATTTCGGGGCGCATCGGCAAGTCCAGCGTGACCGACGGGGCGCTGGTGACGGCTTTCCAGCAGCTTGCGTTGGCGACCATCCAGCAGCTCGATCCGATCTACGTCGACGTGACGCAGTCGACCAGCGATCTTTTGCGTCTGCGGCGCCGCTTCGAAAAGGGCGATCTGCGCGCCAGGGGCGCGGATCTGGACAAAGTCCAGCTGACCTTGGAGGACGGCACGCCATATGAGCGCGAAGGCACCTTGCAGTTCCGCGACGTGTCGGTCGAGCCGAGCACCGGGTCCGTCGTCTTGCGCATGGTCTTCCCCAATCCGGACGGCATCCTGCTGCCGGAAATGTTCGTGCGCGCGGAGATTCGGGAAGGCGTCAACGAGCAGGCGGTCTGCATTCCGCAGCAGGGCGTGCTGCGCAACCCCAGGGGCGATCCCTACGTGTTCGTGGTCAATGCCGAGGACAAGGTCGAGAGGCGCATGCTGACCCTGGATCGCGAGGTCGGCGACCAGTGGCTGGTGGCCGACGGCGTGCGGGCGGGCGA
>JAITIQ010000072.1 GCA_031279425.1 Accumulibacter sp.
GCGACCACGATGTCCCCGGCCACGGAGGGCTTCCAGTCGCTGCCGCGCCGCGCCGCCGCCGGGCGCGGCGATGTGGAGGACGACTGGGGCGATTCCGGCAACCGGAGAATGTT
Organism: Accumulibacter sp.; assembly: GCA_031279425.1. GTDB lineage: Bacteria > Pseudomonadota > Gammaproteobacteria > Burkholderiales > Rhodocyclaceae > Propionivibrio. The sequence goes on from JAITIQ010000072.1 coordinate 114, forward strand.
TTGACAACCCTACTCGATCAATACGGCAGGCCGATCAAGATCGGCGATCTGAAAGAGCCTCAGACCGCGCACATCGCCCGGTTGCAACACGAAGTCGCGCGCGCCCAGATCGACGGCCTCTCGCCCGAGCGCGCCGCCCGCATCCTGCGCGAAGCCGACGCGGGCGACATCGTCGCCCTGCATCGCCTCTTCGACGACATGTACGACCGCGACGCCCATCTGCGCTGCGAATACGACAAGCGGGCGGGGGCGCTGCTCGGCCTGGACTGGTCGATCGTGCCGCCGGCCGGCGCCAGCCCCGCCGAACGGCGCGCGGCGGAGCACGTCGAAGGGCTGCTGCGCGATGCCGTAGACGACATCGAGGACGTGCTGCTGGCGATGATGGAAGCCGTCGGGCACGGCTTCGCCCCCATCGAACTCCAATGGCAACGCTGGGGCAACGAATGGCTGCCCCGATTTCACCCGCGCCCGCAGACGTGGTTCCGTACCAGTCTCGACCATCGCCGCCTCGTGCTCGACAACGGCACTGGAGATGGCGAAGACCCGCGTCCCATGGGCTGGATCTTCCACGAACACGTCAAGGTCAAGACCGGCTACCTCGGGCGCATGGGGCTGTCGCGCGCCATCCTGTGGCCATTCCTCTATAAGGCCTATTCGCTGGGGGACTTCGCCGAATTCCTGGAGACCTACGGCCTGCCCATCATCCTCGGCAAATACATGACCGGCGCCTCCGGCGAGGAAAAGGCCAGCCTCATGCGCGCCGTGGCCGCCCTGGGGCGCGACGCCCGCGCCATCATGCCCTCCGGCATGGAGATCGAAATCCAGAAAATCACCGGCAGCGCCGACGCCACCCCGCACCTCGCCCTCATGAACTGGGCGGATGCCGCCGAATCGAAGCTCATCCTCGGACAGGTGCTCTCGGCGGACGCCAAGGCCACCGGCATGGGTTCGGGCGTCGCCAACCTGCACGGCGAGGTGCGCCACGACATCCTGTGCGCCGACGCCCGGCAGGTGGCGGGCACGCTCACCCGCGATCTGGTCTATCCGCTCATCGCCCTCAACCGCGGCGGCGTCGATGGCCTCTCCCGCTGCCCGCGCTGGGTGTTCGACACAGGGGAGGCGAGCGACATCACCGCCTACGCCGAGGCCCTGCCCAAGCTCGTCGGCATCGGCCTGCGCGTGCCGGAAGCGTGGGCGCACGAAAAGCTGCGCATTCCCGAACCCGCCGGCGACGAGCCCGTGCTCGGGATCGTCCAGGCCGTCCCGCCGGAACCCGGCGGCGAACCGGGCAAAAAACCCGGCGCGGCGGAAAAGTACGACGCGGGACTGATCAATGCCTATTCAATGGGCGTGGATCGTTTCGCCCGGCTGGGCGTGGAAATCCCCGAGGGGTTCATCCGCGACGTGTTCGGTCTGCCCGCACCGAAGGGCGGCGAAAAGGTTTTGACGCCCCCCGTAAATGAACCCGGCGCCGCCGCGCTGAAATCCGCCCTGGCGGCGGCGAAGCGCCGCCCAACCGATCCGATTCCTGACACCCGATCCCCGATCCCTGATGACGAACCCTGGGTCGCCGCCGCGCTGCCGCGTCTGGCCGCCGACGCCGACCCCGCCATCCGCGCCTGGCTCGACCGCGTCGAAGCCATGCTCGAAGCCGCCGGCAGCCTGGACGAATTCCGCGAAACGCTGCTCGCCGCCTGGGACAGCCTGCCCCCGGAAGAACTGACCGAGGCGCTCGCCGAGGCCATCGTCGCCGCCGAGCTGGCCGGGCGCGCGGAGATAGGGGATGGGCGCAATGGCTGACATTCGCGGCGCGTTCAAGCTCCCGTTCCACGAGCAGGTGGATTTTTTCCGCCGCAAGCTCAACCTGCCCAGCGAACGCTACGACGACATCGCGCGCGCCGCGCACGATCGCTGCTTCATCGTCGCCGGCGCCACCAGGGCCGATCTGCTCGCCGACCTGCGCCGCGCCGTGGATCGCGCCGTCGCCGACGGCGCGACGCTCCAGGACTTCCGCAAGGACTTCCGGGCGCTCGTCGCCAAACACGGCTGGACGGGCTGGACGGGCGAGGGCACGAAGGCCGGGGAGGCCTGGCGCACGAAAGTCATCTGGCAGACGAACCTGCGCGCCAGCCACGCCGCCGGGCGCCATGCCCAGCTCACCGCCCCCGAGGTCAAAAAGGCGCTGCCCTGGTGGCGCTACGTCCACAACGATACCGTCATGACGCCGCGCCCGGAGCACAAGCACTGGGGCGACGCCCATCTGACGCTGCCCGCCGATCACCCGTTCTGGCAGACCCATTTCCCCCCGAACGGCTGGGGCTGCCGCTGCCGCGTCGTCGGCGTCGCCGCCCCGCGCGCGGGCGACGCCACGCAACCGCCCGAGGGGTGGGACGAGCCCGACCCGAAGACGGGGCTGCCGCCGGGCATCGACCCGGGCTGGGACTACGCCCCCGGCGCGAACACGAACACCGCGCTGCGCCGGCTCGTGCGGGACAAGCTCATCACTTATCCGCCCGCCATCCAGCGCGCGCTCGTCAAGGACATCGGCAAGAAACTCAACGCCACGGATCGCGTCGGCGACTACGTCGCCGCCGTCATGTCCGGCAAATCGGGAACGGACGACCTGTGGCTGGGGTTCATCGAACATCCGGAAAGGTTCGCGGAGACCGTCAAGACCGACCTCGCGGACTTCATCGTCCTGCTTCCGCCCGACGCGGTACGGCATGAGGCGAAAAGGCACGGGCATGACGGCGGCGATCAGCGCCCGATCCGGGCCGCCGACTACGCAAAACTGATCGACGGGCTCGATCGCGGCGTCCTGAAACCCTCGCGCGAAACACGAAAGGACGGCAGGGACGCCGAAAGATTCGTCGTGGAGTGGGAAGAGGCCGGGGAAAAATTCAGGGCCGTCTTCGGCGTCCGCCCCGGACGGCACAACCGCGCCGTCGCGCTGGTTTCGCTGATCGTGAAAACAGCGGGGAACAAGTGAGCGCCATCCCCCACCTTACGTCCGGCAACGTCCCCTGGTCACAATCCAGATGGTGAAAATGCCTGGCGCCCGCCTCCAGAATATAGCAAATGCCCGACATGGTCATCATCGAACTCGACAACCGCGCCCTCATCGACGTGCTCACCCATCTCGCGGCGGCCACCGGAGGGGGCGGCCTGCGCACCGCGCTGACGCAAATCGGCGAGGCGCTCGCCGAGAGCACGCGCCAGCGCTTCGTGTCCGGCGTCGCGCCCGACGGCGCGCCTTGGCTGGCGAACGCCGAATCGACCAGGGCGCGCCACCCCATGGGCGCGAACAAGCGCCCGCTCATCGACACCGGAGAACTGAGCGATTCCATCGCCTGGCAGATCATCGGCGACGATCTCATCATCGGCACGAACTGGGGCGACTTCGACGAAGGCGCGGCGGTGCATCAATTCGGCAGTCTCGATGGCCGCATCCCGGCGCGCCCCTTCCTGGGCCTGTCCGCCGGGGACGAGGCGAGCGTGCTCGATCTCATCGAACGGCACATCGCCGGGGCGGCGGGCGGGTGAATCGCCGCCTCGCGTAAAAAGCCCGTGGGGCGTTTTTCAAGCGCGGGTGGGGTTCGGATACCACCCCGCCCGCGATCGTGGAAAGTAACGTACCCCTAACGGGGTCTATGGCGATTTTGGGATCGCGCCGTCCCGCCCGGTTGTATCGGGGTCGCTTTGCCGGGGTCGGCAAAGTGATCCTGGCCGGGTGACTGAACAGATTCACCTGCCGCCCGCAGGCGCTGTGACCAATCATTGCGGCATGAACAAACCCGACACCTCCCCCGCGACCGACCGCCCCCGCGCGGCGCTGGCCGTCTGCGCCTTTGAAGTCAAGCCGGGCGCGGCGTCCATCCGCGTCTTCCCTGCCGGGGAATTCACCGCCCCGCGCGGGGCGATGGCCGGGACAGGGCCGTGGTTCATGGATGAGCATCTCGCCGGAAAACTGACGGCGCGCGCCGTCGCCCGTGGCCTGTCCATCCCCGTCGATTATGAGCATCAGAGCCTGCTGGCCGAAACGAACGGCCAGCCCGCCCCGGCGGCGGGCTGGATCAACGAACGGATGCTGGCGTGGATTCCGGATGAGCCGGGCGCGCAAAACCCCGGCCTGCACGCCGCCGTAACCTGGACGCCGCGCGCAAAAGCCATGATCGACGCGGGCGAATACCGCTACCTCTCCCCCGTATTTGAATACGACCCCGAGACCGGGGCCGTACTCGACCTCCTGTCCGTCGCGCTGACCAACACCCCGGCGATGGATCAACCGCTATACGCCGCGCTCACCGCGCGCCATTCATCCCACCCTCAGGAGACCCCTGTGAATGAAACCCTGAAAAAATTCCTCGCCGCGCTCGGCCTGCCCGACGCGACCGCCGAGGCCGACGCCCTCGCCGCCGTGGCCGCCCTCAAAACCCAGGCGGCAGACGCCAGTACCCAGATTGCCGCCCTCAAAGCCGCCCCGCCCGACCCCGCCAAATACGTGCCGGTAGGCGTGGTGACGAACCTCCAGAACGAAGTCGCCGCGCTCAAGACCAGCCACGAAAAAGCCCAGGTCGATGCCCTCTTCAAGGCAGCGCGCGAGGCGGGCAAAGTCATCTCGCCCGAATACGAAGCGCACCTGCGCACCATCCCCGTGGCCGCTCTCAAGGGCGTGCTGGACGGCCTCACCGCCGTGGCGGCCCTCTCCGGCATGCAAAGCGACGGCCTCGACCCCGGCAAGGACGGCAAACCCGCCGTGAGCGCCGCCGACCAGTCCGTGATGCAGGCGCTGGGCCTCACCGCCGACGAATACGCCAAAGGCAAAAGGAGCTGAGCCATGCCCGCATTGACCAACGCCCGCAACACCCCGCAACGCGCCGGGGACGTGTTCGATTTCCCCATCAAGGCCGCCGTCCACGGCCATCAGGGCGGCATTGCCGTCCTCTCCGGCGGCTACGCCGCGCCCGCAACCGTAGCCACGGGCCTCATCGCCATTGGCCGCTTCGAGCAGGACGCCAACAACACCGGCGGCGCGAACGGCGCGTTTCTCGCACGGGTGCGGCGCGGAATATTCAAATACGCCAACAGCACGTCAACCGATCTGATCGCACAGGCCGACGTGGGCGCGGACTGCTATCTCGTCGATGACCAGACCGTCGGCAAGACAGCCGCCATCGTCAGCAGCAACCCCACACGCAGCCGCGCCGGGAAAGTCGTCGCCGTCGACGCCGACGGCGTCTGGGTACAGATCGGCCTCGGTTACTGATTTTCAAAAAGGAACGTACCATGCAAATCACTCCGCAATCGCTCACCGCCCTGGCGCAGGGCTTCAACGCCGCCTTTCTGCAAGGCTTCGAGTCTGCCCCATCGGGCTACCAGCAGATCGCCATGACCATCCCGTCAACAGGCTCCGCCGAAAACTACGGCTGGATGAAAGACCTGCCGGGGATGCGGGAATGGGCCGGGCAGCGTGTCATCCACAACCTGGAAGCGACCACCGCGCAGCTGGTGAACAAGCACTGGGAGCACACCGTCGGCGTCTCCATTGATGACATCGAGGACGACAAACTCGGCATCTACAAGACGATTTTCAGCCAGCAGGGCGAAATCGCCGCCCGCCACCCGGACGATCTGGTGTGGGGCCTGCTCTCGAAAGGCTTTACGACCACGGGGTTCGATGGCCAGCCCTTCTTCGACGCCGACCATGCCGGGTTCGACCGCGCCGGCAAGGAGGTCTCGTGGAGCAACGCGCAGTCCGGCGGCGGCGCGGCGTGGTTCCTGTTCGACTTGAGCCGTAACTACTTGAAGCCGCTGATCTTCCAGTCCCGCAAGGCGGTGCAATTCACCCGGAAGGACCGCCAGGAGGACGACAACGTTTTCCTGGAAAACACCTACCTCTTTGGCGCGGATGCGCGCTATGTGGCTGGGTTTGGCTTTCACCAATTGGCATTCGGCAGCCGGGACACGCTGGACGCCGACAATTACGAAGCAGCGCGGCTGGCGCTCTCGACGCAATACCGTCCGGACGGCTCGCCGCTGGCGGTCCGGCCTACGCATCTGGTCGTTGGCGTCTCGAACGAAGCCCGCGCGCGCACCTTGCTGATGAAGGAGCGCCTGGCCAATGGCGAGGACAACATCTGGCACGGCAGCGCGCAGTTGATCGTCTCGCCCTGGCTTGAATAATGAATGGAGACAACCATGGCTGCCACGAAAAAACCGCAGGCGAAGGAGGCCGCGCCCGCAGGGGCGGAGGGCGGTCCGCCCGCGGAATCCGGCGTGACGCACATCCGCGTCGCCGCCCGCGCCCGCGACGGCTTCCGCCGCTGCGGGCGCGCCTGGCCGCTCGCCCCGGTCGATGTGCCGGTCAGCGAATTC
>JAITIQ010000143.1 GCA_031279425.1 Accumulibacter sp.
ACCAGACAAGAATTGCTTTTTCGAGATAAATGTGTCGTTCTCGCGAAGCTCCCATGCCCACCATCGTCACTCACGCCGCTCCCGTTCTGGTACTGGGATCGGCGCTCGGCTTTCGCCGCATCCCGCCGCGCCTTTTCTGGGTTGCCGTTTTCTGTGCGCTGCTCCCCGATCTTGACGTGATCGGGTTCCGCCTCGGCGTAAATTACGCCGACCTCTTCGGCTACCGGGGATTTTCCCATTCACTGCTGTTCGCCGCGATCTGCGGCGCGTTGGCCTGGAGCGCGGCGCCGTTCCTGCGCTGTCGGCGCTGGCTGGCTTTCGCCCTGATCTTCGCCGCCGTCGCCAGCCACATCACGCTCGACGCCGCGACGAGCGGCGGCTTGGGCGTCGCCGCTTTCTGGCCGTTTTCCGGCGAGCGCTATTTCTTTCCGTGGCGGCCGATCCGGGTTTCTCCTCTGAGCCTGCGCGCCTTCCTGAGCGAGCGCGGTCTTGCCGTGCTGCGCTCCGAACTGCTGTGGGTTTGGCTGCCCTGCCTGGTGCTTGCCATCGCGGCGCGGTTTTGTCTGCCGCGCCGGCGCTGATTCCGGATAAGGAACGACGCGGAAACCTAGGTTGTCCGCTGAAATTCGTCGAAGGGAACGGATGGGTCGAGTCGTTGCAGCGGCGCGGCGAAACAAAACCGCTCATGAACCTCTTTCAGCACGGAGACACCGAGAACACGGAGGAAACCAATGATTTTCTCCGTGTTCTCCGTGTCGAAAAAATTTGCTTTCAGAGTCCGCGCCGTGTCGTTGGCATTCGGCGGCCCGCGCTCCGGAACAGGCTTCGTTCCGGAGCGCGGGCGAGTCATGGTCGCGGGCAAGCCATGCTCAGAATTCCCCGCCCTCGACGACGAGATCGTCGGGGTTGGTGTCGCCACCGTAATAAGGCTTCAGCGTGGCGTCATAGGCGGCGTGAGCGAAACGCTCCTTGCCCAGCTTGACGAGCGTGTCGTTGATCCAGTCGCGCAGTTCGGTATTACCCTTGCGCACGGCGGGAGCGATCGGATCGACGTTGCCGACGTCGCCCAGCTTCACGCTGAATCCCTTGTTCTCGTTGGCCCAGGCGAGCACCAGGGTGGTGTCCTGCGCCAGCCCGACGCCGCGGCCGTCGCGCAGGGCCTGGAAGGCGTCGCCGATCTGGTCGTACTTCACCAGTTCGATGCCCTTGATCTTGCTGAAATACACGTCCGCCGTCGTGCCGCGAATGACGATCAGCTTCTTGCCCTGCAAATCGCCTTCTCTGGCGATTGGCGTATTGTCGTTGCTGACCACGCCAATGGCGGTCTTGAAATAGGGCTTGGCGAAATCCACCCGCTTGGCGCGCTCCGGGGTGACGGTGAAATTGGCCAGCACGATGTCGACGCGTCCGCTTTCCAGCACATCCACGCGGGCGGCGGGTTCGACCAGCACGAACTCGATCTTGTTTTCGTCGCCCAGCAGTTCCCTGGCGAAGCGGCGGGCGAAATAAACGTCATAGCCCTGGTTCTTGCCGAATTTGTCGACGTAGCCGAAGGGCGGCTTGTCGCTGAATACGGCGATCTTCACGACGCCGCGCGCCTTGATCGCGGCAAGGGAATCGTCGGCGGCGGGCGCCGCGCCAGAAAACAGGGAGGCGGCGACGGTGGCCGCGAAAAGTGTGACCAGACGGGATGCTTTCATTTTCGATCTCCTTTGTGGAATTCAAAGCGTTTCAAGAAGCGGCGCGCCCGTTCCGTCTGCGGCGCGGCAAAAAAGTCGTCCGGGTGTCCCCGTTCGACGATCCTGCCTTCGTCGAGAAAGATGAGCTCGTCGCCAATGGCCTGGGCAAAACCCATTTCGTGCGTGACGACGATCATCGTCATCCGGGTCTCGGCGAGTTCCAGCAGCGTATGGCACACTTCCTGGCTCATTTCCGGGTCCAATGACGCGGTGATTTCATCGAACAACATGATGCGCGGCTGCATGGCCAGCGCGCGGGCGATCGCCACGCGCTGCTTCTGCCCGCCGGAGAGCTGGCGCGGGAAAGCCTTGACCTTGTCGGCCAGCCCGACGCGCGCGAGCAGGCCGGCCGCCAGTTCCTCGGCCTCCCGCCTCTTCTTTTTTTGAACCCTGATCGGGGCGAGCGTGACGTTGTCGAGCACGCTCAAATGATTGAACAATTCATAACTCTGAAACACCATGCCGATCTGCGCGCGCACCTGCCGCCAGTCGGTATGCGCGCCGAGCGTCTGGCCGTCGAAGTGGATTTCGCCGCCGTCGATCGTTTCCAGCCCGTTGATCATGCGCAGCAGCGTGCTCTTGCCGCAACCGCTCGCGCCGATGATGGTGAGTACCTGGCGCTCTTCCAGGCAAAAGGAAATGTCGTCCAGCACCCGGTGTTCGCCGAAGCTCTTGGAGAGGCCGGTCACCGACAGGATTTTGCTCATGCCTTTGCCTGTCCGCTATCCGCCGACATTCCATCTTTCTTCCAGCCAGCGCGACGACAGCGAGACGGGATAGCAAATGGCGAAATAGATGAAGAAGATGAAGCCGTAGATCCAGAATGCGGCGGCGGGGGTGGTCAGCAGCCTGGTCTCGATGATCTGCTGCCCGACCTTGAGGACTTCGACCACGGTGATCAGCACCAGGAGCGGCGTCGTCTTGATGATGCGCGTGGCCAGATTGATCGACGCCGGAATCAGGCGGCGCAGCGCCTGCGGCACGAGCACGTGGCGGTAGATTTGCATCCGCGAAAGGCCCAGCGCCTGCGCGCTCTGCGTTTGATGCGCGGGCAGCGAGGATACCGAGGCGCGCACCAGGTCGGCCATTTCCGCCGTGCCCCAGAGGCCGAAGACCAGAATGCCCGAGGTCTCGCCCGACCAGCTCCAGCCGAACAGTTTGGCCAGACCGAAGAAGACGATGAACAGCCAGACGATCTGCGGCACGATGCGCACCGTTTCCAGGAACAGACGATAGGGCACCTGCACGATCCTGCGCCGGCTCAAGGCGATGAGTCCGATCACGATGCCCAGCGCGAGCGCGATCAGGATCGACGAGGCGGCGACCTTCAGCGTCACGAGCAGGCCTTCCGCCAAGCGTTGGAGATTGTTCGCGTCGAGCAGCACGTCCAGGCCGCCCAGCGCCGAAATGGCGGTTGGATCAATTGCCGAAGGCGACATGTTTCACTCTCCGTTCGAGATGCCGGATGGCGAGGCAGATGGGCAGCAGGAGCACGAGATAGACCAGCACCAGCATGATCAGCGCCTCGGTGGTCTCGTAATAGAGCGAGATCAGGTCCTTGGCGACGGCGACGATGTCGGTGACGGCGACCACGCTGACGACGCTCGTCTCCTTGAGCAGGAAGATGACGTTGGCGCCGAGCGCAGGAACGGCGACGATCAGCGCCTGCGGCAGGATCACGAAGCAGAGTGTCTGCCAGCGGCTCAAACCCAGCGACAGCGCCGATTCGATCTGCGCTCTTTCCACCGCCTCCAGGCCGCCGCGCAAGGCTTCCGCCATGTAACCGCCGCCCAGGAAGGCCAGCGCCGCCACCGAGCACGGCATGGCGTCCACCTTGAGGCCGAAATGCAGGAGAAAAAGCTGCACCAGGAGCGGCGTGTTGCGCGAAAGCTCGATGTAGGCGCGCACCGGCCGTCCCGCAAGAGGGATGCGGAGATAGAGCAGAAAAGCGCAGGCGAGGCCGATGATGAGCGCGAGCGCGATCCCCGCCGTCGAAATCTTCAGCGTGGTCAGCGCCGCCCGCGCGAACAGCGGCGCACTTTCCAACATGTTGGCATAATCGAGGGAGAACACTTTGCACGCGCCCGTGGCGTAAGACACGGGCGGCATCATATCCAGTCGCCCGCTGGAAAGAATCGATTATTTTTCTATAAGGATATTCAGGAAAGCGCCATTCGAGGGAAAGGTCATTCGCCGGCGCCCCGGGAAAACCGTGCGAAAAGGCGCGGCAAGGCGGATGCGGCCGATATCCGCGCCAGGAAATCCAATAGTCCATTTCGTGCATAAGCAAACAATTTTTATTTCGTTTGCCTGTCGGATTTTCTCCGATAGCATCGCCTCATGTTTCCAGCTGCAATGGGGCGCCGCATGAAGAGAAGCAGCATGAAGGCTCTCTTTTTCCCGAAGGTATTCGAATGAATCGGCTCGCGCCGAACGCGCGAACTGGGTTCCTGTCTCCTCCTCCTTGGGCGGCGGCTTCTTGCAGAGAAGCGCCGTTTTTTTTGGCAGACTCGTTCCCTCGAAGCGGAGAATCCGACTCTCCGGCGCCAAACGACCCTCGTTACAGCGATCCGAAACCTCTCTGCCGTTGATAAGATCTACGAACCGGATTTTCGCCGATCGAGGGAATGACGGCTCATCCAACACTTCCTTGACTACATTGCATTACGTGACATCACCGAGGGAACCACCATGAATCTGACCCGTTTTGCCCGCGTCAAGCTGACCCCGTCCGCCACGCCGCTGGAATTTTTGCCCCGTCTGACGAAGCACCTCGGCGGTCCCGATCTCTACATCAAGCGCGACGACCACACCGGCCTCGCGCTGGGCGGCAACAAGACGCGCAAGCTCGAATTCCTGATCGGCGACGCGCTGGCCAAAGGGGCGACGCACATCCTCACGCAGGGCGCCACGCAATCCAATCACGTCCGGCAGACGATCGCCGCCGCCAACAAGTTCGGTCTCAGGAGCACCATCCTGCTGGAAGAGCGCGTTTCCGGCGCGCACGACGACTACTACGCCAACGGTAACGTCCTGCTCGACCAACTGCTCGGCGCGGCCATCGAGACGCGCCCGGCGGGCCTCGACATGAACCGGGAGATGGAAGCCGTCGGCGAGCGCCTGCGCGGTGCCGGCGAAGTGCCCTACCTCATTCCCGGCGGCGGTTCGAACGCGATCGGCGCCCTGGGTTACGTCGTCTCCGCGCTGGAGCTCGCGGCCCAGGCCAACGAACAGCGGCTGCATATCGACTGCGTCGTGCACGCCACCGGCAGCACCGGCACGCAGGCGGGTTTCGTCACCGGTATCGAAGGCTCGAACAGCCGCATCCCGGTGCTCGGCATCAGCGTGCGCGCCCCGCGCGAAAAGCAGGAAGAGAACGTCCGCCGCCTCGCTCATGAAACCTGGGAACTGCTTGGCATACGCGGCGAATTCCCGGACGCGGCGGTCGCCGTCAATGCGGATTACGTCGGCGGCGGCTACGGCGTCCCGACCGAAGGCATGATCGAGGCCGTGCAACTGCTGGCGCGCCAGGAGGGCATCCTGCTCGATCCCGTTTACACCGGCAAGGCTTTCGCCGGGCTCGTCGACCTCATCCGCAAGGGGCATTTCAGGAAAGGCGAAAACCTTGTCTTCCTGCATACCGGCGGCGCCACCGGACTGTTCGCCTACCGCTCGATCCTCGCGCCGCAGCCGGCGTTCGCGCGATGAGCCCGCCGCTGTCTCCGCTGATCGGTGTGCTGGGCGGCATGGGGCCGCTCGCCACCGTCGATTTCCTGCACAAGGTGGTCGGCTCCACGCCGGCCGGCCGTGATCAGGATCACGTCCCGCTGGTAGTCTGGAACGTGCCGCAGATTCCGGACCGGCAGCAGGCGCTGGCGGGAGTCGGCGAGTCGCCGCTGCCGGCCATGCTGCGAGGCATCGAGCGCCTGAACGGAAGCGGCGCCACGCGCATCGTCATTCCCTGCAATACCGCGCATCTGTGGATCGACGCCCTGGTCGCGGCCAGCGCGGCCCCGCTGATCCATATCGTCGACGCAGCCATCGCCGCGGTCGAGCGGCGGGGAGCCGATGCCGGCCCGATCGGCATTCTCGCCACGCGCGCCACCCTGAACGCGAAGCTGTACCAGGAGCGCCTCGATGCCAGGGGTCTGTCCTGGCTCATCCCTGCCGACGACGAAATCGACACGCTGTTTACGCCCGGCTGCTACGCCGTGAAGCAAAACCATCTGGACCGGGGCGGCGCGCTGTTCGAATCGGCCGCGCGCAAACTGGTGGAACGCGGCGCGCGGACGCTGATCCTGGCCTGCACCGAGGTCCCGGTCGGCCTCGCCCACATTCGCTCCAATCTCATGAAGATGAGCGTCGATCCGACCCAGGCGCTCGCCGACGCCTGCATCCAGTATTGGCTGGAGGCGCGGGAACACCGCCGCGGGCAAGAGAATCTATCATTCCAGTTGCTGATCTCCGACAAGAATCAGAAATTGGAATGATACGGGGCAGGTATTGGAATCCCTGCCATGGGGTTTGTGCCTGAATGTCTATCGTTTTTACGGGCGGGGAATCCGCTCATTTTGGCGATCCACCAGACGGGCACCTCTCCGCGGTCGGATCGAACCCTGGGTCGGGGTGCGATTAGAAGCGGAGAATGAAGGGCGGGGGCGGCCTCCCTCGTCATTGCAAGGAGCGCAGCGACGCGGCAATCCAGGCGGCGGTTCAGTCTCCCGGAACGCCGGAGCAATGACGACCCCCCCTGTCATTGCGAGGGCGGGAGGCTCGTGCACCGCGAATCGTTTTCCGCGTCGGCGCGGGCGGGTACGGCGTGCTCCTATTTCACCTCGAGCAGACTTTCGTCCCACTTGGCATGTTTCTCGAAGCCCAACAGATTGGCGATCGTCGCCGCGATGTTCGACAGGCCGGCCTTGTCCAGGCGCTTGAAGCCCAGCCTGCCGCCGCTGACGTTGTCGTACAGGATCAAGGGCACCGGATTCAGGGTGTGCGAGGTCTTCGCCTTGAACGAGCCGTCCTCGTTCCGCTTCGGCTGGCCGGTCTTCTTGTCCAGTTCATACATTTCGTCGGCATTGCCGTGATCGGCGGTGACGAGCGCCACGCCGCCCAGCGCGTCGAGCACCGGCAGGATGCGCCCGAGCGACAGATCGACGGCCTCGATGGCCATCGTCGCGGCGCGGAAATTGCCGGTGTGGCCGACCATGTCCCCGTTGGCGAAATTGCAGCGCAGCGTGCGGTACTGGCCGGTCTTCAGCGCCTCGATCATGGCGTCGGCGATTTCCGCCGCCTTCATCCACGGACGCTGCTCGAAAGGCACGACGTCGCTCGGCACTTCCCGGTAGGTCTCGCCGTCGAACTTGCCCGAGCGGTTGCCGTTCCAGAAATAGGTCACGTGTCCGTATTTCTGCGTTTCCGAGCAGGCGAACTGGGTGATTCCGGTCCTGGAAAACCATTCGCCCATGGTGTCCTGGATGGCCGGCGGCGGCACCAGGAAGCGCCTGGGCAGCTTGAGGTCGCCGTCGTATTGCAGCATACCGGCATAGGTGACGCGTGGCCAGCGCACGCGGTCGAATTTGTCGAAGTTGGCCTGCTCGAAGGCCAGCGTGATTTCGATGGCGCGGTCGCCGCGGAAGTTGAAGAAGACCACCGCGTCGCCGTCCTCGATCGTGCCGACCGGCTTGCCGTCCCCGGCGATGACGAAGGGCGGCAAGTCCTGGTCGATCGTTCCGGGGAACTTTGCGCGCAGCGCCCGGATCGCCTCGGCGGTGCTGGCGAATTGCTCGCCGCGCCCGAGCACGTGCGTCGCCCAGCCTTTCTCGACCATGCCCCAGTTGGCTTCGTAACGGTCCATGGTGATCTGCATACGGCCGCCGCCGGAGGCGATCCGCGCATCGAAACCGCCGCCGTTGAGCTCCGCCAGGAAAGCCTCGAAGGGCTCGACGTAATCGAGCGCGCTGGTCTCGGGCACGTCGCGGCCGTCGAGCAGGACATGCACGCGCACGGTCTGGATGCCTTCCTCCCTGGCGCGCCGTACCATCGCCTTGAGATGGTCGATGTGGCTATGCACGTTGCCGTCCGAGAACAGCCCGATGAAGTGCAGGGTTCCCGGTTTCGCCCTGGCTCCGGTCACGATCTCCCGCCACGCCTCGCCCCGCCAGAGGGCGCCGGAGGCGATGGCCCCGGCGACCAGCGCCGCGCCCTGGCTGTAGACCTGGCCGGCGCCGATGGCGTTGTGGCCGACTTCCGAATTGCCCATGTCGTCGTCGGACGGCATGCCGACCGCCGTGCCGTGCGCGCGCAGGCGGATGTTCGGATAGCCAGCGAACAGCCGGTCGAGGACAGGCTTGCGCGCGGCGGCAATGGCGCTGCCGACCTCGGTCTTCGCCAGGCCGTAGCCGTCCATGACGACAGTCATGACTGGCCCCTTGATTCCGCCGAATGCGGCGAGTTTCTGCAACATGATGTTTCCCACGAGAATTGGATACGCTGACCAAACCCATGAATCATAGCAAATCCGCCCGAATCACGGATTGGAGCGCGGGCGTCCCGCTCGCAAAAGAACCTGCGAGGCGGGCCTGAAGCGCGAGCGGCTGTCCGGCGCCGAAGCTCCTTGAAACTCATCCTGGGCGCGCGACTCGACTGGTACGAGTTCGAAAACGAGACGCTTACCGCGAAAACCGATTACAAGGTCAGCCGCAACCTGACGAAATTTCAGCATGGACAAGAAGCATATGGAACCTCCCTCTCCTGACAAGCATAGGTATCTACACACCCCGGCAGCGGCGCTTCGCGCCGGGCAGAACGAACTGGATTGCCACGGCGCATGGCCCGGGGCAATGACGAGTTCTCCCCATGGATTCCCCTCGCCCCCCGCAGGGGGGAGAGGGC
>JAITIQ010000239.1 GCA_031279425.1 Accumulibacter sp.
AGAACTCTTCTCTCCTCCCGCAGCCGCCTCCGGCGCCGATTTTCGATGCAAAAGAAAATCATCGCACTGGCAGTCGCCGGTCTGGTTTCGGGCGCGGCCCTCGCGCAGAGCAACGTCACCCTGTACGGCCGCGCCGACTTGGGCTACGTCTACAGCAAGTCGGATTTCAGGAAATTCCAGGGCGTCGATAGCGGCAATGGCATCGGCAGCGGCGCGAGCCGGATCGGTTTGCAAGGCGAGGAAGCGCTGGGCGGCGGCCTGAAAGCCATCTTCAAATTCGAGTGGGGAGTCAATGCCGATGAAGGCGGCGGACCGACCGGAGCCCGCTATACCTATGTCGGCCTGACCGGCAACTTCGGTACCGTGACCGCGGGCCGCATCGGGACGCCGTCCGACCTGTACATGGGCGGCACCGCCACGCAGGGCATCAACGGGGTTGAGCCGATCAATTTCTACCGCAATGCGTTGGATTCGGTGATACACGGCACCCGCTGGAACAATGCGGTCGGTTACGCCAGCCCGAACTTCTCCGGCCTCGAGTTCATGGGCCTCTACTCTTTCGGCGAGAAAGTGAGCAGTAGCAAAAGGGCCGATGGGTGGTATGACTGCAGCACCAACACCACGACGCAGGTAACCACGTGCTATGAAGGCGCCGATACGGCCGACGCCGGCCAACTGGGTCTCGGCGTGCGTTACGCCAACGGTCCGGTGTATGTGGCCGCGATTTACCAGGCCCGGGCCGATGACGACAGCGTGAAACCCTGGGGCAACGGTAATGCCGGCTATGGCGCCAAGGGATGGGGGCTCGGTGGCGCGTATGACTTCAAAGTCGTCAAGCTGTACGCCAATTATTTCCAAACGAAGGGGAACGACGGCGGTCGAGCCAACCGCGGCAGCGACAAGCGGACGGCATGGTCCCTGGGCGTCGGTGTCCCGGTCAGCAGCGCCGGCACGGTCACGGCCGAGTATGCGCAGTTCAAGGATAACCTAGTAAGCGCGGGAAAATCCAAGGGTTTCGACGTGGGTTACCGGCATAATCTGTCCAAGCGGACTTGGCTGTATGCCAATGTGTCGCGCATCGACAACGACCGGGACGTCAACGTGGGCTACACCAAGACGGGCGTCGCGGGCGAAAAACAGACCAACTTCGTCGCGGGCGTCGTCCATCTCTTCTAATCCGGTCTTTCGAACCTGCCACTCGAAACGGGCGCTTCCAGCGCCCGTTTTTTGCTTGAGGCGCGCGAACCTCCGTTCGCTTTGCTGGCTGAAAGCCGGCGTACCGGTCCGGCCCGCGATCCGGGGAACCCATGGCTGCTATATTCACTCTTTTCCGTGAGGTGGCGATGGCGGCGATACTCCCTGGTTCCTGGTCGAAACTGTTTGATTTGTGGGCGGATTCCGCCATACGGCGCGAGACGACGGTAGATGATTATCGGAAGGTCTTCGCGGCATTCGCGGAGTTGGTCCGGGGAAAGGAACCGGAGTCGGTTTCCCGCGTGGACGTGCTCGGTTTCCGTGACTTTCTGACGATGCGGGGACAGAGTCCGGTAACGGTTTCCCGCAAGATCGGCATCCTGAAGACCTTGTTCGGCATGGCGCGGGATTACGAGCGCTTGCCAGCCAATCCCGCCGACCGGATCAGGGTCGCGCACGCCGCGAGGCAAAAATCCCGCGTCGCGTTCAGTGCCGAGGATCTGTCGCGCATCTTCCATTCGCCGATCTACACCGGCGATTACCGGCCGGCCAGCGGCGGTGGGGACGCCTGTTACTGGCTGCCGCTGCTCGCGCTGTTTACCGGCGCGCGCGTGGAGGAACTGGCCCAGTTGCTGGTACGGGACGTCCGCGTTGCCAAGGGATTGGGCTGGTACATCGACATCAACGACGAAGCCGAGCACAGCCATCTGAAAAACGCCGCGTCGCGTCGCCGCATTCCCCTGCATCAAACCCTGATCGATTGCGGCTTTCTCGATTACGCGCAGTCGCTGCGCGAGATTTCCGGCAGCTGCTTCCTGTTCCCGGCGTTGAAGCGGAATCCGCGCGGCAAGCTCGGCGGCTACTTTTCCACCTTTTTCTCCGCGTATCTGCGCCGGCGCGTGCGCATCACGGACAGGAGGAAGGTCTTCCATTCGTTCCGGCACACCTTCAAGGACGTCTGCCGGCGCGTCGGCGTCGATGAGGCGGTGCATGACGCCCTGACCGGCCATACGTCTCCGCACGCCGGGCGGCGTTACGGCAACGAGCACTATCCGCTGGAACCGCTGTTCGCCGCGATGGAACGATTCGAGGTGCCGGGGCTCGACGTGTCGCATCTTTGTGTTCATCCCCTCCATCCGAGCCTGCCGAAACCGGAGACCCCGACGATCAGCGCCTATTACGGCGTCGTGCTCGCTTTCTGCCGGATACGCGAGAGCGCCTCGTCGCATCCTTGCCTGCATGCCCGCTGCCATGATGGCGCCGCGGCGCTGTTTTCGATCACCGACAATACGCTTGTCGCCGGGACGCTGCCTTTTGCCAAACAGGTGCTCGTCCATGCCTGGATCGAGATTCACCGGGAGGAACTGATCGCCAGCTGGGAAAACGGGAGAGCCAGCGGAGACTATTTCCGCATCGATCCGCTGCGCTGACGGAGTATCATCGGCAGGTCCGAAAACGAGGCCTCCCATGAAAATCGCAGGATTCCGCAAAGAGCGCCCCATCGGCAGTCAGGCTTCGGGAGAACTTCTGGTGGAAGGCGCGCGCTTCAACGATGAAATTCACCGCCTGCCGACGGGTGGCATGACCTTCATTCCCAAAGGGGTATATCGGTTCAGGACGCACGAAGAAGCAAACCGGCACCAGATGGACTGCCTCGTCGAGGGAATGGCAAGAATTGCCCTGGAGCGAGTCAATGGCGGAAAAGAATGAATATTGCCGGCCGGCGACCCTGGAGGACCTGAAATCCCTGCTGCGGTCGCTGAATCGGCAGCAGGTCGATTATCTGCTCATCGGCGGCTATGCGCTATTCGTACACGGATACCATCGGGCCACGACGGATATCGATATTCTCGTTCCCGCCACGGAGGAATGCGGCGCCAGGCTCAAAACCGCGTTGATGGCGCTGCCCGACCAGGCGGCGAAGGATTTGCGGCCCGAATGGTTTGCCGAAGGCGAAAATATCCGGATAGCGGATGAATTCCTGGTGGATGTCATGCTGAATGCGTGCGGTGAAACCTTTGAAACCTTGAAACGATTCGCCATCACCGTCGACATGGAAGGAATACCGGTGCGCACGGTCAGTCTGGAGGGCTTATTGAGAACCAAACAGACGATGCACGACAAGGACGTATCCGACCGCAACGTTCTGGAGCGGGCCATGCTCAGGATGAATTCCGGGGGAACGAAACAGCCGGATAAAAAACGGGCGCCAGAGGCGCCCATTTGAGTTCGAACAGAAGGAAACCGGATCAGAAATTGTGGTTGATGCCCACGGCGAAACCAGTCTGGTTTTCGCCATTGACGCCGACCGTGGCGACGCCGCGATTGATGCCGGCGCCGATGTTATCCTGGTTGGACAGGCGCGTCACGAAGGTATACACCCGGGTGCGCTTGGACAGCGAATGCACATAGCCGACGCTCAGACCATGCGACCGGGTTTCCCTGACGTCGGTCTTGTAGCGGCCATATTCCGCCTGCACCACGCCGGCGGCGCTGACCGGCGCGCTCACGCCCAGGGACCAGTAGGTCTT
>JAITIQ010000249.1 GCA_031279425.1 Accumulibacter sp.
TGAACTCGTCATTGTTGTTGGAATAGATGCCCAGAAAACGCAGACGCTGCATCAACGGCACGCCATCATCCTCCGCTTCCTGGAGGACGCGGCGGTTGAATACAAGCCAGGAGAGTTCCCTGTTGTAGAAAGCGTTCATCCTTGCCCTTGAAAATTTTCTGGTCTCCGCAAGCGCGCGGCGTCCGACAGCCCATGTCATGCCACCGGAAGTTGCCTGCGAACATGGCGCGCCCCTTGGCGCCCCCTTGCGACACTGAAAAGATATCGGTTTATTGTTACAACTCCGTGTCAATCCATTCACGACGCCGTGGCATCGCTCCGGCCCGCTCGTAACGCCAGCCTTACGTGTCCGTCACGAATCGGTCATGAACGACCGTTAGGATGGCTCCGTCCATGATCCATGGATTTCGTTTTCTGACGTCATCCCGGACGATTTATCCAAAACACGGTTCCATGAACATAGCGAAGGAGCAAATCATGACTCTTGCAGACAGTCGTCGTAATTTTTTGAAAACAGCAGGACTGCTCGCCGGTGCCACCGTGGTAGCCGGTCGGGCTTTCCCCGCGATGGCCGCGGCAAAGAGCGGAGAAGCGGGCATTTCGCTGGCCGAGTGCCAGGCCATGTCGCCGATCGAAATGGCACGATCCTCCGTCATGGTTCAAAACGCATGGAAGTCATTACAGGAAGAGATCGCATCGATCAGGAATCCTTCCTTGCGCGCATCGATCGCGGACATCTATGGCGATCCGACGCCGCGTATCACGCAGGCTCTCGATGAAAAGACACGGCGGCAAATCTGGCAGGAACTGACGGCAAAAAACTACACCAAGCAAGCGCTGGCGGATGTTTTGCCCGCCGTCCCCAACGATCCCGGGACCGTCATGCCGTTCGATGCCGCGCCCGGCAGCGGTTATCAAAGCCACCATGCCTATCCGGGCGGATTGGTGACGCACGTTGCGACCAATGTGCGGATCACCAGCGCGATCGTGGAAACGTACCAGAATGTTTACGGCTATCGGGTCGATCGTGATATTGCCCTAGCCGCGCAACTATTGCATGACCTGCACAAGCCGTATGTTTTCCAATGGAACGATGAAAACTCTTCACGAACGGAACAGACGCTTGCCGGGACCGGCGAACATCACGTTCTATCCGCCGCCGAGCTGATTACCAGAAAAGTGCCACCGGAACTGGTTATTGCGATGATCAGCGCGCACCAGTGCGCCACGACGGACGACGACGAGAAAATCTTGGCGGATTGGCTGGAAGCCGCGGCAATCGTCGCCGGTGTCGACCCCGTGGCTCATGGACTCATTTCAACGAAGCACCGGTTGCCGGAAATCCCACGCCAGGAAGGGTTCATCTGCCATCTCGGGGATCACGATTTCGTCCTTTCCGTGCCCGCCGTCAAGACAACCTTGCCCGTGATGCGGCAGATCGCGGCAGTGGATTACAAAATGAGCGAAGCGGATTTGAACGGTAAAGTCTTCAATAAGCTGCGCAATCGCGTTTATTCGACTTACAGCGCAATGCGCATCCATGAGGAAATGACCCGGCACGGTAAAGAAGGCGTTCGCCGTCTGATGTCTCGGTCGGTTCATCCCGTTTGACGTCTTCCCCTTCTCCCAACGAACACGAGGATAAACCCATGCGTTCCACTTCTCTTTCCCTGGCTTTCGTTGCCGCCGCTTTGGCCCTGTCCGCGCCGCCCGCCGCCGCACAAGCCATCTACCCGATTGACCGCGCGGAAATCCTTTCCGGTTCGCATTTCGACTTCAAGGTGGAATTTCCCGGCCTCGTCGATCCAGCCAGGCTTTCGGTCACCATCAACGGCCATGACCATGCCAAGGTGCTGGGCAGAAGCGCCGAGCTGATCGCTCGTGAGGACGGCAAGGAGGCGTCCAGCCTGCTGCTGCGCGACGTCTCGCTCGCGCGTCCGGGCACCTACACGGTGAAGGCGAGCGACAGCGCGTCAAGCGCCTCGGTCGAATGGACCGTATACGCGACCCCGGGAAGACGCGCCGCGAAGAACGTCATCCTGTTCATCGGCGACGGCTTCTCGATCGGCCACCGCACCGCGGCCCGGCTTCTCTCCAAGGGCGTCGAGAGCGGCAAGCTGAAGGGCAAGCTGGCGATGGATGAAATGCCGCACATGGCGCTTCTGACCACGCAGGGAACCGATTCGATCATCACCGACTCGGCGAACGCCGCGCACACCTATACCACCGGTCACAAATCCTGCGTCAACGCGCTCGGCGTCTATTGTTCGCGCGCCGCCAACTCGCTCGATCATCCGAAGGTGGAAACACTGACCTCGCTGGCCAAACGCAAGGGCCTGGCCGTCGGCGTGGTCACCAATTCCGAGATCGAGGACGCCACGCCCGCCGCGATGGTGGCGCACACCCGCCGCCGCTCCGATTACAACGACATCGTCCGCATGTATTACGACAGCAAGATCGACGTACTGATGGGCGGCGGCTCGCCAAACTTCCTGCCCAGGAGCACGGCCGGCTCGAAGCGCGCCGACGAGGAGGACTACATCGCCAAATTCAGGGAAGCCGGCTACGCGCTCGCCACCACCAAGAGCGAAATGCTTGCGGCGGCCAGGGACGCGAAAACGGTGAAGCTGCTTGGGCTTTACAATACCGGCAACGTGGATGGCGCGCTCGATCTCAAATTCCTCAAGAAGGGCTCGGTCGCCAAGTTTCCCGACCAGCCCGACGTGGTCGAGGAAATGCAGTCGGCGATCCAGATCCTGTCGCGCAACCGCAACGGTTTCGTGCTGATGGTCGAATCGGCGCGCATCGACAAGTACTCGCACTCGATGGACGCCGAACGCGCGATCTACGACACGATCATGCTCGACAACGCGGTGCGGGCGGCGCAGGAATGGGCACGGGCCAACGGCAACAATACCCTGATCCTGATCACCGCCGACCACAGCCATCCGGTCAGCGTGATCGGCACGGTCAACGACGACGCGCCCGGCGAGGAGATGCGCAACAAGGTAGGCATCTACGAAGCTGCGGGCTTTCCCGACTACCGGCCGAATGGCGAAGGCTATCCGGTCAGCGTCGACGTGCCGCGCCGCCTGCGCTTCATCTTCGGCGCCTATCCCGACTATTACGACACCTTCCATCCCTTCCTCGACGGCGAGTTCGTGCCGGCGATCAAGAATGCCGACGGCGTGATGGTCGCCAACGAGAAGTACAGGGACGTTCCGGGCGCCGTGCTGCGCGTCGGCAATCTGCCGAACACGGGGTCGCGCGCCGCCAACCAGGGCATCCACTCGGGCGACGACGTGATCCTCACGGCGATGGGGCCGGGTTCCGAGAAAGTGCGCGGCCAGATGGAAAATACCGAACTGTTCCGGGTCATCGCCGAGGCGCTCGATCTCGCCGGAAGGGCGGCGGGTCAATGATGTTTACCCGCCGTATGCCCGTCCGGAAAGGCGCCGTGCCTTTCCGGCGTTTGTTCCTGCGACTGCCGCTGCTGGTGGTCTTCCCGGGTCTGGTCGGAGCCGCCGAGACGCTGACGTTCGACGGCCTGTATCAGTCGATCGGCGTGCTCGGCGTCCGCTATTCCGAACGCGCGCTCACGCTCCGGGGCCGGACGGTGCGGATGCGCGGTTTCATGGCGCCGCCGCTCAAGCCGGAAAGCCGCTTCTTCGTACTGACCCGCGAACCGGTCGCGGTCTGTCCGTTCTGCGCGTCCGACGCCGAATGGCCCGTCGACATCGTGGTCATCTACCTGGAAAAGACGCTCGTTCCCGTCGATTTCCAGAAGCGCATCACCGTCGAAGGACGTCTCGAGATCGGTTCCCGGACCGACCCGCACACCGGCTTCGTCAGCCAGGTGCGCCTCATCGACGCGGACATCAGGGACTAAAAGGACATGGGGCAAACATTGCGTGTCGATACACTGGTCTGGCGTTTTCCGGGCCAGCGCCGGCCACTTTTCGAGATCGCCCGGCTTGAGCTGCCGGCGGGTTCCAGCCTGGGCATTCGCGGCCCGTCGGGCGCTGGCAAGACGACGCTGTTCCATTGCCTGTCTGGTATTGCCGTTCCCGAATCGGGCAGCGTCCGCTGGGACAGTACCGACTTGTGCGCGCTGGACGCCAGGGCGCGCGACCGTTGGCGTCACCGCAAGCTCGGCCTCGTCTTCCAGGATTTTCATCTGATCGAAGGGCTAACGGCTTTCGACAATGTGCTCCTGCCCGCTTCTTTCGATCACTGGCGCGCGCCTCTGGAACTGCGCCACCGCGCCGACGAACTGCTTGCCGCCGTCGGCATCGATTGTCGTGAACGCGACACCGCGCTGCTCTCGCGCGGCGAGCGGCAACGCGTCGCTCTCGCTCGCGCTCTGCTTTTCGCGCCGGGGATCGTCATCGCCGACGAACCGACGGCCAGTCTCGACCCCGCTCACCGCGCCCGCGTCGGCGAACTCCTGACCGACCTCGCAAAAGCGCAAGGCGCCACGTTGATCATCGTTTCGCACGACCAGGAACTGCTCGCGCGGCTCGACCACCGCATGACGCTTGAAGGGGGAGGATTGTGGTAAACGGCAATGGCCAACCCCGGAAGATTTTATTGCTCATATTCCCATGAACCCACTTCCCATCGTCCTCGCCGATCTTTCCCGCAACCGCCTGTTGGCGCTGCTCACCGTCCTGCTGGTGGCGCTGGCGGTGGCGGTGGGAATCATGGTGATTTCGCAGGAACGCGCCTTGCGTCAGGGTAGCGCACGCGCAGCCGACGACTTCGATCTACTGATCGGCGCGCCGGGCAGCCCGACGCAGCTCGTGCTGAGCACCGTCTATCTGCAAGCGCAGGCCATTCCACTACTTGACGGCAGCGTGCTGGCCGAGGCGGCGCGATCGCCCGGAGTTGCCCATGCCGCGCCGATCGCTTTCGGCGACCACTGGCAGGGCCACCCGATCGTCGGCACGACAGCCGATTTCGTGCGGCACGGCAACACGCTGGAAATCAGCGAGGGCCGGATTTTCCAGCGGCGCGGCGAAACCGTCGTCGGCGCGGCGGTGCCGCTTGCCGTCGGCGCGAAGATCACCCCGCAACACGGCCACGGCGGGCATCACAACGAAGACGAAGCGCGCGACACCGGACACGCCGATACCCGGTACACCGTCGTCGGACGCCTGCCGGCCAGGCACACGATCTGGGATACCGCCGTGCTGGTGCCGGTCGAGGATGTCTGGGCGATACACGGCCTGGCCGACGGCCACGATGCCGGCGCCGGGGAAAGTCACATTGGCCCGCCGTGGAACGCTTCGCGCCTGCCCGGCGTGCCCGCCATCGTCGTGAAACCGGCATCGGTGGCTGACGCCTATGCCTTGCGCGGCGCTTTCCGCACGCCGCGCAGCATCGCGCTGTTTCCCGCGGAGGTGCTCAACGAACTGTACGTCGCGCTCGGCAACGTGCGCGACCTCATGTCGCTGCTGGCCGCCGCCACGCAGGTCCTGGTCGTCGTAGCGGTACT
>JAITIQ010000097.1 GCA_031279425.1 Accumulibacter sp.
ACCATCGGCGAGGGCATCGCCCTGGCGCGCGAGGCTATCGAGAGCGGCGCGGCGCGCGCCAAATGCGACGACTTCGTGCGCTTCACGCGGAGCTGCGCGGCGTGAGCGCGGCGGGCGGCGTGTCCGATACGCCGGACATCCTCAAAAGGATTCTCGCCGTCAAGCGGGAAGAGGTCGCCACGGCCCGGCGGGACAAGCCGTTTGCCGCCGTGCGCGAAGAGGCGGAAGCGCAGCCGGCGCCGCGCGATTTCGTCGGCGCCCTGAAGGAGAAGATCGCCGCCGGACGCGCGGCGGTGATCGCCGAGATGAAGCGGGCCAGCCCGTCGAAAGGTTTGATCCGCGGTGATTTCAGGCCGGCCGAAATCGCCGCCGATTATGAGGCGCATGGCGCGGCCTGCCTGTCCGTGCTGACCGACCGCCCATTCTTTCAGGGAGACCCGTCGTTTCTCGCAAGCGCCCGCGCGGCCTCTTCACTGCCCGTGCTGCGCAAGGATTTCCTCGTCGATCCCTATCAGGTCTATGAGGCCCGCGCGATGGGCGCCGACGCCATCCTGCTGATCGCCGCCGCGCTCGACCCGCCGCTCCTGCGCGAGCTTGAAGCCGTGGCGCGCGACCTGGGGCTGGCGGTCCTCGTCGAAGTCCACGACGGCGTCGAACTCGACCGCGCCTTGCCGCTGGCGACGCCGCTCATCGGCATCAACAACCGGGACCTGAAGAGCTTCGAGATTTCCCTCTCCACCACGCTCGACCTGCTGCCGCGGATTCCCGCCGGGCGGATCGTGGTGACCGAAAGCGGCATCCTCGCCGCCGCCGATGCCGCCCTGATGCGCCGGCACGGCGTCGACGCCTTCCTCGTCGGCGAAGCCTTCATGCGCCGGGAAAGCCCGGGCGGGGCGCTGGCGGAGTTCTTTCGGGACGTTTGACGATGCGGGGAATGGAAGCTTTTCGACCAGCCAGCCGGAAATGGGAGCGCCGAGAGCGTTCTTGATTCATTCATAACGGACACGAACGACACTCGTCATCATGAGTGGAGCGCCGCCGTGGCGGCCTTGTATCTCAATGGCCGCCCTCGAACAGCGGATTGATCCGCTCCAGATCCGCTTCGCCCAGCGTGCCGACGGCGGCCTTCAACTGAAGCTGCGCGAGCAGGGTGTCGAAACGCGCCTTGGCCAGATCGCGCCGGGTAAGGTAGACCTGCTGTTCGGCGTTCAACACGTCGATGTTGATGCGCACACCCACGTCGTAACCCAGCCGGTTCGATTCCAGGGCGCTGACCGAGGATACCAGGGCGGCGTCGAGCGCCCTGATCTGCGCGAGGCCGTTGACCACGCCCAGGAACGCCTGCCGCGCGCCGAGCATCGCCGCGCGGCGGGCGTTCTCCAGCAGGGACTGCGCCGCGCCGCGATGGGCGATGGCTTCCCGGATGCGTGAGCCGACCACGCCGCCCTCGTAAATCGGAATCGAGAGCTGCACGCCGACGTTGCGCGCGTCGGTCACCAGGCTGCCGCTCGCGGAAGCCGATTGCGCTCCGTCGCTCTTGCCGTAACTGGCGACGAGGTCGAGCGTCGGATAGTGGCCCGCGCGCATGCGTTCGACTTCCCGCTGCGCCACTTCGAGCGCCGCCAGCCGCGCCTGGACTTCATAGGCGTCGTGCTCGGCGGCCCGCGCCCAGGGCTCCATGGCCGCCGGCTGCGGCGACGGCAGCCTGGCGTCGGCGCGCAGCCGGGCCAGTTCGCCGATCTCCCCGCCGACGATCACAAAGAGCGCGTAGCGACTGACTTCGAGCTCGCTCTCGCCCGCCAGTTCCTGCGCGCTGACCAGATCGAACCTCGACTGCGCTTCATGGGTGTCGGTGATGGTCGCCGTGCCGACCTCGAAGTTCTTTTTTGCCTGGGCGAGCTGCAAGGCGATGGCTTCCTTGCTGGCGCGCACCGCCGCGAGGTTTTCCCGCGCGTACAAGACGTCGAAATACGCCCGCGCGACGCGCAGGATCAGATCCTGGCGAGCCTGCGCGAATACCGCCTCGGCCTGCGCGACCTGCCACTGTGCCTGGTCATGCTGGATGACGTTCTGCCAGCGGAAGAGCGGCTGGGTCAGACTGACGCTCCAGGAATGGGTGTTGTAGTCTTTCCCCCACGACGGCTGGCCGCTGCCGTGATAACGGTTTTCGTTCCACGCCGAACCCGCCGTCGCGCCAATCGACGGCAGCAGACCCGCCAGACCTTGCGGCAGCTTTTCCCTGCCCGCCTGGGCCGTGGCGCGCGCCGCGGCATACTGCGCATCGTGGGAGAGCGCCTGGCGATACACCTCGAGGAGGTCCGCGGCAAACGTCCGGACGGCGAAACACGCCAGTCCGGCGAGGACGAGCGTGCGGACGGCTCCGGTTCGCATGAGCGCGCGGTCAGAAGACGAATTTTTCGCGCCGCGGAACCTTGTCCAGGGCGGCGACCACCGTTTCGAACAGGTTTTCGCGCAAGAAGACGTCCTCGTCGGTGCGCCGGATGCGCTGCGCTTCCATCGACGGCGCTTCGCCGACGACGGCCGCCATCCGGCCGCCGATTTTCAACTGGCGCAGCAACGCCTCGGGCAGTTCCGGCATCGACCCGGAGACGACGATCACGTCATACGGCGCGTAGAGATCCCATCCCCGGGAAGCGTCGCCCAAATCGACGCTGACGTTGGCGACACCGGCATCGCGCAGATTGCGGCGGGCGAAGTCGACGAGCTCGGGGTCGATTTCGACGGTGTATACGAACTCGGCCTTCGCGGCGAGCAGGGCGGCCATGAAACCGCTGCCCGCGCCGATCTCGAGCACCTTGTCGGTGTTCCTGACCGCCGCCTCCTGCAGCATGCGCGCCTCGATGCGCGGGGCCAGCATGGTTTGTCCCGGCCCGCCGCCGTCCTTCAGCGGAATCTCGACATCGGCGAAAGCCAGTTCCCGGTACTTCGCGGGAACGAAATCCTCGCGCCGGACCACTTCCAGCAGCGCCAGAACGCTCGGATCGCGCACGTCCCAGGGCCGGATTTGCCGCTGGATCATGTTCAAACGCGCCTTTTCGGTATTCATCGCCACGGCCGTCCTCTCCATTTCCCGTCTGGCTCGACTTGTCGTCGAGAATCGAGGATTATACATTGGCATCCCCGACGCGGCCGCCACGATCCTTCTCATCGTCGCAGCATCCCGGTGGCTGACGAAATGTCGTACCCTGCGTCTCTGTGGTAAAACAAGTCTTGCTTTTTTTTGGACGAATCATGCGCATACTTCACGTCGCTTCCGAAATTTTTCCTCTCGTCAAGACTGGAGGGCTGGCCGACGTCGTCGGTTCCTTGCCGCCCGCCCTGGCCCGACGCGGCCTCGATGTCCGCGTGCTGCTGCCGGGCTTGCCGGAGGTGCTCGACGGGGTCGTCGATGCGCGGCTGGTGACGCGGATCGGCCCGATCTTCGGAGCGGCGTCGGTGACCCTGTGCGCGGGGCGATTGCCGGACAGCGGACTGCCCGCCTACCTTATCGACGCACCTTTTCTTTTCCGCCGCAAGGGCAACCCCTATACCGGTCCCGACGGACACGACTGGGACGACAATCATCGCCGCTTCGGGCTGCTCGGCTGGACGGCCGCGCATCTCGCCGCGGGGGAGCTCGATCCGGACTGGACGCCCGATGTCGTACATGCGCACGACTGGCACGCCGGCCTCACGCCGGCCTACGTCGTGCAGAGTCCGGGGCTGGACATGCCCACCGTGTTCACCGTCCACAATCTCGCCTTCCGCGGCATTTTCCCGATGGACTACCATGCCGATCTCGATCTGCCGATGCGCCGGATGACCCCGCGCGGGATGGAGTTTCACGGCAAGCTCTCGTTCATGAAGGCGGGGCTGGTCTATTCGAACAAGATCACGACGGTGAGCCCGAACTATGCGCGGGAAATCTGCACGCCGGAATTCGGCTGCGGGCTCGACGGGGTGATGCGGGATCGCGCGGGGGATTTATCGGGGATCCTCAACGGTGTCGATTATGCCGTGTGGAATCCAGCCGAAGCCAGGATCGCCAAGACGTACTCGGTCGACGATCTTGCGGGGAAGAAGATCTGCAAGCGGGCCCTGCAGCTCGAATTCGGCCTGTCGAGCGAAGCGCGCGGACCGCTTTTCGCGGTGGTCAGCCGGCTGACCTCGCAAAAGGGGATGGACATTCTTCTGGCGGCGCTGCCGGAATTGCTGCAGGAAGACGCGCAGCTCATCGTGCTGGGCACGGGCGACGGAGATCTCGAAGCCGGTTTCCGCTATGCGGCGTCGGTCAACCCGGAGAGGGTGGCGGTCTGCATCGGCTATGACGAATCGATGTCGCATCGTTTCATGGCGGGGGCCGACATCCTGCTGGTTCCATCGCGTTTCGAGCCCTGCGGCCTGACGCAGCTCTATGCCCTGCGCTACGGGACCCTGCCCCTGGTCCGCCGGGTCGGTGGCCTGGCCGACACGGTAATCGACGTCAATGAGGAAAACCTGGCCGCGGGCCGCGCCACCGGCTTCGTTTTCGGCGAAGCGGCGCGCCATGCGCTGGGCGCCCGCATACGCGATGCCTGCGGCTTCTACCGCAACGGCGGAGAAGCCTGGACGCAAGTCCAGGAGAGGGGCATGCGCCAGGATTTCTCCTGGGACGATTCCGCGGCCAATTACGAGCGGCTTTATCTGGGCCTGAGGGAACAGAAGACGGAAGAGCGCCCGGAATAGAGCCGGAAGAGCGCAATCCCGGGAAGCAGTAAAGTCATCCCGAAAACAGACGTCGCCCCGGCGAAAAACGGGGTGCGGAAAATCAGCCCGCCCCGCCATACCGGGAGAAGAACGCTTATCCTGTATTCCCAGATTGCATCAGAAACTTTGCGGCTGTGCCGGAGGGAACGGCACCCTCTCCCGCCGGACGGGCGTCAACTGCGGTTTTCGGGATCGATCATCAGCAGACGTCGAAAGCGACGCGCTCGAAATCCGGGCCGGAATCGAGCACGGTCGTGAGGCGAACCTGCCAGGCATCGTCGGTAAATACTTCGACGACCCTGCCCGGGCGGAACCAGCCCGCGGGCAGCACCAGCGACTGCTTGGCATCGGCGCCCAGCGCGGACAGCAGAAAGGCGCGCTGATACAGTTGGCCCGGCCCGTCCGCGGTGTCGACCTGCCGCGCGCTGACGGCCGCAGGCAGCCCCGGGAGGGCGCGGATGCCGACGGTCAGGCCGCCCCTGTTTTCCTGCATCAGCCAGGTCGTCTGGGCCAGCAGAAAACGGTCGCTGTCGCGCGGACGCAGCGCGATCAGCTGGCCGTGCGCGACCTTCCGGCCACCGACCTTGCGGATCAGCCGAAAACCGTTGGCCGACTGGTCGACCATTTCCCACGTATCCAGTTGATAGGCTGCGGCGATCGCTTCCTGCCGATTTTGCACCGCCCGCTGTGAACTATCGAAACCGAAGGCGAACAGTTGCTCGTACTCCCGGTGTGAGCGAATGTTCGCAACGCCCAGCGGGCCTTCGCGCACGCTGCCGTCGGGTTGTCGGAAGATTGCGCCGGAGATGAAATAATGCATCTCTTCGAAACCCGCGCAGATCTCCACACCGCCCGAAGTCTTGTGGCGGCGGAATTTACGGATGGCGCGCGCCTGCGACCACTGGCGCGACAGATGGCTGAGCAGGCGGACGCACTGCGTCGAACTGCAATCGTCGCCGAGTCCCAGCTTGGACGGAGCCAATCCCTGCCGCAGCTTTTGCCGGATCTGGCTCAACCGGTCGGCCAGGCGCGATACCTCGAGACGCCGGATCTGGTCGGTGCGCAGGCATTCGGCGGACGGGCGCAGCGCGATGTCCTGCATCAGATCGATGACGAACGGCGGCAGCTTTTCCCCGACGGCAACCGTATGCAGATCGACCAGCCCCGCGCTGCTGGCCGCCCAGCGGCGGACCAGTGCCTGGTCGCGCAGCTCGATGTTGTAGCCGCCGGCCATGTCGCACAGGACGAAGGTGAGATAGGCGGCGGCGCAGTGGGTTTCGGAATGAGCGCTGGAAAGGCTCGGGACGGGCAGGGTGGCTACCCGCAGGTCCTCGGCGGTTCCATAGTGACCGTGCAGATCGAGCCACAATCCGCCGGGCAGTTCCCGGCGCGCGCCATGGTGTTCCAGAATGATCATGCCGGTGAAATGGATGCAGCGATGCAGCAGGGTGGCAAAACGCCTGGCCTGCGACGGCTCGGAGTCCAGCGGGCTGTTCTCGGCGCATTGCGCATAGGCTTTGGCCAATTTCGTCCACAGCCTCACGATCTGCCGGAAAAAACCGTCTTCCAGTTCGGCGAGCGGAACGGGCCTGGCCATGTACCGCTTGGCCAGTTCCTCGGCGACGAAAACGATGGGAGAGCGAATATGCTCCAGCAACTGGAAGTAGGATTCCCGATCGGGCGGATCGGCCAGCAGGCTGTCGAGAATCTGTTCGAATTCCTGGCTTGCCGCCGGTGGATTGGTCATCGGGACTTGCGCGATAAGCTCACTTCCGGTTTTGTAGTTGGAAATGCGGGTGGCCATGGGAAGAAATCCATACACAAGGAGGGAGACGGGAAGACTAAAGCCAGAATCTATCGCTTTCAAGGGAAAAAATCACGTCGATGCAAAACACTCGAGCCTCCGGGCGGAGTGTCCGGATCCGATCTTCGGCGGCATCCACGAGCTTTCACGAAGAGCCCGGTTTTCCTTCGATCCGCTATGATGCAGGTTCTTTCTTTTGCATGGATCCCGGGCGATGAATCGGTTTCTTCTGTCGTGCCTCGTGCCCTGTCTGACCGTGCTGCCCCTGCCGGCGTCCGCCCAGGTGATGGGGGACAGCGAATGGATCGCGCTCGGGCGGACCGAAAATTTCCGCGCCTATCTGGACCAGCGCTCGATGCGGCGCAACGGCGATCGCGCGCGCGTATACCAGTTGACGGACTTCGCGGTGGCGCAATGGCTGGACGAGCGGACTGTTGTCGGATCGCTGAAAGTGCTGGTCGAATACGATTGCGCGCGGCCTCGCATGCGCACGCTCGCCATGGAAGCCTATTCGGAACAGATGGCCATGGGCAGGCTGGTGGCCAACGAACAGAGAACCGATGCCGAGTGGGAAGACATCCAGGCCAAAGGATCGGGCGAGATCGCGCAGCGGCTGGTATGCGGGAAGTGATTCCGGTTTTGGATAGAACCTTCGACTACAGAGGTGACGGAACCGTGGAGACACAGGGAATCCCGCCGGATTGGAAATCAGGTTTCGCTCACCGCGCAATCGACGGTCAGGACGGCAAGCGCCTTACTGCGGCGGCGGCGATTGCGTGGCGAAGGAGATGTGCGCATAGCCGGCCGCCTGGGCTGCCTGCATGATGTCGACGACGCTCTGGTGGGTCGCCTTGGCGTCGGCGTTGATCACGATCAGCGGGTCCAGCCGGTCGCCGGCGGCGCGTCGCAGGGCTTCGCTGATCGAACGCACGTCGGTCGCGCCCAGCGGCATTTTGTCGACCATCACCTGGCCGGCGGCGGTGACGGCAACGTCGATCTCGTTGGGCGGCCCGTCCTGCCGGTCCGCGTTGGCGGTGGGCAGATTGATCTCCAGCCCGGAGAATTTGGCATAGGTCGTGGTGAGCATCAGGAAGATGATGATCACCAGCAGGACGTCGATGAACGGAATCAGGTTGATTTCCGGCTCATCGAAGCCGTGATCGCGCCGGAAGTTCATGGCTGCCTCCTCATGCCTTGCGCTCGCCGTGCAGAACTTCGACCAGGCGTACCGCCTGCTGCTGCATGTCGATGACGAAAGTGTCGACCAGCGCCCGGAAGTGCCGCCAGAAAATCATGCTCGGAATGGCGATCAAGAGGCCGAAGCCGGTGTTGTACAGGGCCACCGAGATACCGTGCGCGACCTGTGCCGGATTGCTGCCCGTCGGTGACTGCGAGCCGAAGATCTCGATCATCCCGACCACCGTGCCGAACAGTCCCAGCAGCGGGCTGATCGAGGCGATCGTGCCCAGCGTCGTCAGATATTGCCCCAGTTCGTGGGCGATCACGCCGCCGGTTTCCTCGATGGCCTCGCGCATGACTTCCCGCGAGCTGCCGACGTTGCGCAGACCGGCGGCCAGCACGCGACCCAACGGAGAATGCGCTTCGAGCGCGGCCAGCCCGGATTTGTTGGCGCCGGTCTGCCGATAGTCGGTGATGACGTGCTGCAACAGTCCGGGCGGCAACACCTTGGCCCGGCGCAGGGCCACGAGACGCTCGATGATCAGCGCGACGGCGACGATCGATGCGAACAACAGAGGCCAGATCGGCCAACCGGCCGCGAGAATGATCGAAAACACGCTTTCCCCCTCGTTACGATCCAAACATGTGACTCTAGCCCGAGCAGCGATGAGCGGCAAGTCTTCCTGCCGGCGCGGGTATTTTCAAAATCCATTTTCTGAGAGATTCCCCCAAATACCCCCGGAAGAAGCTTGCTGCCCGCTGCCAAAGCGGTCAGGGGGGTACAACGCGTTTGCCCCGATCATCCGCGCTGGCTTCCTCCACCCCTGCGGCGTTCCGCGAGACGGCGGAACAGCCAGCTGCGCGGCGGCTCCACGCCCGTGCGCACGAAGACGAGCGGGCTCGGTTCGAGCAGGAAGCGCCGCTGCAATTCCCGCTCTCCGCGGCGCCCGGCGAACAATATCCGGTCGCCGGAGCGCAAGGAGGTATCTTCCGCCGGCAGCGTCGTTTCCTGATTCTTGCGCAGGAGCAGCAAGGGCACGGCGGAAATCCGCTCGGACGGCTTCTGCGGATTGACCAGGAGATCGGCGATCGACAGGGGAGGATCGACCTCGGGCGCCAGGGCTTCGCGCAGGCCGGGATACGAGGCATAGCAGTCGAACACCCAGATGAACGGCACCTTGTAGCCGACGTGCCGTTCGAGCAGGGCGGCGGTGCGCCGGGCCAGTTCGCCGGAATCCTTGTCCAGGTGCTTGAGGAATCGGATGAGCAGCGGCGAGGTGAGCAGTTGCCGTATCTTGTGCGAGACAACTTCCGCCTTGACGAAGCGCAGATTGGCCATCGAAGCGTCGATCAGGCTGGCGTTGGCCGCGTGCGCCTGCCGGATCACCACGTAAACGCCGGGGTTGATCGAGCGAGCGCGAGTCACCATCGCCAGATTCAGGGCGTCGCTGTCGGTGCCCACGACGACTCCGACCGCCTTGCCGATCCCCTCGGCCACTGCTTCCCGGGACATTTCGCCCTGGTAATGGAAGGCCGCTTCCTCGCTCTGCTGGAAAGAATCGAGCTCGATATGCGTGCATGTCTGTCCGGCGCCGCGGAACGCGGTGACGAAATATCCGGAAAAGTTGCCGGAACCGAAAACCAGCCAATGTCCCTTCGGCAGGTTGAGCGATTCCGGGCAATCGCCGCCCGGCAGACCGGAAAGCCATTCGATCACCCGCAAACGGTCCGGCGAGCCCAGGTCCAGACCGATGTTGCCGGCGAAGCTCTGGAACGGATTGAGTGGCTCGATGTTGCGGAAGGATTCCAGATTGATCTGCGCGATCGGGGTATGTATCCTGGCGATGATGCGCAGCGAGGGATTGAGCACCGTCCCGCAGATGGCCACTGATTGGCTGGTGTCGTCGTTGCCGGCCAGCGCCACCATGGCTTGGCACCTGCGGTGCGTCACGCCGGCATCGACCAGCACGTCGGGCGAGCGTCCGTCCCCGGCGAGAAACAGCGGCGGGTATTGGTACTCCTCGATTTCGATGCTTGCCGCGCGCTCGCCGCGCAGCTCGACCACGACCATGCGCTGGCCCATGCGGTCGAGCATGCGCGC
>JAITIQ010000147.1 GCA_031279425.1 Accumulibacter sp.
ACACCGGCGATCGCCCGGATACGACATTTGCGTATGCGATCGCCCTGCTCAAGGGCAGATGCCGGAAATGCTGCGGGGAGGGTTCGATGGCCTGTGTTATCATTTGAAATTCACTTTCCACATGGCCTCCTTCCCGTGCTGATTGCCGATCTCCATACCCATTCCCGGGTTTCGGACGGGCTGTTGTCGCCGGCCGGGGTGGTGGCGCGGGCGGCGGATCGAGGCGTCGGGCTTCTGGCGCTCACCGATCACGACGAGACCGGCGGCCTGGACGAGGCGCGCGCGGCGGCCGCGGGCGCGGGGCTGCGTTTCGTCGAGGGGGTCGAGATTTCCATCGAGTGGGGCGGTCTGCAAGTGCATATCGTCGGGCTCGACATCGACGGGAGCAACGCCTCCCTCAATGCCGCCCTGGATTCGATTCGTACCGGCCGGGTGGGCCGGGCGCAGCGCATGTCGACGGATCTGGAGAAAATCGGCATCCCCGGATGCCTGGATGGCGCCATGCGCCATGCGCAGAACCCGAACCTGATCAGCCGTTCGCATTTCGCCCGCTACCTCGTGGAGATCGGCGTCTGCCGGGACGTGCGCGGCGTCTTCGACACGTATCTCGTCCCCGGCAAGCCGGGCTACGTCACTCATCGGTGGGCGACGCTCGATGAAGCCGTCGGCTGGATCCACGGCGCCGGCGGCGTCGCCGTGGTGGCTCATCCGGGGCGCTATCGCCTGTCCCGGCAAGAACTGCGCGCGCTGCTTGCCGAATTCAAGGATCTGGGCGGGCAAGGGATCGAGGTCGTCTCCGGCAGCAGCCATTCGCCCGAGTTGTGCGTCGAGTTCTCACGCATGGCGCGGGAATACGGCTTTCTCGCCTCTTCCGGTTCGGACTTCCACGGGCCGCAGGAAAGCCACGTCAACGTCGGCGGCAACGCACAGCTGCCGAGCGAGCTCGCGCCGGTGTGGACCGCTTTTCGCTGAGGACGCATGGCCCGCTATCTCTCGATTCATTCCGACGATCCGCAGCCGCGTCTCCTCGGCCAGGCGGCGGAAGCGGTGCGCGCCGGCGGCGTCGTGGCCCTGCCGACCGATTCCTGCTACGCGCTGGGCTGCCGCCTGGGCGACAAGGACGCCGTCCTGCGCATTCGCCACATCCGCGGTCTCGACGACCGTCACCATCTGACGCTGATGTGCCGCGACCTCTCGGAGATCGGCCAGTTCGCGCGCGTGGACAACGCCCAGTACCGTCTGCTCAAGGCCGCCACGCCGGGGAGCTACGTGTTCATCCTGGAAGGCACGCGGGAATTGCCGCGGCGCGTGCTGCATCCG
Organism: Accumulibacter sp.; assembly: GCA_031279425.1. Taxonomy (GTDB): domain Bacteria; phylum Pseudomonadota; class Gammaproteobacteria; order Burkholderiales; family Rhodocyclaceae; genus Propionivibrio. The sequence continues at coordinate 1,321 of JAITIQ010000147.1, forward strand.
AAGCGCAAGACGATCGGCCTGCGCGTGCCGGACCACCGGATGGCGCTGGCCCTGCTCGAAGAACTGGGGGGGCCGCTGCTCACCTCGACGCTGCTGCTGCCCGGCGACGAGGCGCCGCTCACCGAAGCCTGGGAGATCCAGGAACGGCTCGACGACCAGATCGAGCTGATCATCGACGGCGGATATTGCGGCACGACGCCGACGACCGTGCTCGACCTGACCGCCGCGCCGCCGACGCTGGTGCGCGCCGGGCGCGGGCCGCTCGAGCCCTTCGGCCTGGCGTGAGACGACGATGGACGGCGCCGCCCTGATCCAGGCGATCTCGATTTCGGCCCTGCCGGTGATTTTCGCCATCACCCTGCACGAGGCGGCGCACGGTTATGCCGCCCGTCATTTCGGCGACGCGACGGCGTGGGCGGCCGGGCGCATCAGCCTGAATCCGCTGCGCCACATCGACCCGGTCGGCACCCTGCTGGTGCCGGGCGTGATTCTTGCCCTGAGCTACTTCGGTGGCGGCAATCCCCTGTTGTTCGGCTGGGCGAAGCCGGTGCCGGTGAACTTCGGCCGCCTGCGCCGCCCCAGGCGCGACATGGTGTGGGTCGCCGCCGCCGGCCCGGCGGTCAATCTGCTGATGGCGCTCGGCTGGACGGCGCTCCTGAAGCTCGCCGTGACGCTGCCTTTCATGATGTATACCGAACCGCTCGTGTCCATGGCCGAGGTCGGAATCGGCATCAATCTCCTGCTGATGGTGCTCAATCTGCTGCCGCTGCCGCCGCTCGACGGCGGGCGGATCGCCGTCGGGCTGCTGCCCTACCGCTTGGCCGTGCCGTTTTCCCGGCTGGAGCGCTGGGGCTTCCCGATCCTGCTGCTACTGCTGTTTACCCATACGCTCGATTGGATCGTCGGACCGATTTTCTCCACGCTCAGGCGTTGCCTCCTCCTCCTTTTCCAACTGATCTGACATCATGTTCGCAGAACGAGTCCTTTCCGGCATGCGCCCCACCGGCGCCCTGCATCTGGGTCATTATCACGGCGTGCTCAAGAACTGGGTGCGGCTCCAGGACGAGTATCCCTGCCTGTTCTTCGCCGCCGACTGGCACGCGCTGACCACGCAGTACGACGATCCGCGCGGGATCGCGCAGGCCACCCGGGACATGGTGATCGACTGGCTGGCCGCCGGCGTCGATCCGAACAAGGCCACGCTGTTCGTCCAGTCGCAGGTGCTGGAGCACGCCGAACTGCATCTCCTCTTCTCGATGCTCACGCCGCTCGGCTGGCTGGAGCGCGTGCCGACCTACAAGGACCAGCAGGAGAAGCTCTCCAGCAAGGATTTGTCGACCTACGGCTTTCTCGGCTATCCGCTCCTGATGAGCGCGGACATCCTGATCTACCGCGCCGACAAGGTGCCGGTCGGCGAAGACCAGATTCCGCACGTCGAATTCACCCGCGAGCTGGCGCGCCGCTTCAACCATCTGTACGGGCGCGAGCCGGACTTCGAGGAGAAGGCCAGGGCCGCGATGAAGAAGCTCGGCGGCCGCGACGCCCGCGCCTTCGAGCAACTGCGCGCGCGCTTCCAGCGGGAAGGCGAGGCCGGCGCGGTGGAACAGGGACGTGCCCTGCTGGCGGAAGCCCAAAGCCTGTCGCAGGCCGAGCGCGAACGGCTCGCCGGCTACCTCGAAGGCACCGGCAGGACGATCCTCGTCGAACCCGGCTACCTCCTGACCGAGGCTTCGAAGATGCCGGGGCTCGACGGGCAGAAGATGTCCAAGTCGTACGACAACGCCATCGCGCTGCGCGAGGACGCGGCCATGGTGACGCAGAAGATCCGGCGCATGCCGACCGATCCGGCGCGCGTGCGCCGCACCGACCCCGGCGATCCGGACAAGTGTCCGGTGTGGCAGCTGCACCGGGTCTATTCCAACGACCCATGCCGCGCGCGGCTGAGCCACGAATGCCGTACCGCCGGCATCGGCTGCCTCGACTGCAAGCAGCCGGTGATCGACGGCATCCTCGGGGAGCAGGCGCCGATGCGGGAACGCGCGCAGACCTATCTCGACCGTCCGGCGTTGCTGCGCGAGATCCTCGCCGATGGCGCGGCCCGGGCCGGGGAACTCGCGCGCGAGACGATGCGCGACGTGCGCGAGGCGATGGGTTTGGGATACCGGTGACGGGCATGTCGAAAAATTCCATGCCCCCCGAAAACGCCATGGGCGAGAATGCCGTCATCGATCCGGTCGCCCGCATCTACGGCGAGCCGATGATCCAGATCCCGCTCGATCTCTACATCCCGCCGGACGCCATGGAGGTGATGCTGGAAGCCTTCGAGGGGCCGCTCGACCTTTTGCTGTATCTCATCCGCAAGGCCAATATCAACGTCCTCGACATTCCGATGGCGCCGCTCACCGAGCAGTACCTGACCTACATCGAGGCGATGCGCTCGCGCAACCTGGAACTGGCGGCCGATTACCTGGTCATGGCGGCGATGCTCATCGAGATCAAGTCGCGCATGTTGCTGCCGCCGGTGAGGAACGCCGAGGGCGAGGAAACGGAGGATCCGCGCGCCGAACTGGTGCGCCGCCTGGTCGAATACGAGCGGATGAAGCAGGCGGCGAGGCGGCTCGACGAACTGCCGCAGGCGGAACGCGATTTCGCATGGGCCGAGGTGTGGGTCGAAAAATCCCTGCACAAACGCTGGCCGGAAGTCTGCCCGGAGGACCTGCGCGAGGCCTGGCAGACCATCATGCGCCAGGCCAGACTGCATACGCGCCTGGCGATCGCCCGCGAGGAACTGTCGGTGATCCACTACATCGACGTCATCCTGCACAAGTTGCGCAAGGCGGGTTTCGTCGAATTCGGCAAAATGTTCGACGTGACGCGGGGAGTACAAGTGGTGGTGGTGTACTTTCTGGCGATGCTGGAACTGGCGCGCGACCAGTCGCTCGAGTTGACGCAGTCGGGAGTCTTCGCCCCGATTTACGTGAAGCTGACGGACGCCGGACGGCTCCGCGCGGTCGAGCTCGTCCAGCAGGCTTGGGAAAGAAGGCAGCTTCGGCGGCTTCAGCAGGACGTTGACGTGACGCAGTGAGGTTGACCGATGGATGAATGGAATATGGCGAATCCGGAAGCGAACCCGGAAGCAATGCCGGAAACGGCGGAATCGGCGCCGGAGAAACCGGAAACGGAGTCGGCGGGCCAGGCGGATTCGCCGAACCTGAATCCGCCGGAGGAATCGGCTCCGCCGTTTCCCGACGAGGAGAAAAGGCGCGAGCATCGGCCATCCGGCTTCCAGGCCCTGCGCCAGGGCCTCGAGCGGCTTGCCGAACTCCACGACGTGCAGGCCGCGATGACCGCCGGTACCCGGCAGTTGAAGCGCGTGCTCGAAGCCGTGTTGCTGTCCACCCAACAGCCGCTGACCGTAAACGAGTTGAAAAAGGTCTTCACCGAGGAGATCGGCGGCGACGTGTTGCGCGTCCTGCTCGAAGAACTGCGCGCCGAATGGGCGGAGCGTCCGCTGGAACTCATCCAGGTGGCGAGCGGCTGGCGCTTTCGCACGCGCGCCGAATTCCTGCCCCATCTCGAGCGGCTCAACCCTGAAAAGCCACCCAAGTACTCGCGCGCCGTACTCGAGACGCTGGCCATCATCGCCTACCGGCAGCCAGTGACGCGCGGCGACATCGAGGACATTCGCGGCGTAACAGTGGCCACCCAGGTGATTCGCGCGCTCGAGGAGCGCGGCTGGATCGACGTCGTCGGCCACCGCGACACGCCGGGGCGCCCGGCGCTTTTCGCGACGACCAGGAAATTCCTCGACGATCTCGGCCTGCGCAGCGTCAGCGAACTGCCGCCGCTCGAGTCGCTCAGCCAAGCCGGGATCGAGCAGACCGAAATCGACCGGACCGAGACCGACCAGACCGTGGATATTCCCGATGCCCAGCAAAGCGCGTAACCCCCGTGGCACCCGTGGTACCCCCTTCCGCCCGGCCTCGCCGGATTCCAGACGTTCACGCGGAAAATCGCCGCGGGACGAGCCTGCCGCGGGAGCGCCCCCCCGTGCCCGCCCACCGGCGCGGGAGCCGGCGGCAAAACCAGCGCCCGCCGACCGTGGACGCCGACCGCCGCGCCCGCCGCGTCAACCATCTCCATCCCATCCCCGCTCCCGTCGCGGCGAAGCGCCGGGCAAACCCGAGCGCCTGCACAAGTTGCTCTCGCAGAGCGGCGCCGGCTCGCGGCGCGAAATGGAGGAAGCGGTCGCCGCCGGACGGGTGACGATCAACGGCAGGACGGCGCGAATCGGCCAGTCGGCGATGCCCGGCGACCGCGTCAAACTCAACGGCCGTCTGGTGAACCTCAGGTTTTCCGGCCGCCTGCCGCGCGTGCTCCTCTACCACAAGCCCGAGGGCGAAATCGTCTCGCGTGACGATCCGCAGCGCCGGCCCAACGTGTTCACCGCGCTGCCGCGCCTCTCAGGCTCGCGCTGGGTGGCCGTCGGCCGCCTGGATTTCAACACTGGCGGTCTCTTGCTGTTTACCACCTCGGGCGAACTCGCCAATCGGCTGATGCACCCGCGCTACGAACTCACCCGCGAATATGCCGTGCGCGTGCTCGGTGAGCTGCCGCCCGAAACGCGACAGCGCCTGCTCCAGGGCGTCGAGCTTGCCGACGGCCCGGCGCGCTTCTCGACGCTGGAGGAAGCCGGCGGCGACGGCGTCAACCGCTGGTACCGCGTATCCCTTGCCGAAGGCCGCAACCGTGAAGTCCGCCGCCTGTTCGAAGCCGCCGGCGTCGCCGTCAGCCGCCTGATGCGCGTCCGCTACGGCCCCTTCGTCCTGCCGCCGCGGCTGCGTCGTGGACAGGTGATGGAGCTCGACGAAAAGGACGTGCGGCGCTTGCTGGCGGATTTCGGCATGGCGGAGGATACGCCGCGGACGAAGCGCGCGTCCTGACATGGCCGAAAGGGTTCTGGCCGTTGGCTTTCAATTCGCTCCCTGTTGAATTTCCGCTTTGTCCAGGAGAAAGACTGTAATGACCCCGGTGTCACAAGAATCAGAGCCAGGCGGGCAAATCGTCCGCGATGCGTTGCCGGATGCGGAGCGTCTGGCCCGGCTGCGCTACGCGCGCTGGGTGACGCGGCGCGGCGTGGGCGGCCCGCGGGAAGATGATTACCGAAGG
>JAITIQ010000182.1 GCA_031279425.1 Accumulibacter sp.
ATCATGAAAAAATTTCGGATTTATCGGATTCCAAAAATCGCCCTGCTGGCAGCCTTGGTTTTGGCGCTCAGCCTGGTGGTGACGGCCTGCGGGCAAAAGCAGGAAGAGCCGCGGAGCGACGCGGGTTCTGGCGACGGCGGCGGCACCGCCGCCGCCAAGTCCTATGTGATCGGCTTCAACACATGGGGCGCCGGCAACCCGACCTTCGACATGATGGGAGATGAAATCGAATACACCCTCGCCACCTACGGGATGAAAGGAAGCAGGGTCAGCGACGATCACATGGCCGACAAGGAACTGCAAAACGTCCAGAATTTCATCTCCGCCGGAGTGGACGGGATCGCCATGCAAATCGCCGCGGACCCGGTGCTCCCCCAGGCCGCCGAAGCCTGTCTGAAATCCAGGATTCCCTTCGCCCTGGGCATATTCGTCGGTGACGACGCCGACCGCGCGGCCGTCGCGGCGAATAATCCCTACTACGTCGGCGCGGTGAGCGCCAACCTGTACCATGACGGTTATCTCATGGGCAAGGCTGCCGCCGCCGACGGACACAAGACGGCGGTACTGATCGGCGGCAATGTCGGCGACATCCACTTTGAGCAGAGGATCGCCGGCTTCACGCAGTCGTTCGTCACGGAAGGCGGCGGCAAAATCCTCGACGTGGCCCGTTGCACGAGCCCCGCCGAAGGCCAGGAGAAGGCGACCGCCCTGCTCTCGGCGCACAGGGACGCGGACGCCCTCTACGCGATGGTCGGCAACTATGTGCCCGGTTCCATCAACGCCATGGATATTCTCGGCCTTGTCATACCCGTCTATGCTTCCAACGCCGGTTCGGATGTGGTAGGCTACATCCAGAGCGGCAGAGTCGCCGCGGGCGGCGGCGGCAATGATTTGCCGGCCGGCGTGGCGGTCGCCCTGCTCATCAACGCCCTGGACGGGCATCCGATCCTCGATGAGAACGGCAAGGCGCCGGATCTGAAAATCAACCCGTTCCCCGTCACCAAGGACAATGTCGACGACTTCATCGCCATGTTCGATACGGCGGGAACCCATCCCATCGCCGAGGACGTCCTCAAGTCGCTGCTCTGGCGATTCAACAACAACGTCAGCTACAAGACGTTTACCGACCTCGCCGGCAGCGGTCTCACGCTCGAGGCGATACGAGCGGCGCACTGAAAAGTTCCGGGCACGTCTTCCGCTGGCAGAGGACGGAGGACAGAAGACTGAAGACAATCAGTTTGCGGTTGCGCCGGAAGAAGGCATGGATTGCCACGTCGCTGCGCTCCTCACAATGACGGAGTAGCGTCATTGCGAGGGCCGTAGGCCCGTGGCAATCCAGTCCTGATGAACGGCGCGAAGCGCCGCTGACTTTTCTGTCCTCTGTCTGCATTGCCATCCTATGAGACGCATAAAGTTGATCTGCCATATATTTCATGAGACTATCGAGAGAAAATGAAAGGCAAGGATTCGGGAGCGGCGTTGCAGAAGCGCCTGGAAGCGCATCCGGAGTCGAAGGCGAGGAAGAATCATGCGAAGACCCTTCTGCGAACAGGCACAGATTCACTGTCGCGCCGGTTCCCTGCCCTTGCGGCGCTGCATGGTGGATTTGGCGGAGGACCTGCCCTCCCTGGCCGGATCGGCGCGATGACCGCATTCCAGACCCTTTCCCGGAAGGCGAGCTACTTGCGCGAGTTCATGCGCACTCCGCGCGAAATCGGGAGCATCCTGCCCTCGTCCCGGTATCTGTGCCGGGAAATGCTCGCCGCAATCGATTGGAAGTCGGCGGTTTCGCTGGTGGAACTGGGCGCAGCCGAAGGCGTGTTGACCGCCAGGATCCTGAAACGGATGCGGCCGGACGCCTCGCTCACGGTCTATGAAATCCGTCCCGAATTCGTGCGTGTCCTGCGGGAGATTCGGGACCCACGGCTCACGATTTGCGATCATTCGGCGGAATTCCTCTCCGGAAATCATGATGCGATCATCTCTTCCCTGCCGCTCGTCACCCTCCCGAAACGGGTCGCGCTGCGCGTGCTGAACGCCAGCATGAAGGCAATTGCGGGAAGGCACGGTGGTCTCTTCGTCCAATATCAATACAGCTCGCTTGCCGAACGGTTTTTGTCGCGTTTCTTCGTCTGGCGGAAAACATTCGTGCTCAGGAACGTCCCGCCCGCGCACGTCTACACATGTCGGCTGCGGCCTCCCGCCGCACCAGGCAGCTTGCGCAGTTTTTTGGGATGAGCGAAGCGAACCCCAGCCTCATCGCTTTTTCTGCCATCACGAGCACATCCACCGTTCTCCGGTATTTCACAGGATCATCCATATAAGGAGGCGATGAGAACATGCGAAAAGGGCTTTCCATCGACAGGGATGAAAAATGGCGAACCCCCGCTCTGTTTTTCATTCTTTTCATCGTTGCGCTGGCGGTCGTCGCGGCCATTGCCCATTTTCTTACCGGCGGCATGTTTCTGGAAGCAAGGAACGCGCAGGTAATATTGTCGAACTCCATCTATCCCACCTTTATCGCCTGGGGACTTTGCTTTCTGTTCGCCTGCGGATATACCGATCTATCCCTGGGCGCCGTGGTGATACTCGGATCGTTCGCGTCCTGCGCTTTCGGCAATCTTTACGGCTATCCGGGCGTGGTCCTTGGGGGGTTGATCACGGGCACTCTGCTGGTTTTCGTGAATTTCACGATTTTCGCGTTTGCGAAAATACCATCGTGGATCGCCAGCATCAGCCTTGCCATCATCTATGAGGCCGTCGCCATTTTCCTGCGCACGAACAGCGTCACGAAACCGTATGTCGATGCGGAGTTGAGCCGGAATTTCAGGGAGTTGGGCCAGTTCCCCGTCAATGTGATCCTGCTCGTCGTCTTCCTCGTCATCGCCTACTTTCTGTATAACAGGACGGCCGTCGGCATGAATATCCGGGCCGTCGGTGAAAACAAGGAGGTATCCCGCGTGCTCGGCGTCAACATCCCAGGGACGCTTCTGTGGGTGGGGCTGATCTGCGGCCTGTTCAGCGGCGCCGCCTCTGTCGTCCAGCAGAGCTACAACGTCAAGACCTTCGCCATGGCGGGGATGACGAGTATCGTGCTGCTCTTCAAGCCGCTCGCCATAGCGCTTCTGGCGCAGATACTGCAAAAATGGATCGATATCATCATTGCGGTCCCTTTCTGTTCGCTCATCATTTACGCGGTGTTCAATCTGATGACCCTTTTCGGCGTTCCTTCCGGCACCCTGCAAGACGTTTTTCTGGGCGTTTTTCTCATCGTGTTCGGCATCGGCGGGCAGAAGAAGACAAGGGGGGTCGTGAAATGAGCGCGCCCATCCTTGAAATTCGCGGGCTGAACAAGCGCTTCGGGCCGACTCAGGCGAACAGGCATATCGACCTTACGCTGCGCGAGGGAGAAATCAGGGGGCTGATCGGCGAAAACGGCTCGGGAAAGTCCACGCTGATGTCGCAGATAGCCGGCATACACATTCCGGATTCCGGAGAGATGCGCGTGCGGGGCAAGGCATACCGGCCCCGCGATGCCTTGGACGCGTATGAGCAAAACATCTCGATGGTCCTGCAGGAACTCGGCGTCATCGGGAACCTGCCCGTGGCGGTCAACGTTTTCCTCGGCAGAACCGGCCGGTTCACGAAATGCGGCATCGTCAGCCGGAAGGCCGTCAGCCGCGCCACAGAGGAGCTGTTCACGAAATGGGGACTGCCCATGCCGCCCCTGAACCAGTTTACCGGCGACATGATGATCGAAACGCGCAAGATCATCGAGCTGGCAAGGGCGCTGTCCGTCGACCCCGATATTCTTCTATTGGACGAAATCACGCAGTCGCTGTCATTGAACAACAGACAAAAGCTGTATGAACTGCTGGAAAAACTGAAATCCCTGGGCCGCTCCGTGATCGTCATCACCCACGACGTGGAAGAGATGCTCAGAATCACCGATACGATCACCGTCCTGCGGGACGGCGAGGTGGTCGGCGAGACGGTCTCCTCCGGGACGACCGCGGACGAGGTAAAGCGCATGATGGTCGGGCGCGAGATCGGCGGCGACTATTACCGGGCCGACAACAGGCCGGAACACGGCGACGAGCTCGTCCTGAGCGTGAAAAACCTGAGCGTGGCGGGCGAGCTGGACGACATTTCCTTCGACGTGTTCGCGGGCGAGATACTCGGTTTCTGCGGGCTGAGCGACTCGGGCATACATTCCGTCGGCAGAGCGGTGTTCGGCCTGTCGAAGGCCGCCGCCGGCTCCGTCCGTCTCGTCGCCAGGGACATGGACATCACCAGCCCGGCGCAGGCCCTCGAGAACAATATTGGCTACGTTCCCAAGGACAGGGACACCGAGGCGCTGATGATCGACGCCTCCGTCCTTGAGAATTTCGTCTTGCCGTCCCTCGGCAAGCTTGCGGGCGCCATGGGCTTTATTTCCTCCGGAAGTCTGAAAAGATTGGCTTCGGAGAGGGTCGCGAAGCTCTCGATAAAATGCGAGGACATCGCGCAGCGCGTCGGCGAGCTTTCCGGCGGCAACAAGCAGAAAATAAATCTTGGCCGCTGGCTGGTCAAGGATCCGAGTCTGCTGATCCTCGACTGCCCGACTCGCGGAGTGGATGTCGGCGTAAAGGCCTACCTCTATTCGCTGATGAAGGAAGCCAAGCGGAACGGGATCGCGATCCTGCTCATCTCCGACGAGCTCCCGGAAGTCCTCGGCATGGCGGACAGGCTGATCGTCATGAAAGGCGGCAGGGTGACGGGGATGATCGACCGCGGGGAGGCATTCACGGAACAGGCTGTGATAGAGGTGATGATATGAAGAAGTTCCCGCCTGGTTTTCAGGACATTGTTCCGTTCATCGCCTTTTTCGCCATTTTCATCTTCTTCATGATCGCCAGCCATGATGAGCGTACCGGCGCTTTCCGCATGCTCACGGCGCTCAATCTGCGCACCGTGCTCGACCAGACGATGCTGACCATTGTCGTGGCCTGCGGTGTGCTGTTCGTCGTTGCGCAGGGGAGCATCGACCTGTCGGTCGGGGTCAATCTCGCCTTGTCCGGCGTCATCGGCATGTGGGCCGCCCATGCGGCGGGCGTGCCGTTCCTCGTGATACCGGTGTCGCTGCTGGTCGGGCTCGCCGCCGGCGTCTTCAACGGCGTCATCGTGAGCCGGTTCAAGGTGCCGTCTTTCATGCTGACGCTCGCGATGCTGATCGGCATCCGCGGGCTGGTCAACTATATCCAGACCAAGACGCACGCCCAGCGTCTGCCCGATGAATTGCTGTTCCTGAACACCCCGGCCGTCAAGACGGCGATCTTCATCGCCATCGTGCTCATCATGGCCTATGTCTTCGAGTTCACCAGAACGGGGCGGTACGGCAGAGCCATCGGGGAAAATGAGACCGCGGCGAGATTCGTCGGCGTCCCGGTCGGCAAAATGAAGATCGTCGCTTTCGCGCTGTCGGGCCTGATGGCCGGCATGGGCGCCCTGTTCTATGTGGTGACTGTCGGCTCCACGAGCCAGCAGATGGGCGTTTTTCTTGAGATGCGGGTGGTCATGGCGATTTTCCTCGGCGGCGTGCTGGTGACGGGAGGCTTCTCGGCCAGGTTTTACAAGATACTGCTTGGCTCGTTCTCCATTCAGATCATCATCAACGGTCTTGCGCTGGTCAACAAGTCGGACGCCCTTATTTCACAGTCCGTACAGGGCCTGTTGCTGCTGCTGATCCTGCTCGTGAGTTCACTCGCGGGCAAAAGGACCGCGCGCGGCGACGACGACCATACCGCCACGTCAGGCCAGGTCGGTCCGCGGTGAGCGGTTTGGCGATCTTCGGAAACGCCTTGATCAGCCTGGCATCCATCGTCACGATGTTTACGATGGCGCAAGCGCGGGACAAATAGCGTCACCTCGCTCCGGAGAAACGCCCCCTCTCTCTGCCTTCGGCCACCCTCCCCTTGCGGGCATAGGTATCTACACCCCCCGACCGCGGCGCTTCGCGCCGGGCAGAACGAACCGGATTGCCACGGCGCATGGCCCGGGCAATGACGAGTTCTCCCGATGGATTCCCCTCGCCCCCCGCAGGGGGGAGAGGGCCAGGGAGAGGGGGGGTCAAGCATGCGGAGCGCAGCGACGCGGTTTTCTCGGCGGTGAAGAGTGGATGAGCATTCGTTCATTCCTCCCCTTTTGATCGGCGGCGCTCTCGCGCCGGAGGGAACGACGCCCTCTCCCGGCCCTGCGGGCCACCCTCCCCCGCCATGCGGGGGAGGGGAATCCGGCGCGTCGCTGTTTCGGAGTGTGCAGATACTATGCCTTGCGGGCCTT
>JAITIQ010000015.1 GCA_031279425.1 Accumulibacter sp.
TCCTGCGCGCCAAGCCAATCTCAACCTCGAATGGGACGTTCCGGGTGCGCGGGGACTGACCCTCGACGCGCGCGCCATCGCCACCTCGTCTTCCTACGCCGATGCGCGAAATACGCTGCGCGTGCCGGGATGGACCCGCTTCGACATCGGCGCGCGCTACCTGGTCGCCTGGCAGGACCACCTCGTCACGTTGCGCGCCCGCATCGAAAACCTGGGCAACCGCGATTACTGGGCTTCCGTCGGCGGTTATCCCGACAACGGCTACCTCGTCCTCGGCGCGCCGCGCACCTTCCTGTTGACCGGAACGATCGAGTTCTGAGCATCCGAGGCCCGGCTGCAAGCCTTTGCGAAAACGCTCAGTCGGGTCCTGGCCGGGGTGGACAGATACAAAGCTCGCCGTGCTCGTCGCTGGAGGAGATGTCAGGAGATTGACAATGCTCGCTTTCAGGTCTAATTTGTGAGCATGTTTTTGCGGTCGGCGTAAAAGATTCGTCTGATATTCAACGGAGTGTCAGCACTTTTGTTTCGATGCCGTGGATACACGCGGCATTTTCCGTGTTGTCTATCATTCACAGGGAAGGAGCCGGTCAAATGATCTCGTTCATCATTGGTGTTGTCGCCCTCGTTCTGGGTTATTTCATTTACGGCAAGTTTGTCGAGAAAACCTTCGGTCTCGAACCGGACCGCGCCACGCCCGCAAAACGCATCGCCGACGGCGTGGACTACGTGGAGATGGGCTGGCCGCGCGCGATGCTCATCCAGTTTCTCAACATCGCCGGCGTGGGGCCGATCTTCGGCGCCATCCTCGGCGCGTACTGGGGGCCGTGGGCCTTCGTGTGGATCGTGCTCGGCTGCATCTTCGCGGGCGCGGTGCACGATTATCTCTCGGGGATGATCTCGCTTCGGAGCGACGGCGTGTCCATCGCCGAGATCGTCGGCAACTATCTGGGGCCGATCGCGCGGCAGATCATGCGCGTGTTCTCGGTGATCCTGCTGCTGCTGGTGGGCGTGGTGTTCATGACCAGCCCGGCGCTGATCCTCAAGAACCTGATCGACCCGGCCAACCAGACGGTGTATTACGCCGTGCTGGGCGTGATCATCGTCTATTACGTGCTGGCGACGCTGCTGCCGATCGACAAGATCATCGGGCGGCTCTATCCGATCTTCGGCGCGGCGCTGCTGATCATGGCGATGGGCATTTTCGTGATGCTTTTCGTCACGGGCGAAATCCGCAACGTGCCGGAATTCACCGGCGCCAATCTGCACCTCAAAGGCGCGCATCTGTTCCCGTTCCTGTTCATCACCATCGCCTGCGGCGCGATATCGGGTTTCCACGCCACGCAGTCGCCGATCATGGCGCGCTGCCTGCGCTCCGAGAAGGACGGGCATCGCGTGTTCTACGGCGCGATGATCGCCGAGGGAATCGTGGCGATGATCTGGGCGGCGGCGGCGATGGCGCACTTCGGCGGACAGGCGGGACTGGCCGCGGCGGGCGCGCCGGCGGTCGTGGTCAACAAGGTTTCGCTCGAACTGATGGGCGCCTTCGGCGGCGTTCTGGCGATCCTGGGCGTGGTGGCCTGCCCGATCACCTCGGGCGACACGGCCTTCCGCAGCGCGCGGCTGACGATTTCCGACTGGATCGGCTACGACCAGAAGCCCCTGACCAACCGCCTGACGGTTGCCGTCCCGCTCTTCGTGCTCGGCTTGGCGCTGTGCTTCATCGACTTCCAGATCATCTGGCGCTACTTCGCGTGGTCCAACCAGACGCTGGCCACGGTGGCGCTGTGGGCTGGCGCCGTGTACCTCGCCAGGCTCGGCCGGAACTACTGGATCGCCTTCGTGCCGGCGGTGTTCATGACGGCGGTGGTGACGAGCTACATCCTGTGCGCCGGCGAAGGTTTGAGCCTGCCGTATGAAGTCGGCCTGTCGATCGGCATCGTGACCGCGGTCGCGCTGTGCGGATGGTTCCTGTACACCTGGCGTTCTCCCAAGGTGCCTACCGGCGCCGCCGTCGGTTGATGGCTGGAGCGTTTCGATTCGAGCTTGCGGCTTCGTGAAATCCGCTCTGGGCAGTCCCGGTATTCGCCGGGACTGCCTTTTTTCTCGGGGACGTCCCTACCCAGGCGGCTCTCGCCCCGGCGCCGGAGCCGATGAAAGCCGCCCACTTTCCCTTCGCCGCCTGCGGAAGACGGCAAACGGCTGTGCGGCAGGAAGTTTCATGGCCTGGATCGTGAACGGGTTCTCGATGAAAGTCAGCGTTTGCCCAGCGCGAAGATGCAGATCGGCTCCTCGTCGCTCGGAATGTTCAGCGTTTGCCGGACGAAATTCACGTCCATCGTTTCGGCATAACGCGCGCCGATTCCCAGCGAATCCGACACCAGATAGAGTTGCTGCGTCATGGCGCCGGTGGCGACGTGCGTCCATTTGACGAGGTGCGGCGAGTTGGCGCCCTTCTTGGTCCTGGAATCCTTGTTGCTCACGAAGAGGAAGATGTGGGACGCCGCCTTGGCGAAGCCCTGCGGATTGATCCGCGCGCGCAGATCACCGCCGGCCGCCAGCTTCAGCGAATGATCCTGCCAGGCGTAGCGGTAGATGCCCTCCTCTCCGGCCACGTAGATATCGACGTAAGGATCGACGCCCTGACCGAAGGGAACCACCCACTTGTCCGGGCGGTTCCTGCCGGAGGCAGACCAGAGAAGCGTGGACAACTCTTCCTGCGAAATGGCCTGCGTCGGGAAACCGGAACCCGGCGCCGAGGCGCGCGCGGCGACGGCATCGAGTATCGGCTTGCCGCCGCTTTTCTGCGGCGCGGGCAGGCGGATGGAAGATGCCGGCTCGGCCTGCGCCGCGGCAATGGCGAACGCCGACAGGAAAATGGCGGCGAAAACCCTGCGTTTCATTTCTCTCTCCTTTCCATGGACTGAAAAAAACGTCGAGCACGAAGAACGACGATACGGGGACAGGGGGGGCGCGGGGCCTTCCGGCTTCACTCCGGCCAGGCCGCCAGAAACTCCCGCCAGTGCGCCTTGTCCAGCCTGGCCAGCGTGGCGCGCACGAAACGGATTTCCATATCGTACTCCTCGCGCGACATTTCGCCGCGCATCAGGCAAAAGCGCAGAAATACGAGATAGGTGTTCATCACGTCGGTTTCGCAATAGTCGCGGATTCCGGCGACCCCGCCGGCCTGCCAGGCTTCCCAGACCTTGCCTCCGTCCATGCCGAGCTTGCCGGGGAAACCGATCAGCCTGGCCAGCGCGTCGAGCGGCGCGTTGACGCGCGGCTGGTAGAGCGCCAGCAGATCCATCAGGTCGAGGTGGCGCGTGTGGTAGCGATTGATGTAGTTGTTCCAGCGGAAGTCGCGGGCATCGGCGTAGTCGCCATCGCCCATCTCCCAATAGCGCGGCGCCCTGATCCCGTGGATCAGGGCGCGGTAGTGCAGCACCGGCAGGTCGAAGCCACCGCCATTCCAGGAGACGAGCTGCGGCGAGAACTTCTCGACGCCGTCGAAGAAACGCTGGACGATTTCGGCTTCGCCCTGCTCCGGCTCGGCCAGCGACCACACGCGCAGATCGCCGCCCGCGCGCAGGGCGCAGGAAATGATTGCGACACGCTGCAGGTAATGCGGCAGGAAATCGCTGTCGCTCTGCGCCCGCCGCTGCTGAAAGGCCATCTCCGCCACTTCGGCGTCGGACAGCGCCGGATCGAGATCGTGCAGGCGGCGCAGGCCCGGCACGTCGGGAATGGTTTCGATGTCGAAGACGAGGATGGTTTTCATGCTGGAGTCAGGGGCCGGGGATCCATCACTGTTCCCCCTCATCCGGCCGCCGTCCCGGATTCAACCCCAGTTGCTTGAGCTTGCGGTAAAGGTGCGTGCGCTCCAGTCCGGTCTTTTCGGCCACGCGCGTCATGTTGCCGCACTCGTTCTTCAGATGATATTCGAAATACTGGCGCTCGAAGGCTTCGCGCGCTTCGCGCAGGGGCTGGCTGAACTGGGGCGGCGGCAGGACGGCGGGGGAGGCGGCATCCGTGTCGCGCCGCAGGACGCCGTCGACGTCCTCGGCGGTGATTTCCTCTTCCAGCGCGGCGACGGCCAGGTTCCTGACCGTCGCCAGCAGTTCCATCCACTCGCCCTGCCAGCGATGCAGCCGCAGGGCATTGAGCGCCGCGGTGGAGAAGCGCCGCGGCGGCATGCCCTGGCGCTCGACGAGATACGACAGGACCAGCGCGGCGACTTCGGGAACTTCGTCGACGTGGCCGGAGATCTGCGGCAGGGTGACCCAGACCTCGCCCAGCCGGGCGATCAGCGCGGGATCCCAGCCGGCTTCGGCCAGCACGCTCAACGGCCGCGACGTGGCGGCAACGAGGCGCAGCTTGTATCGGTCCAGCCGCTCCAGGGCGAAGGCCAGATTCTTCTGCTGCAGGCGGCTGAACAACATCAGGTCGGCGATGAACAGCATGCCGCCGGCCACGTTTTCCAGCATTTCCTGGGAGAGCGGCGCGCTGGTCGCCGACAGGTCGAGCCAGGGGGTTTTCGGCGTCTGCAAGGTGCGCGCGCAGATCTCGGCGATGCTTCCGGTGGCGCTCCTGAGCAGGATGACCGAAGTGTTGGCCGCAGCCTGTTCCAGGCGTTTTTTCAGATCCTTGAGCAGCGGCGAGCGCGCGAAGGCATTGAGCGTGAGCGGCGGCCGGGACGAAGCCACGTCGTGCTTCAAGGCCTTCTTGACCGTTTGCAGGAGCTTCTGCAGGGCGATCGGCTTCTCCAGGAAATCCACCGCGCCGATCTTCGTCGCCTCGACCGCCGAATCGATCGTCCCGTGCCCCGACATCATCACCACCGGCATGGTCAGGAGATTGACCGCCGACCATTCCTTGAGCAGCGAAATGCCGTCCGTGTCGGGCATCCAGATGTCCAGCAGCACGAGGTCGGGCCGTTTTTCGCCACGCGCCCGGCGCGCCGCCGCGGCATCTTCGGCCAGCGTCACGTCATGCCCTTCGTCGGCCAGGATCTCCGAGAGCAGTTCGCGAATGCCCACTTCGTCGTCGACGACCAGTATTTGCGCCATTTCAGTTCTCTTCCGATGTTTCCCTGATGATGGATGCCGCCCGCTCCGGCGCGAGCGGCAGCAGCAGGCTGACTTCGGCGCCGGCCGGAACGCGGTTGTTGATGCGGATCCGTCCTCGATGCTCGTCGACGATCTTTTTGACGATCGCCAGCCCCAGGCCCGTGCCGCCGGCCTTGGTCGTGACGTACGGCTCGAAGACCCGGCCCATCCATTCCTCCGGAAAACCCGGCCCGGCATCGGTCACCGTGAATTCCGCCATGTCGCCGACGGGCTTCGTGGCCAGCAGGATGGACGGATTCGGCAAGGACTCCTGCGCTTCCTCGGCGTTGCGCAGGAGATTATGGATGATCTGGCGCAACTGCGCGGCATCGCCCAGGATCGGCGGCAGCGACGCGTCGAGATCGGTGGCGATGGCGGCCCGCGAGGTTTCGTACAGGCCGAGGACTTCGCGGATCAGCGCGTTCAGGTCTACGCGGGCGAGCGTCGGCGACGGCAGGCGGGCATAGTCGGAAAATTCATTGACCATGCGCTTCATGGCCTGTACCTGGCTGATGATCGTCTGCGTCGCACGGCCGAGCATCTCGGCCTCGCTTCCGTCCAGCCGGTCAGCAAGCTTTAGCTGCAAACGCTCGGCAGACAACTGGATCGGCGTCAGCGGATTCTTGATCTCGTGCGCCAGGCGCCGCGCCACTTCGCCCCAGGCGGCGCTGCGCTGGGCGGCGACGAGCTGCGTCACGTCGTCGAACACCACGACGAAGCCGCCGCCGGTTCCCTCGGGAAGTCCGGTTCCCCGCAGGGACAGGATTTGCGGCGAGCCGCCCGGCCTGCCGAGCTCGATCTGCGTCCGCCATTCCCGGCGCCCGCGTTCGGCGAAGGCGCGGCGGATCGCCTGGCCCAGGGTCCGCTGCCGCTCCCAGGCATCGACGGCTTCGTCGATGAGCCCGGCGAACGGGTCGTCCAGAATGGCCTGCGCGCCCGCATTGACGGTGCGCAGCCGGAATTCCCGGTCGAAGGCCAGCACGCCGGCGGACAGATTGGCCAGGATCGATTCGAGATGGGCGCGCGCCGACTCGACTTCGGCGCGATGCCGCTCGGTATCGCGCCGCGCCTCGTCGAGCTGCCGCGTCATGCGGCTGAAGGAACGGGTCAGGATGCCCAGCTCGTCGTGGCTGGCGACGGACTGGCGCGGCGTATAGTCGCCCGCGGCGACGGCCTGCGTGCCCTCGGCCAGGATCGACAAGGGCGCCGACAGGCGCCGGGCCTGCACGAACGCCATGGCGATGGCGGTGAACAAGGCGAACAGCAGCGTCAGCGTCAGCGTCATGGCGTAGATGCGCGTCAGCCCCTGCCGCCCGAGGGAAAGCTCCTGGTAATCGCGATAGACGTCCTGCACGCGCTCGGCGTTCGCCGCGAGCGTGTCCGGCACCGGCTGGGCGAGTTGCAGGATGCGCGTTTCCATGCCGAGGCCCGGAGAGGTGACCGGCAGGAGCACGCGCAGCACCAGTTCCTGGCCGCCGGCGCTGTCGATTTCCCGGTATCCCCGCCCGCTGCGCGCCTGGCGCAGCGCCTCGGGCGCCGGCGCCGGCGGCAGGATGACCGACAGGTCGCTGATCGCCGTGGCCAGCAGCTGCCCCGAGGTGGAGAACAGCGCGATGTACTGCACGCCGCCCTGCTCGCGCAGCCTGGATAGCGCAACGCGCCATTGCTGCTCCGGCAGTTCGCCGAGTTCCAGCGCGAAGGCGCGGCCTTTTTCGGCAAGCTCGTCGAGCAGGGAGTCGAGCGCGCCACGGCCGAGGTTGAGGCCGGATTCGAGCGCCTTTTCCACGCGCACGTCGAACCAGGTTTCGATGCTCTTGGTGACGAACTGCACCGAAACGGCGTAGATCAGGACGCCCGGAAGCACCGCCATCACCCCGAAGGACAGCATCAGCTTGAGCTTCAGGCGCGAGCCGAAGATCCTGGCCCGGTGCTCGCGCCACAGGAACCGCACCTGCCAGACGATGAGCGCGAAAAGCGAGAGCGCGACGACCACGTTGAGTCCGATCAGCCAGGGGTAGTGCCTGGCGAACAGCGCGGTGTTGGCGCTCGCCGAGGCCAGCAGAAAAAGCAGGATGCCGCCGAGCGAGGAGGCGGCGACGACCAGCTTCTTCACCTGGCGCCCCCGGGATCGGAGAAATTCCATACCAGCCAGTCGGACGACTGGTGCCAGTCCCGGGTGGACAGGGCGCTGACCTGGAAGGTCTTGGCCATCAGCGACGGGTCGAGTCGCAGGCGGGTCCTGGCCACGTAGTCGAGCTCGCCGGCGATTTCTTCTTTTTCGACGACCAGCCAGTGACGCGGATGGGAGAGCATCCGCAGGGCGTCTTCCAGCGACGGGAAGCCCTGGTGCAAGGCCCCGGAAGACAGCCGGTACTGGCGAGTCAGCGCATGGTAGGACAACTGGAAAGTCCTGGCGCGGCGCGCGACCGTCTGGTCGAACCAGTACCAGCGCGAGCGCGTCAGCTCGAAATCCACCGTGAAATAAAGCACGACGCCCTTGTTGACGGCCTCGGTGAGCCGCTCGTTCAGGCGCACCGTGAAGTCCGCGGAAAGGCTGTAGCCCTCGTTGCCGGCGACCAGCTGCGCGCCGTTCGCGACGATGTCTCCGGCATGCGCCGCGCCGGCGGCGAACGTGAGCGCCAAGGCGAAGACGAACGCTTCAAGCTTTCTGCAGCAAGGCATAGTAGAAACCGTCATGCGCGTCATCGGGCAGCCATTGCTCCTGGCCGACGCGCCGCGCGTTCGCCCATCGCGCCAGGAACGCGTCGATCTGGCCCGTGTTTTCCTCCGTGAATACCGAGCAGGTGGCGTACAGCAGCCTGCCGCCGGATTGGAGCAGGGGCCAGAGCGCGTCGAGGATCGCCGACTGCGCGCGCGCGAACCGGCGGATGTCGCTCTCGCGCCGCAGGCTCTTCACGTCCGGATGCCGGCGCACGACGCCGGAGGCGGAACACGGCACGTCGGCGAGGATGGCGTCGAACGGGCGCTTGTCCCACCATTCTTCCACCGCCAGGCAATCGGCCGCGCGCACCTCCGCCGCGAGGCCCAGGCGCTTCAGGTTCTCTTCGATGCGCTCGAGGCGCGCGGCGTCGATATCCAGGGCCAGCAGATCCACGTCGGCGCGTTCGAGCAGGTGCGCCGTTTTCCCGCCCGGCGCCGCGCAGGCGTCCAGCACGCGGGCGCCCGGCAAGGGATCGAGCAGTTCGGCGGCGCGCTGGGCGCCGGCGTCCTGCACGGAAACCCAGCCTTCGGCAAAGCCGGGCAGGCGATCCACCGGCAGCGGCCTGGAAAGTCTCAGGCCCGCGGACCCGTCGGGCTGCGCCGATATTCCGGCCGCCTGCAGCTTTTCGAGATAATCGCCGACGGACATCCGGCGCGTGTTGACCCGCAGGCTCATCGGCGGAGGCCGGTTGTCCGCCGCGACGATGCCCTCCCAATCCTTCGGCCAGGCGCGGCGCAGGCGCTGGAGCCACCAGGCGGGATGCTGGAAGAACGCCGCTTCATCCTGCGAAAGCTCGGCCAGCAGACGCGCGCGCTGACGCAGGAAGTTGCGCAGAACGCCATTGACCACGCCCTTGAAGGCGCCGTTCGCCAAGGCTCCCGCCGCGGCCACGGCCTGGTCGACGATCATCGGCGCGGCGTCCTCGCGCGTTTCCAGCCGATACAGCGCGGCGAGGAGCAGCGCCTGGGTTTCGGCATGGGCCAGCGGCCGCGCCATCAGCCGGCCGAGAAGGAATTCGCCCCTTTCCCGGGCGCGCAGCGCGCCATAGACGACATCCTGCGCCGCCGCGCGGGCCGCCGCCGGCTCGCCCGACAGGCGGGGAAGCGCTTCGTTCAGGCTCTTTCCGGAACGCACCGCGGCGAGTACCCGCGCCGCCAGCAACAGGCTGTAGCCAAGAGAATCCGCTGCCGGAGCGCCGGAAGAGAGGTCATCGCCCGCCGGCCTGCGAACGCGCGCCACACGGCGGCCGGAGGAAAATCGCGGCCGGGGCTCGGACGAATGGGAGGCGGACAAGGTCGGTGCGAGCAAAAATCGTTTATCTGTCGGAGTCTAGCACGGCTCCCGGGGCTTTCCCCAAAGAACGAGGCCGGATCGAAATACGAAATCCGCTAGAATCCGACGTTTGGCAGTGGCCTTTTCGGGAGCGGTCCTTGATCGGCAGAACGGCATTGATCACCGGCGCGGCAAAGCGCGTGGGCCAAGTGATTGCCCGGGAACTGCACGCGGCGGGCGCCAACGTGGTCGTGCACTACCGGACGGCGGCCGATGCCGCGCGGCGCCTGGCCGATGAGATGAACGCGGCGCGCGCGGATTCCGCGCTTTGCCTGGCGGCGGACCTGTCCGACAGGGACGCCCTGCTGTCGCTGGTCGAGCGGACCGCCGCCCATTTCGGCCGGCTCGATGCCCTGGTCAACAATGCCTCGAGCTTTTTTGCCACGCCGCTTGGCACGATCGACGAAGCCGCCTGGGCCGATCTCGTCGGCAGCAATTTCAAGGCGCCGCTGTTCCTGACGCAGGCCGCCGCGCCCCATCTCAGGCGGACTCGCGGCGCGGTGGTCAACATCACCGACATCCACGCCGAACGGCCGCTCCCGGGCTACCTGCTCTATTGCGCCGCCAAGGCCGGACTGCTCGGCCTCACCCGCGCGCTTGCCGTCGAGCTGGCTCCCGAGGTGCGCGTCAATGCCGTCGCGCCCGGACCGGTTCTCTGGCCGGACGACGCGGCGTTCGACGAACCGGCACGGCGGCGCATCATCGGCGACACCTTGCTGAGGCATGCGGGCGATCCGCGGGACGTTGCGCGCGCCGTGCGTTTCCTGTTCAATGACGCCCCTTACGTGACCGGCCAGGTAATCAACGTCGATGGCGGACGCACGGCCCATCTATGAAACCCGACCATTTTTCGAAGAACCTGCAAGGCCTGAAGCGCCGCCTGGAAGGCGAGGTCGGCCGCGCGATCGCCGATTACGGCATGATCGAGTCCGGCGACACCGTGCTGGTCTGCGTTTCCGGCGGCAAGGATTCGCACGCCCTGCTGTCGATCCTGATGGCGCTGCAGCGGCGCGCGCCCGTCGGCTTCCGGCTCATCGCCATGAATCTCGACCAGAAGCAGCCGGGCTTCCCCGCCGACGTGCTGCCGCGCTATCTGTCCGGGCTGGGCGTCGAATACCGCATCGTCGAGCAGGACACGTACTCGGTCGTGCGGGAGAAAATTCCGCCGGGAAAGACGACGTGCTCGCTCTGCTCCCGCCTGCGGCGCGGCGTCATTTACCGGACGGCCAAGGAGCTTGGCGCCAACAAGGTCGCCCTGGGCCATCATCGCGACGACATCGTGCACACGCTGTTCCTCAACCTGCTGTTTGCCGGCAGGCTCAAGGCGATGCCGCCCAAGTTCAAGACCGACGACGGCGCGCATGTCGTGATCCGTCCGCTGGCCTACTGCGGCGAGGCCGACATCGCCCGCTTTGCCCGCGCCATGGAATTTCCGATCATCCCCTGCAGCCTGTGCGGAACGCAAGGCAATCTGCAGCGCCAGAAAATCCGCGAGATGATGGCCGACTGGGACCGGCGCTATCCGGGACGCACCGAATCCGTATTCACCGCCCTGCGAAACGTCGTTCCTTCCCATCTGGCCGACGGAATGCTGTATGATTTCAAAGGTTTGCGTGTTGGAGAGAAAGGCGGGGACATGGATGGCGAGGAGAGCGCATGCGATGCTTCGTGGTTCGGCGAGCCGGAACCGGCGGGGAAGCCGGTCGTGAAATTCTCTGCGGTCTAGGGTGGCGGTCATGAACGCGCCGCAAGCTTCCCCCGCCATTCTGGCCGCCGGCATTTCCGGATGCGCGAGGCTGCACGAGAAACTTGGCGACTCCGAGGCGGCGAGGGCCGTCGATCGCTGCCTGAAGAGGGTGGAACGCTCGGTCGAGGCCGCCGGGGGACGCTTCCTGCGGGCCGGCGGCGGGGAAGCGATCGCCGTTTTCGACAGCGCCGCCGTCGCGGTCAGCGCCGCCATCGAGATGCAGTTGCGCATCGCCGATCTCCCCCCCGTTTCGGGCGTGAAAATGGCCGTCCGCGCGGGAATCTCGTGCGCCGCCGCGGATGAGGAAGGACTCGTCCGGGAGGCGGCCCATCTGGCGGGCGCCGCGAAATCCGGGCAGACCCTGGCCCTCGGTAAAATGCGGGAAGCCTTGCCCGCGGCGATGACGGCGCTGCTTGCGGACGCCGGAGTGGCGCTGCCCGGCGAGTCGGGCGAGGACCGGGCCGTGGTGAAAGTGCTCTCCGAGATGCCCGTCACGGCCGCATCCGCGAGGCTCGATGCCGCGCACGCGGACGGGCTGCGCCTCGTCTATGGCGGCGACACGATCACGTTCGACGAGAGCAGGCCCTCCATCCACATGGGACGGGACGGCGCCTGCGACCTCGTCGTCAAGAACCCGCGCGCGTCCCGCCGGCACGCCACGATCCGGCGCCAGGAAAATTGTTTCGTACTGATCGATCAGAGCACCAACGGAACCTACGTGACCCTCGACGGCCAGTCCGAACAATTCGTGAGACACGGCGAATGCGAGTTGCGCGGCTGCGGCCTCATCGCCTTCGCCTCGTCGGCGTCCTCGTCCGACGCGGACTGCGCGCGCTTCGAGTGCCCGTGATCCGCGAAATAGATCGCGACATTCATCCGTTCCAGCCTGTCCAGCATCAATTTGAGCCTCCGGCTCGCGTAGCGGGCGGGCCGCCGCGTTACCATGTTCTTTCACGCCGAAGCTGCGCTTTTGACGGCCACGCTTTCAGCCCGCGGGCGAAACTGGCGAGCGCCGGATCAGTCTATCCAGCGCCTGGCGCAATTCCGAGTCGGGCAGCGCATCGCGCAAGCCGCCAAGAGCGCGGAAAGCCTGCGCGGACAGGGGCTTCAGGGTCTTCCGCCGGGGAAGCGCGTTTCCCGGTTCCACCGCCGATCCGCGGACCCTGATCTTCACGCCATGGCAATCGACACCGCGCCGCGCGAATCCGTCGATCAGGGTCGGCGTCAACTGCCGCAGCTTGGCGGCGGCGGCTCCGTTCCCGGCATGGATGAGCACGGTTCCCGATTGGTAGTTCGCCAGGCGGCTCATCCCGGACAGATGAGCTGGCGCGATGTCGCGGTAGAGGCGTTCGAGCTGGAGCAGTCGCCGGGCGTGCGCGAGCACCTTGCCGGCGCCGTCCGGCGAATCGAGATAATCTTCGAGGGTCTTGCCGCGCATACGGGCCTCCGTCTGATCCTCATTTTCATGGGGCTGTCGCGCCTGCCTTTCGAGCGTCATGACGGCCCCGGTCCGGACTCCCGGTGCGATGGAATGCGATGGCCCCGATGTATTGCCGATTTCCGATGGCGCGTAGAATACCCGCATTTCGGACTTCCCGGATTCCAGCCTTGATCATGGCACTTTCCCGAAAAAAAATCGCGGTGGTGGCATCGATGTTCGCTGTGGCCGCCGGCTTCGCGTACTTCGCCGTTTCCACGCATCCTTCCTTCCAGGGCGGCGTCAGACCCCCCATTCGCGGCTTCGAGTTCTCCCGGCCGGATGCGCTGATCCGTTCCTCCGGCCTGTCCCGGCTGCCGCCCGATCTCTTGCGCATTCCTGTGGCCAGGAACGTGCTGACCGAGGATTTCGTCGATTACTACGAGCACAACGAGAACCGCGAAGCCTTGCTGGGCACCCTGAAGCGCATCACCTACGAGCACCGGCTCGATCTGTCGGAGCAGTTGCTGGAAAAGGCGTTCGGCGAGCCGGCGGAGATAGCGCTCTGGCGCGACGAGGGCGGGCGTCTCAAGAATTTCGCGCTGGCCATGAAACAGAACGCGCTGGCCAGGCTCATCCGCCTGCTGCTGCCGCTCACGGACGCGCAGGTGTCTTCCGCCGGGACCTTGCAGGGCACGGACGTGCCGATCCTGGTGGTGACATACGGCAGCCGGTATCGCCTGCTGATCCTGTCCAGGGGCGACCGGGTGGTGGCATTGTCCGACCCCGGCATGTTGCTGAAGGCAGGCGAGGTGAAGGGCGGGGAGGTCCCCGGGCAGGACGACGCGGCCGCGGCGGTGATCGCCGAACTGCTGGACGGGGAGGCTTCGCCTTTCGCGCGGCATTTCCAGGCGGATGAGGATCTGCCGGCCCGCGGGCATGAAATCATGCTGGGGGCGCCGGTCTTCGCTCTGGGCTACGCGCAGTTCGTGCCGGATCTGCGGGGCGTGCGTCTCGTCTTCGACGACGCCGGGCGTTGGCAGAGCGCCGTCCTGCTGGATTCGGCGGTGGCCAGGCACTGGAACGCGGCGTCGCTGTGGCGCGCCATGCCGCACGGCGCGGCCTTCTGCGCCGCGCTGCCCGTGGCATGGCCGTCGCTGATGGATGCTTTCGCGGCGTGGCGGGAAAAGGCCGACGGAGCGCCGCCGTCCGAAAAGGAGAAGGAATCCCTGGGCAAGGAGTTCGAGCCGCTGGCCGCCGTCTGCTGGTACCAGGGCGAGCGCTTCTACGCGCCGCTGTTCGCCGCCCAGTTCAAGGAGCCCGTGAAAAAGGAAGAGGGGCTGCGATGGCTGGAATGGACGATGCGAATGACCCGGGCGGAACACGAAATCCGGGACGGGACGCAGGACGGCTCGTGGATCTGGGAAGGCAGGCTCGCCTCGCGCCACGGCAAGCGGGGCGAGAGCGGCGAGGAGGTTTATCTGACGCCGACGCTGGCGATCCAGGACTTCATCTTCGACGCGGAAAGGCCGCGCGATTTCTTTTTCTTCTCGCCCGAAGCCGATCTGGTGAAGAGGGCGCGGGACGTGGCCGGCAAGAAGTATCCGGCGCTCGCCGACGACGCGAAAGGCCAGGGCGCGAGCAGGATGCTGGCCGTGGTCAACCCGGGGGCGCTGGCGGCGCTGGCGAAGGCCGAGGTCTTCGCCGCCCTGCCGCGCGGCGAGGAGGCGGATTTTCGCAACGCGGCGGACGCCTATCTCGTTCCGCGGCTCGATGCGCTGGCGAAATTCCCGGCGCAGCGATTGTTGCTCCGCGCGTCCCAGTCCGCGCCATGGTATCCGCTGGAGTGGAGCGGCCAGTGAACCCCGGCGCCCGCGCGAATCCTGATCCGCATCCGAACCCTTTTCGCCGCCGGTTGCTGGTCGGGATCGGGGTGGCCGGCCTGGCGTCCCTCGCATCGTTCGCGCATGCCTTGCCGGTGTCGTTCGGTCGGGAGCGCGAATCCCCGCCGCGCTTCGAGGCCGGGGAACGTCGCGCCCTGCGGGCGTGGATCGCGCGCATCGCCGAGGCGCAGCTGCGGCGTGGCCCCAGTCCGAAGTGGACGCACCGCGATTGCGCCGGCCTGGTGCGCTTCGCCGTGGCCGAAGCCTTGGCGACGCACGACGCCCGCTGGCGAAAAGCGATGGGCATGCACGGACGCCTGCCGCCCGACCTGGCGCCGGAAGCGGCGCGGCTCGCCTTGCGCCATCGCTGGCGGCGTCCCGATGGCAGCGATGGCGCTTTCGTCAGCGCCCTGGGGCTCATCCAGGAAAACAGCGTTCCGGTCGGGCGCGACGCGCAACGGGCCGAGCCGGCCGATCTTTTCTTTTTTGACCAGGGCGACGCGCAGCATCTCATGCTGTGGACCGGGCGGCGCGTGGTCTATCACACGGGCGCCTCACCCACGCCGGAGGACGACGGCCTGCGCGCGGCGACACTCCCCGCGCTCCTGCGATGGAACGATACCCGCTGGCGGCCGGAGGCCGCGAACCCCAATTTCGCCGGCGTTTTTTCGCTGCGGTTCTTGATCTGAACGACATCCCGCCGGAATACATGCCGGACCTCGGCAATCCGAATCCGGTCCAGAAACTTTCGTCGCCGGCGCAAGTCCAGTTTGCGCGCGCCGATCCCGGTCAGCGGTTCATCTCGACGATGCCGCCGGATCGCGCGATCCCGCTGACGGTCTGTCCGGACGGCGTGCGGACCTGGACGATCTGGCCTTCCTGGGCGTTGTGGAGCGCCTTGCCCTCGCTGCTCACCGAGAATCCCGCGCCGCGCGAGATCGTCTTGACCGTCTGTCCCTGCCGCACCGCCCAGGGAATGGTCAACTGATCGGCGCGCAGCGGTTGTCCGGCGGCAACGCCGATCCGTACCGTCCGGCCGAGCGCCTGCGCGCCGTCCATCAGGACGGTGGCGGGCAGCGCGCCCAGGTCGCCTTCCCTGGCGATGAAGTCGCCCTGGCCGATGACGTGGCCGACGGCGAGGGGGCGCGCCGCGACGAGGTAGGCGGCCAGGACGCTGATCCGGACCTGCACGTAGACCGTCCAGGAAGCCGGCCCCAGACAGCGCACGCCGACGGTGGTCCTGCCCCACGGCGCGGCGCCGGCCGGCTGGAAAGGCTCGAAGGCGTCGCAGCGGGCCAGCCGGCGCGCCCCGAGCGGCTCGACGCGATAGCTGACTTTCCCGGGAAAACCCTGCGTCTGCGCGCGCAGATACTCTTCGACGACCTGGCGCAGCGGATCGCCCGCCGGCTGCGTCCACCCGGCGACCGGCAGCCAGCAGGCGGCGAACAGCAGGTAGCGAAAGATGGCGGAAAATTTCATGGTGCTATTTTGCCGTAGAAAACGGCAATATTTGCCGTTTTCAGAGGACAGAGGACAGAAGACAGTCAGTTTGCGGCTGCGCCGGATTCTTCCGATGGATTCCCCTCCCCCGCTGGGCGGGGGAGGGTGCCCCGTAGGGGGCGGGAGAGGGCGTCGTTCCCTCCGGCGCGCAGCGCCGCCGACTTTTCTGTCCTCTGTCCTCTGTCCTCCGAACCCGGCACGCAATTTGCTTCATGCCTCGCAAACGTTTGAAGCAAAGGAGCCGACGTGGGCAGCAGCATCGACAACGCGTTTTTCTTCCAGCAGCGGGTGCTGGATTTGCGCGCGTACCGCCAGCAGGTGCTTGCCGGGAACATCGCCAATGCCGATACGCCGCACTACAAGGCGCGGGATTTCGATTTCACGGAGGCGCTGAAGCAGGCGGTGGCCGGGCAGCTCGAAGGTGACCTGAAAGTGGCCAGGACGCACGCGCGGCATCTCGAAGGGACGGGCGGCGACGGCTTGCCGGGCTTGGCGTACCGCGTGCCGCTGCAGGATGCCGCCGACGGCAACACGGTGGAGATGGACGTGGAACGCGCCGAGTTCGCCGAGAACGCCTTGCAGTACCAAGCGGGGATCGCCTTCGTCACGCATCAGTTGAAGCTGCACGCGGCCGCCGTCACCGGACAGTAATCATGAGCCTGCTCAACGTCTTCCAGGTGGCCGGCGGCGCGCTGACGGCGCAATCGATGCGGCTCAACGTGGTGGCCAGCAACCTGGCCAACGCGGAGAGCGTGGCCGGACCGGACGGACGGCCCTACCGGGCCAGGCAGGTGGTGTTCGAGGCAAGGCCGGTGGAGGGCACCCAGGCCGTCGGGGTGCGGGTGAAGCAGGTCGTCGAGGACGCCAGCCCCGGAAGGATGGTCTACGACCCGCGCAATCCGGCCGCCGACGAGAACGGCTACGTGATGATGCCCAACGTCTCGGTGGTCGATGAGATGGTGAACATGATCTCCGCTTCGCGCTCGTACCAGACCAACGCCGAGGTGATGAACACGGCCAAGCAGTTGATGCTGAAAACGCTGACGCTGGGCCAGTAAGCGGCTTTTTGAAATTCGGGAGAAAAGGATGACGACGATAGACAGCACGAGCAACACCAGAGCGAGCAGCATTTTCGCTACCTTGAACGGCAGCGGCGGTTCAGTCGGCACGACGACGAGCGAGGACATCCAGAACCGCTTCCTGACCCTGCTGATCGCGCAGCTGGAGAACCAGGACCCACTGAATCCGCTGGAAAACACCGAAATGACCAATCAGTTGGCGCAGATGAGCACGGTGCAGGGCATCGAACAGCTCAACACGACGCTCGATACGCTCGTCACCAGCCTGGCTGATACGCAGGCCGTGCAGGCTTCGGCGCTGATCGGCAAGACGGTGCTGGTGCCAGGGGGGAATCTGTCCCTGAGCGACGGCGAGGCGTACGGAGGCGTGTATCTTGCCAGCCCCGCCGACACGGTGACGATCAAGGTGTACGACGCCTCGGGGAATCTCGTGCAGACGCAGTCGCTGGACGCGACCGAGGCCGGCAGCCTGCTGTTCTCCTGGGACGGCTCGACCGCTTCCGGGGGAACGGCGTCCGACGGCCAGTATTCCTTCAAGGTCGCCGCGAGCATGGAGTCGGAGTCGGTCACGGCGGACGCGCTGCAGCTTGGCATGGTTTCTGCTCTTACCCGGGTGGCGAACGGCGGTTTCGTACTCGACCTGGGCGCGCTGGGCCAATACGGCTTCGCCGATGTGCAGCAGGTTTTCTGACGGGATTTTTCGAACAGGGGTAGAACATGGCATTTCAACAAGGTTTGAGCGGGCTCAATGCTTCCGCCAGGGCGTTGGACGTGGTCGGCAACAACGTCGCCAACAGCAGCACCGTCGGCTTCAAGTCGTCGAACGCGCATTTCGCCGACCTGTACGCGGCGTCGATGAACGGCGGCGGCGCCGTGCAGGTCGGCATCGGCACCCAACTGGCCTCGGTCTTTCAGCAATTCACCCAGGGCAACGTCACCACGACGAACAATCCGCTCGACGTCGCCATCAACGGCGGCGGCTTTTTCAACGTGACGCGCAACGGCGAGATCATGTATACCCGCAACGGCCAGTTCCACGCGGACAAAGAGGGCTACATCATCAACGACCAGGATTACCGCCTGATGGGCTACCTGGCCTCGCCGTCGGGCGAGATCGTCATGTCGCAGCCGGCCGCGATCCAGCTCGACACCAGCAACATCGCGCCGCGGGCGACCGGCAGCGCGCTGGGCGGCAACGCCAGGATGGTGCTCAACCTGAATTCGGGCGAGGACGTTCCCGCCGTCAGCCCGTTCAACGACCAGGATCCACTGACTTACACGTATTCGACGGCGCAGACGGTCTATGACACGCTCGGTGCGGAGCACGTCATCACCTATTTCTTCGCCAAGACGACGACACCCGGAGAATGGGAGGTGCACGCCACGCTCGACGGCGCCAATCCCGCGGCGATGGGCACCCTGCAATTCGATACCAACGGCACGCTCACCTCGACCATGCCCATGTCCTTTCCGACAACAGGCTGGCCGATCACCACCGGCGCGGAGACTCCGCTGGGCAGCGGGCAGCCCAACTGGAACATCGATTTCACCGGGACGACCAGCTTCGCCGGCACCAGCACGGTGAATTCGAAATACCAGGGCGGCTACGCGCAGGGCGAGCTGTCGGGCATCAGCATCGCCACCGACGGCACCGTCCTGGGCAACTACAGCAACGGGGAAAGCAAGAAACTGGCGCAGATCGTCTTGTCGACCTTCCCCAACCCGAACGGCCTGATCGACGCGGGCAACAACCTCTACCAATCGACTTCGACCTCGGGCCAGCCTCTCGTCGGCGTGCCCGAATCCGGGACGCGCGGCCTGCTCCGGCAAATGGCGGTCGAGGATTCGAACGTCGATCTCACCAGCGAACTGGTCAACATGATCACCCTGCAACGCAACTACCAGGCCAACGCGCAGACGATCCGCACGCAGGACCAGATCATGCAGACCATGGTCAATCTGCGCTGATCGGGGATCGGGTACTGACACATGGACCGACTGATCTACACGGCGATGACCGGCGCGCGGCAGGCCTTCCTGCAACAGGCCGGCGTCGCGCACAATCTGGCGAACGCCTCGACCATCGGCTTCCGCGCCATGGAGCACCGCTTCCGTTCGGTGCCGGTGCAGGGCGAGGCCATGCCGACGCGCGCCTTCACCGTCGACGCCTCGGTCGCCGACGTGTTCGAGCAGGGGCCGCTGATGGCCACCGGCCGGCCGCTCGACGTGGCCGTCCAGGGCGAGGGCTGGATCGCCGTGCAGACGGGCGACGGTCAGGAAGCCTATACCCGGGCGGGCAATCTCCAGGTGTCCGCCGACGGCCAGCTGCAGACGGCGGGCGGCCTCAACGTGCTGAGTGACGGCGGGCCGATCGCCATTCCGCCCGATAACTCGATCACCATCTCGCCGGACGGCACCGTTTCCGTCGTGCCCCTGTTCGGCACGCCGAACAACGTCAACGACGCCGGCCGGATCAAGCTCGTCAATCCGCCCGCGGCCGAGCTCGTGCGCGGTGACGACGGCCTGTTCCGGCTGCGCGACGGCGAGCCGGCGCAAGCCGATGAAAACGTCCGCCTGGCGCCCGAAACGCTCGAAGGGAGCAATGTCAATCCGGTCGATTCGATGGTCAGCCTGATTTCGCTGTCCCGCCAGTTCGAGATGCAGATCAAGATGCTGCAGACCGCCGATACCAACGCCGGACGAGCCGACCAGGTGCTTTCGATGGCGTGATCGGAGGACTGAGGACGGAGGACAGAGAAACCATGCGCATACTGAAAACTGAACACAGATTACAAAGCGAACGCAATGAGCGCTCTGTCCTCTGTCCCCTGAACCCGGCGCAGCCGCAAACCGACTGTCCTCCGTCTTCTGTCCTCTGAAACCATGATCCGCTCCCTCTGGATTGCCCGCACCGGGCTCGACGCCCAGCAGACCAACCTCGACGTGATCGCCAACAACCTGGCCAACGTCAGCACCAACGGCTTCAAACGCGCGCGCGCGGTGTTCGAGGATTTGCTCTACCAGACGCTGCGCCAGCCCGGCGCGCAGTCCTCGCAGGCAACGCAGATCCCGGTGGGCCTGCAACTCGGCACCGGCGCGAGGCCGGTATCGACGGCGCGCATCCACACCGAGGGCGCCGTGCAGCAGACCGCCAACGACCTCGACCTGGCGATCGACGGCGCCGGCTTCCTGGAAGTGCTGCTGCCCGACGGCACCACCGCCTATACCCGCGACGGGTCGCTGCAACGCGACAGCGAGGGTCAGGTGGTGACCGCGAGCGGCTACGTGGTTCAACCGACCATCACCATTCCCGCCGACGCGACCTCGATCACCATCGCCAAGGACGGCACGGTCAGCGTCACCGCCGGCAACTCGACCGCGACGACGCAGATCGGCACGCTGAACGTGACGACTTTCATCAATGTCGGCGGCCTGTTGAGCATCGGCGAGAACCTGTATCTCGAAACCGCCGCCAGCGGCGCGCCGACGCAGAACGTGCCGGGGCAGAACGGCGCGGGCGCGTTGCTGCAGTATTTCGTCGAGACGTCCAACGTCAACGTGGCCGAGGAACTGGTCAGCATGATCCAGGCGCAACGCGCCTTCGAACTGAATTCCAAGGTGGTCACCACGTCCGACGCGATGCTCGGGCGCCTGACCCAGATGTGAGGTCGATCATGAGCCGATTTTTCCGTCTTCTGTCCTCCGTCCTCTGTCTTCTGCTCGCGGCCTGCAACACGGTGCCGCCGACCAACGTACACCAGCCGATGAGCGTGCGCCCGCCGGAACGCGCGGAACCGCTCGCGGCCAACGGCAGCATCTACCGGCCCGGCGCGTCCAGGACGCTGTTCGAGGATCGCCGCGCGCGCTACGTCGGCGACACGATGACCATCGTCATTTCGGAGCGGACCGCCGCCTCGACCCAGTCGAACACCAGCATCAGCCGTTCGGGCAGCATCAGCGCCGCGGTGCCCACCGTCCAGGGGCTGCCGGGCAAGTCGCTGCAGGGCCTCAATCTCTCGGCCAGCAGCAGCAATACCTTCGCAGGCGAAGGCGACGCGGCGGCCAACAACGTATTCAACGGCAACATCACGGTCACCGTGATCGAGGTACTGGCCAACGGCAACCTGCTGGTTTCCGGCGAAAAGCAGATCGCGATCGGACACGGTACCGAGTACATCCGCCTGTCCGGCGTGGTGAACCCCTACTTCATCAGCACGGCGAACACCATCCCCTCGGCCAACGTCGCCGACGCGCGCATCGAATACAAGGCCAGCGGCGCCATCAGCGAAGCCCAGGTGATGGGCTGGCTGGCGCGTTTCTTCCTATCGGCGCTGCCGTTCTGAGCAGCCAGGTGAAAGCCTCCGGATTTTTGCCGCTTGCCGCGGCAGTGCTATTCACCTGCGCCACGTCCGCTTCCGGCGGAGACGGGGAATACGTCCAGAACCGGGACGCGCGGATCGACAGGGCCGCCGGGGAGTGTCTCGACATGGCGGGCCGGCCGATCGCCGAGACCATCGTCGTGAAAGCTCGCAGGAACGGCAGATTGCTCGCGGAGACGCCCTGTAGAAACGGAAAAATAGACGGCGTGGTGAAGGCCTATTACGACAACGGCAAGCCGATTTTCGAGTCCCCCCATGAACGCGGCAAGAGGGAGGGCGTGGAAAGGATTTATTACGAAAACGGGGCCTTGAGCGCCGAGGTTTCCTTTCGCGGCGGCGTGGCCCACGGCGTGGCCAGGGAATATTACGAAGACGGCCGGCTGAAATCCGAGTTTTCCTTCGAGCGCGGCGTGCCGGACGGGATCTTCAAGGAGTATTACCCGGACGGCGCGCTGAAAGGTGAAGTGTCGTTTCACGACGGCAAGCCGGACGGCGCGTCGAGAGCGTATTACCCGAACGGCAAACCGAAGGAAGGGGCGGTGTCGCAGGACGGCCAGCCCATCGGGGAAACCCGGCGTCACGATGAAAACGACCATCCGATGAGGTGAAAATCATGCGCAAGAAACTCAGCATTCCGCCGCTTGTTCTGGCCTGCGTCCTGACCCTGGCCGGAAACGCACTGGCCGCCGAGCGTCTGAAGGACCTGGCGACCGTGCAGGGCGTGCGCAACAACCAGCTGGTCGGCTACGGTCTCGTCGTCGGGCTCGACGGCACCGGCGACCAGACGACGCAGACGCCGTTTACCACGCAGAGCATCATCAACATGCTGGCGCAGCTCGGCACGACGCTGCCGACGACGCAGTCGATGCAGCTGAAGAATGTCGCGGCGGTGGTGGTCACCGCCAGCCTGCCGCCGTTCGCGCGCATCGGCCAGCAGATCGACGTCACCGTCTCGTCGATGGGCAACGCCAAGAGCCTGCGCGGCGGCACCCTGATCATGACGCCCTTGAAGGGCGCCGACGGCCAGGTCTATGCGCAGGCCCAGGGCAACCTGATGGTCGGCGGCGCCGGCGCGCAGGCGGGCGGCAGCCGGGCCGTGGTCAATCATCTGCTGGCCGGGCGCATCGTCGCCGGCGCGACCGTCGAACGCGAGGTGCCGACCGTGCTGGGAACCGGGGCCTACGTCCTGTACGAGATGCTCTCCACCGACTTCGGCACGACCCAGCGCGCCGTCGAAGCGATCAACCGCGAGATGGGCCCCGGCACCGCGCAAGCGCTCGACGGGCGCGCGATCCAGGTGCGCGCGCCCGAGGACCCGGATACGCGCGTCGCCTTCATGGGCCGCCTGGAAAACCTCGAAATCCGTCCGCAGAAGACGATGGCCAAGGTCATCGTCAACCCGCGCACCGGCTCGGTGGTGATGAACCAGATGGTGAGCATCGAATCCTGCGCCGTCGCGCACGGCTCGCTGTCCGTCGTGGTCAATGCGGAGCCGCAGGTCAGCCAGCCGAATCCGCTTTCGGCGGGAGAGACGGTGACGACGCAGCAGTCCGCAATCACCATCGACCAGGGCAAGGGCTCGCTGATGACGCTCAGGGCCGGCGCCAACCTGGCCGACGTGATCAAGGCGATCAACGCGCTGGGGGCGAACCCGCAGGATCTCCTGTCGATCCTGCAGGCGATGAAGGCAGCGGGAGCGCTGCGCGCCGACCTGGAGATCATATAGAACGAAAAACGGCAATGGATCGCCGATGACGATGCCGTGAAAGATATGGTACGCGAGCCTCCGGTCATCGATACAGACATTTTTTGCTCGTCCTCGCGAGGCGCGTGGACGCCGCGGCAATCCCTCGGCGGTTCAATTTTCCGAGGCGCCACGGTGATTTGCCAGGCCGATGGATGGCCATGGGCCTCTCGCCCTCGCGAAACTTCCGGTTCCCCTCGCCCCCCGCAGCATAGGTATCTACACCCCCCGACCGCGGCGCTTCGCGCCGGGCAGAACGAACTGGATTGCCACGGCGCATGGCTCGGGCAATGATGAGTTCTCCCGATGGATTCCCCTCGCCCCCCGCAGGGGGGAGAGGGCCAGGGAGAGGGGGCCAGGCATGCGCAACGCAGCGACGCGGTTTTTTCGGCGGTGAAGAGTGGATAAGCGTTCGTTCATTCCTCCTCTTTTTGATCGGCGGCGCTCTCGCGCCGGAGGGAACGACGCCCTCTCCCGGCCCTGCGGGCCACCCTCCCCCGCCCAGCGGGGGAGGGGAATCCGGTGCGCCGCTGTTTCGGAGTGTGAGATACCTATGCCCCACAAGGGGGAGAGGGTGGCCGAAGGCCGGGAGAGGGGGAGCCGAGCCTCCGGCGCGCAGCGCCGCGAACAGTCTTGATCGGGTTGATCCGCGAATTTCCGCGATCGGTTTCTTGGCTTGATCGTCGCGCTTCTTGACGAACCGATCCGGACAAGGGCGGCTTGGCCAGCCTTTGGGGGAGAAGGGGAAGATCGCCGGCGCCTGGCGAGGGCCTGTCAGTCGTCCGGATTCGGCGCGGCTTCGAACGTGGCCCACCAGGGCAGGGGGCGACGGACCCGCAGGTTCGCCGCATGGGCCAGCAAATCCAGCGCGGCATCGATGTCGCGCAGCGGGAAGGCGCCAAAGACGCGCCTCTCCGCGACGTCCGGCGCCACATCGATGTGCCGGCGGGTGTAGCGCCGCAATTCGGCGATCACATCCTTGAGCGGCAGGTCCAGAGCGATCAGCTTGCCCCGGCTCCAGGCTTCCCGCGCAGGATCGGCGGGGACCGGCGGCTGAATGTCCTCCGCCGTAAAACAGGCTTGCCGGCCGGCGGCAACGACCCCCGTTTTTCCGCTCCGCCCGGTACGGATTTCCACGGCGCCGTGGAAGACGGCCAGGAGGCTCCGGCCTTCCTCCTGACGGACGGTGAAGCGCGTGCCCAGGGCGCGCAAGCGCCCCTGGCCCGTATCGACGACGAAGGGCCGAATGGCGTCAGGGGCAGTGGTAATGAGGATTTCACCTTTGACCAGTCGCAGACGCCGCAGACCAGGCCGGTAGTCCTCGTTGAACGCGCCTGCCGTGTCGAGCCATACGCCGCTTCCGTCCGGCAGCGCGATCTCGCGGATTTCACCTGTGTCGGTGCGATGGTCGGCCGCGAGCGCCACGACAAACCCATCCAGTGGGGTATGACGCCAGACGGCCCATCCCAACAGGCCCGAGCCCGCCAGCAAGGCAAGATTCGTCAGCGTGCGGCGACGGCGCGAGGTGCGGACGTTCGCGGCATGCAGGTTGTTGGCGGTCAAACGCGGATCGGCGGTGTCCCGCAAGGGAGCAAGCACCCTTTGGCTGACCGCCTCCACATATCTCCAGGCCTGGCGATGATCGGGGCTGGTCGCCAGCCAGGCCTCCCAACGCGCCTTGTCGTCCTCGTGTTCTTCCCCCGAGATCAAGTGCGCGTACCACTCGGCCGCCTCTTCCATGACGGCGTGGGGAAGCGCGGGCGGCGGCTCCGGCGAATCACGATGGCCGGATGCGAATGTCGGAAGGGTGGCGGACACGAGCCTAGGCCAAGACGTTCTCGCGCAGACCCGCCGCGGTCTGGCAGGCCTGCGCCCGCATGCAGCGCAACATCACCTGGGCCACGTACTTGCGGATCATGCGCGTAGACACGCCCAGTTCCTCCGCGACTTCCTGCGAGCTCATCTCGCAGACCGCCGACATCAGAAAAGCTCGCGCCGCCTTGGGAGGCACATCGAGCAGCAGGGCGCCCATTTCGCGCAGGGCCTCGAGCACGATGGCCTGCCGCTCGGCGGATGGAGCGTGGTCTTCCGGCTGGGCGGCCAGGGTTTCGAGCCAGGCTCGTTCCATCTCGCGGCGATGCCAGAGGTTGATGCACAGGCCCTGAGCCATGGCGCGCAGATAGCCCCGCGCCTCGCCGAAACTGTCGAAACCACGCGGGGCCGGCCGGGTGATCAGGCGGAGAAACGCGTCGTGCGCCAGGTCGGCGGCATCGGCGGCGTTCCCGAGACGGCGGCGCAGCCATCCCTGCAACCAGTCATGGTGGTCGCAATAAAGAATCTCCATCGAGAGAGAACGCGAGTAGTCCGAAGTGCTCACGAGCCGGTTGTCCAGGCCGCGCGACGACGGGTCCGTACGGCCACGAGGTCAAACGACGGCTGGATGTTTTAATGAGAATCATTGTTGATTATCCACTGGCATGAGCCATTAAGCAAGCTCCATGGCTGCTCAGGCCGTCCTGATGTCGCGCAGCATGGCCAGAATCTCTTTTTGCCCGGGATCCGTGCATTCGCTCCGGCCAGTCACCAACTGCCGGAGTTCGATGTCTTCCATCCCGGCGAGGGTGGCGAACGCGGCTTTCTGCCCGGCGTTCAGCCTCGCAAAATGCCTGTCGAGAAAATTTTCCAGCAACACGTCCATCTCGCGCAGCGCGCGATGCGTACAGAGCCAGCGCAGACGTTTCATTTCCGTTTCGCTTGGCATTGGTTACCTCCTTCGTTTTTCCGCTCCGTATCGAACCTCTTTCAACACGGAGAGCGCGGAGATCACAGAGATCAAGGAGAAAAGCAAAGAATCTTCAAACACGACGAAAACAGGAACAAAGCCAAGGGAATTTCTCCGTGTCCTCCGTGTCTCCGTGATCTCCGTGTTGAAAGAGGTTCAATCAAGCTCTATCGTATTCGATTTTCAGCCTGGCGTGAAAAGGATACCGGAACGGGCGTTTCGCCCGCGCGCCAGCGCCATGACGATCCCGTCCATCCCGAAGGCATATGCGCGTTGCTGGCGGGGCCCGCCGGGCAGACAGGACGGCCCGGCATCGTTTGACAGCGCCGGAGTTTCACACTTAAGATCAAGGATCGTTCTTTCCGCCTTTTCAGCTTTTCCCCGGACCGCCGATCCACGCCGGAGTTCCCTGCGGGATTCGGTCCGTTCCTTTCAGATCCGTCATCACCCCTAGGAGCCCGCAATGTCCAAAGCCCCCCTCCGCGTCTCGGTCACCGGCGCCGCCGGCCAAATCGGCTACAGCCTGCTTTTCCGCATCGCCTCCGGCGAGATGCTGGGCCAGGATCAGCCGGTCATCCTGCAACTGCTCGACCTGCCGCAGGTACAGAAAGCTTGCCAGGGCGTGATCATGGAACTCGATGACTGCGCGTTCCCGCTGCTCTCCGGCGTTTTCGCCACCGACCAGCCCGACGTCGCCTTCAAGGATGCCGATATCTGCCTGCTCGTCGGCGCCCGTCCGCGCGGCCCCGGCATGGAACGCGCCGAGCTGCTTTCCGCCAACGGCGCGATCTTCACCGTGCAGGGCAAATCGATCGCCGAGAACGCGAAAGAGAGCGTCAAGGTGCTCGTCGTCGGCAACCCGGCCAATACCAACGCCTACATCGCCCGCGCGGCGGCCAGGAAGGTCGGCCGCACCGATCCGGCCAACTACCATGCCATGCTGCGCCTGGACTACAACCGCGCCAAGTCGCAGCTCGCCGCCAGGAGCGGCCGGCCGGTCGACAGCCTGAAGAAGCTGGTCGTCTGGGGCAATCATTCGCCGTCGATGTATGCCGACTATCGCCACTGCACATCGAACGGCGAGTCCATCCGGCAGTTGATCGACGATGAGGCCTGGAACGCCGACGTTTTCCTGCCCACCGTTGGTAAGCGGGGCGCGGCGATCATCAAGGCGCGCGGCGCTTCGTCGGCGGCCTCGGCGGCCAACGCGGCGATCGGCCATGTCCGCGACTGGGTGCTCGGTGCCGACGACTGGGTCACCATGGGCGTGCCCAGCGACGGTTCCTACGGCATTCCGGAAGGCATCGTTTTCGGTTTTCCGTGCGAATGCAGGGGCGGCTCCTACCGGATCGTCCAGGGTATCGCCATCGACGCCTTCGCGCAGGGCAGGCTCGACAGGACGCTCCAGGAATTGACCGACGAGGCGGAGGCCGTCAAGGATATGCTCTGATACGGCCGGCGGATCGCAAAGCCGCGGCGTGTCCGCGGCTTTTTGCAGTCCGCCCGATCGACACGGAGGAGAAGATCATTACCGCGAAACGCATCTCCCTCAAGGACGTCGCCAGACATGCCGGAGTGTCGACAGGCACCGTGTCGATGGTGCTGAACGACAATCCGTCCGTGGCCGCCAAGACTCGCTCACGGGTCAGGCAGGCGATCGCCGAACTGGGATACATTTACAACCGCAGCGGAGCGCAGCTTCGCAAAAAAAGAAAAGGGGTCGTCGGAGTCTCCATCTGCAATCTGGCCAATCCCTATTTTTCCGAAGTCACGGTGGGCGTCAATGAAGCCCTGAGCGAACTGGGATTCGCCCTCATCCTGGGAAACGCCGGCGAATCGGTCGACCAGCAGGCGAAGTTTCTGAACCTGGCCCGCGAGCACAGCGTGGACGGCTTGATCCTCATGCCGGCGGTCGGCACCCGGCGGGAGACGATCGAGGACATCCTGGGCTGGCGCCTGCCGCTGGTGCTGGTTTGCAGGTACGTGCCCGGCGTGGCCACCGATTATTCCGGCACCGACAACCGTGCCGGAACGTCCGCTGGGACGAAGCACCTGCTGAGTCTGGGACACGAAAGGATTGCCTTCGTGGGCGCCAATCCGCAGTCGACTTCGGCGAGGAATCGTGTCCGGGGGTACAGAAGCGCGATGGCCCAGGCGGGCCTGAAAGTGTCTCCGGGCTTCGTCGTCGAATGCGAAAGCACGCGCGAGCATGGATTCATCGTCGCCCGTCAGCTCTTCGATCGACCGGGCAAGCGGCCCACGGCGATCGTCTGTTTCAACGATCTCATCGCTTTCGGGGTCATGCTCGGCTTGAGAAGCATGGGGCTGGAACCGGGGAGCGATTGCTCCGTCGTCGGCTTCGACGACGTCGCCGAAGCCGCGCTGTGGAAACCGGGACTGACGACGATGACTTCGCACTCCTGTCAGATGGGCCGGAACGCCGGCAAACTGTTTCACAAACGCCTGGAATCGGCCGGGCAGCGGCCCGAAAGGATTCTCGTGGAGCCCGAACTCATCGTCCGCGATTCGAGTCGCCCGATATAGCCTTCCTGCCGGACAACCGGCGCGCCACGTACATTCCGCTGGTGACGATGACGGCGATTCCGAAAAGCGAGCCGGCATCGGGCGCCTCGCCATAAAGAGTCCAGCCGAACAGCAGGGACCAGACGAGCTGCGTATAAGTAAACGGCGCCGCCGCCGCGGGCCATATCCGCTGATAGGCCAGGATCAGCAGATAGTGTCCGAAAGTGGCGGAAAAGGCATGGAAGACCAGCAGCAGGGAATGGGCCAGCGTGGGCATCGTCCAGTCCGATTGCCAGCCGATGCTGGTGGCCGCCACGCCGATCAGTCCGGTGTAGAAATGCAGGGTGATGGGGTTTTCCGAACGCCGGTATTTGCGCGTGAAGACCTGGTAGAGGCTGGAACAGCAGGCCGCCAGAAACGGGAGCGCCGCCGCGAGCTGCAGCATTCCGCCGCCGGGCCGGATGATGATGAGCACGCCACCAAAGCCGACCAGCACGGCGATTCGGGCGCGCGCCTCGACCTTTTCGCCCAGCATCGGGATCGACAGCGCGGTCACCAGGAGCGGAGTCACGAAATTGATTGCCGTGGCGTCCGCCAGCGGCAGGTAGCGCAGGCCGCTCATGAACAGGAAGGTCGAGGCAACCAGGAAGGCCGAGCGCGCGATCTGCAATACCGGATGATGGGTTCGCACGAGATCGAGACGCATGCGCGGGCCGAATACCGCCAGCATGAACACCGCGTGCATCACGTAACGCGCCCAGAGCAGCTCCGTGACCGGGTAGAAGCGCGTCAGGTACTTGGAGATGGCGTCATAACCGGCGAACAGCGCCATGGTGATCAGCACGAGGGCGATCCCCCGCTCCCGGTCGGAAGCCAGCGTGGGCAGGCGGATTTTCATTTTTTGGATTTAGATGAGATGAAAAGGGATCGAGTGGAATGTGAAAACCGTCGACGCGGCCACCCGACGGGCGAGCGGAATTTCATCGAAAACCCACTTCGGTTGGAAACCTTTTCCGCGCTGTCGCCCGGCTACGGGTGTGGATTGAAACATCTTCTTCCCTGGCGGGATCAGACTTTCGCGAGAATTGCCGGAGCATTGAACCGCGCGGCGAGCGATTCCAGGCCCAGGACGGTCAAGGCCTGGCGCAACCTATCCGGGTCCGCGGTCGCCGCCAGCGTCAGGCGGCCGGGACGCGCGGCCTCGCCGCTCCCTCCCGCCTCTCCGCCGCCCGTTCCGGCGAGACGCCGGCATTGGCGGGCGACGGCCTCCGCCACGTCGACGAGCTCGGCGCGCCCGGCCACGATCGGTGCCAGCGCCGGCGCGAGAAACGCGTAGTGCGTGCAGCCGAGCACGATGCGGTCGGCGCCGGCGGCGAGGACCGGCTCCAGCAGGGCGCGCGCTTCCGCCGCGAAGTCCGGATCGGCGAGGCGCAGGGTTTCGACCCTCGTCGCCCAGCCCGGACACGGCACGACGTCGACCTGCGCCGGGCCGGCGTGCCGCCGGATCAAGTTCGACAGCCGCTCGCTGCGCGCGGTCGACACCGTCGCCAGCACGGCGATGCGCCCGCTCTTCGAAGCCGCCGCCGCCGGCTTGATGCCCGGCTCGACGCCGATCACGGGAACGCGCGGCAAGGCGTCCCGCAGCGCGGCGACCGCCGCCGCCGTGGCGGTGTTGCAGGCCACCACGATCGGCCGGCATCCTTGCTCCGCGAGGTAGCGGCCGATGCGCAGCGCGCGCGCGCGGATGGCGTCGTCGTCCTTGTCGCCGTAGGGAAGGTGCGCCGTGTCGGCGAAGTACAGGAAATCCGGGCAGGGCAGGGCGCGGGCGACGGCGGCCAGGACCGAGAGGCCGCCGATGCCGCTGTCGAAGACGCCGATCATGTCGTGTTTCGCATCGTTCGATACGTCTCCCGGACCGCGCTTTACTTTTTCTGGGCACGCTTGCTGCTGTTCACGGAGGGTTCGGGGGAGAAGGCAAGGCGGAATCCGTTGAGCTCGACGCGATAGTCCGGCGAGAGGTAGAACCGGTTGGCTGACCGCAAACCCGCGGCGTCGAAGTACCAACTACCGCCCCGCAGCACACGGAACGAGCCTTCGGAGGGACCGCTCGGATCTCTGACGGGGCTTTTTGCATAGTAATCTTCGTCATACCAGTCCTGCACCCATTCCCAGACATTGCCGTGCATGTCATAAAAGCCCCAGGGATTGGCTTCCTTCTGCCCCACGGGATGCGTCTTCATTCCGGAATTGCCGTCATACCATGCATGACGGCCCAGATTGTCCGCATCGTCGCCAAAGGAATATCGGGTCGTCGTCCCGGCACGCGCTGCGTATTCCCATTCGGCTTCCGTGGGCAGACGGTACTTGTCGGTTCTTTCTTTCAGATTCAAGCGTTCGATGAATATCTGCGCATTATTCCAGGAAATATATTCCACCGGGTTGCTCCAGCCGCTGAACTTGCTCGGATTGATCCTCATCACCGCCACCCATTGCGCCTGCGTCACTTCATACTTGCCAAGATAAAACGGCTTACTGATGGTCACTTGGTGCTGCGGCGTTTCATCGTCAGAGGTTTCCTCGAAATTCTTGTCCGCACCCATCAGGAACGACCCGGCGGGAATCAGCACGAACTCCATATGGATGCTGTTGGTGTAAGTCTTGTCGGCGGCCCAGGCGGAAAACGCGATGCCGGAGAGCGCCAGCGGTAAAAGGGAAAGAAGCATCATGGCGAAACACCTTATGGTCGATCCTTCTGGCCTATGAAAGAGGGCGGTAAATCATCAATCCAGATGCTCTGCTTATATAGCGACCCATGTCCAATATATCTCATCCGCTATCGGAATGATTTTATCCGAAGATTTAATCTGTACCATGTAGCGGGCCGATATCCTGTCGGCATTGCTCCGAGCGCCGGTGCCCCCCGCGATCAATGCTTGTTGCCGAACAGCGTTTCGACCGGGATTTTGCCGATCTTTTGACACCATTCCCTTGGGCCGTCGATATGCGCCGAGGCGCCCGTCGAATCCACGGCGACGGTGACCGGCATGTCGACGAGGTCGAATTCGTAGATGGCTTCCATGCCCAGATCCTCGAAGGCCAGGACACGGGACGCCTTGATCGCCTTGGACACCAGATAGGCGGCGCCGCCGACGGCCATCAGGTAGGCCGACCGGTTGTCGCGGATCGCCTCGATGGCGGCCGGGCCGCGTTCGGATTTGCCGACCATGGCGATGAGGCCGGTCTTCTCCAGCATCGTGCGCACGAACTTGTCCATGCGCGTCGCCGTCGTCGGGCCTGCCGGGCCGACTACTTCGTCGCCGACCGGATCGACCGGGCCGACGTAGTAGATCACCCGGTTGGTGAAATCCACCGGCAACTGCTCGCCCTTGGCCAGCAGGTCGGCGATGCGCTTGTGCGCGGCATCGCGGCCGGTCAACATCCTGCCGTTCAGGAGGAGCTTCTGGCCGACTTTCCAGGAGGCCGCCTGCGCCTTGGTCAGCGTGTTCAGGTCGACGCGCGTCGCCGACTGGATGTCCGCCGTCCAGGTGACGGCCGGCCAGTCCGCGAGATTCGGCGGAGCAAGCCGGGCCGGGCCGTTGCCGTCAAGATGAAAATGGACGTGGCGCGTGGCCGCGCAGTTCGGGATCATGGCGACCGGCAGATTGGCCGCGTGCGTCGGGTAATCGAGCACCTTGACGTCGAGCACGGTAGTGAGGCCGCCCAGGCCCTGCGCGCCGATGCCCAACGCGTTGATCTTGTCATACAGTTCGAGGCGCAGTTCCTCGGCCCGCGTCTTCGCGCCGCGCGCCTTGAGCGCCAAGATGTCGACCGGCGCCATCAGCGATTCCTTGGCCATCAGCATGGCCTTTTCCGGCGTGCCGCCGATGCCGATGCCGATGATTCCCGGCGGGCACCAGCCCGCGCCCATCTGCGGCACGGTCCTGAGCACCCAG
The DNA here is from genome assembly GCA_031279425.1 of Accumulibacter sp. Classification (GTDB taxonomy): domain Bacteria; phylum Pseudomonadota; class Gammaproteobacteria; order Burkholderiales; family Rhodocyclaceae; genus Propionivibrio. Next base: position 32,164 of record JAITIQ010000015.1, read on the forward strand.
TCGACGATGTCGTCGGACGGATTCAACATGGCGAACTTGGCCTTGGCCTCCGAACCGCCGCCCTTGGCCGCGCAGATGACTTCGACGCGATCACCCGGCACGATTTCGTAATACACAATGGCCGGCGTGTTGTCGCGGGTGTTCCTGCGCTTGCCCGCCGGGTCGGCGAGCACCGAGGCGCGCAAGGGATTGGCCGGATCGGTGTAGGCGCGCCGGACGCCTTCGTCGACCATTTCCTGCACGCTCATCGTGGCGTCGGCCCACTGCGCGTTCATGCCGACCTTCAGGAACACCGTGCCGATGCCGGTATCCTGGCAGACCGGGCGATGCCCTTCGGCGGACAGGCGCGAGTTGGTCAGGATTTGGGCGATCGCGTCCCTGGCCGCCGGAGATTCCTCGCGCGCATAGGCTTCACCCAGCGCGGCGATGAAATCGCGCGGATGATAGTAGCTGATGTACTGGAACGCATCGGCGATGCTCTGGATCAGGTCTTCTTGTTGGATGATGGTCATCTCCGCCTCGCATGTGGTTGAAAAAGCCCGTTCCGGCGCTTGCGACAGCGGGCGAAGCGCCCGGCGCGCCGCCGTCAATCCGGCCTGCATTCTATCACCAAGACATGAAGGCGGCCCGTGCCACGGTTCGTTGAACGGTGGGGCTTCTGCCAGAATCCGCTCGCCCGGAGAGATGGATGAGTGGTTTAAGTCGCACGCCTGGAAAGCGTGTTCAGGGTGATACCCTGACGGGGCTCGAATCCCCCTCTCGATTTCATTGAAGAATCCAGAACCGCGATGTGGCCGCATTTCTGACAGGGGATCGAGGAGAATGACGGCGGTTCCCGGCTTGAAATCCGATCGGGAGACCGGCTCAGCCGCGGCGCGCGTCGAGAATCGCGTCGCTGTCGATCCAGGCGCGTTCACCGGGAATTTCGAGCATCCGCCGGAGGTTGCGGCGGCGCATGAACACCGGCAGCGGACGGCGGTAAACGCGCAGGTCGGAAAAATCGATCAGCCCCAGCTCGCCCGCGGGCGTCAGCACGACGTTGCCCAGATGCAGCGAGCGGAAATAGATGCCGAGGGAATGCAGGCGGATGACGAAGCCGGTAAACAGATGCTTCAATCGACATTCGTCCTCGGCGTCGAACCCGTGGCGGAGGAGCGCGCGCAGGGTCGTCCCGGCGAGCGGCCGGTAATGCACCGCGTCCCGTTGCAGCAGCGCGACGCGGTACGCGGCGATCACGCGCGGCGCGGGAATCCCCAGCGAGGACAGCGCCTCCGCGTTATCCACGAAGCGCAAGGCATAGGGATACCACGCCGCCGAAGTAATCAGCCGCTTGCGCCGGAACAGCTTGAGGAAGCTGCCGTCCGCGAGCCGCAGCACTTTCTCGCCGAAGGAGTCGGACTCGATCGTCTCGGCGCCAGCCTTCAACGCCAGGAAGTCCTCATGCTCCAGGGGTTCCAGCCTGTGCGTCATCGCGCCTCCGGCAGATGGGCGTCCAGCCAGCGGTGGAACGTCGAATCCAGCTGATGAACTGAAACGCGTCGGCGATGCTCCGAATCAGGTCTTCCTGTTGGACGGTGGTCATTTCGGATGCCTCGCATGGAGTAGATGAAAGAAGAAACCCCGGAAAGAAGTGGAAGCGGCGGGATTCTATCATTCCCATGCCGCACGCCACCTCTTCGAAAAGGAAGGCCCAGGATGGCGGACGGGGCGCCCATCTCTTCGTCGCTGTGACGGACGTCTTCAATCCCCTGGGCTCCGGCCTGCCTGCTTCGGACTATTCGCTATGCGTCCCCCAGTGTATCCGCTCGAACAGGCCCAGCAGACAGGCGCCGCGTTCCGGGTGCAGGTGCTGGAACCAGCCAATGCGCCCCCGCAGGTGAGCGCGGAAATCCGGCAGGCCCAGGCGGTTCTGGCTCTCCGGGCCATGACGTCGGCAATTGGTCAGGATGGCCCTGAGGGTGTCGTAGTCTTGCCGCGGCAGATTGGGACGCTGATTCACCACCAGCCCGGTGATGCGCTGGGAAGTGCTGGATGGCATGATCCGGGTCTTGCGCCAGTTGGGCGAAAAGCCCTCTTCCAGGACGATGCCCTGAATCATGAGCAGGATGCGTCGGCCTCGGGTAGGACTCCGGTCGAGGCAGGAAAACGCCAGATCATCCACGTAACGGCTGTAACGGGCTTGGCACTCGCGGGCCGCGCCGCTCAGGCGCGCATCCAGCCGATACGCGCACAGGTTGGCCAGGGCGGGCGAAGTCGGCACGCCCTGGGGCAAATGACGTTCCATGAGGCGCCGCGCCCAGACGCGTTGCCACCGCCGTTCCTCGGGACTCGGGTATTCCGCCTGGGGCAGGCTTCGCAACACCCGGGCGGACGTACAGTGGGTGGTCAATCCGGTCAGGTAGCGAGCAGTCTCCCTCGGATACCCCAGGGTGCGGAACAGGGCATGGACGCGAGCGCCGGGGATGCTGGTGAAAAAATCCTGCAAATCCAGCTTCAGCAACAAGGGAGAACCCGCATGCAGCGCCGCATTACCCGCCACCGAACCTCCCCGCACGCAGCCCTGGGCCGCCGGATGCGTCGGCACCCGGTCGAGGATTTCCCGCAGGATGCGGCGCTGGATGGCGCGCAGCTGTGCCTTGGGCGCTTCGATCAGGCGGACCCCGCCGCTGGCCTTGGCAACCCAGCGGGTATGGTAATGCTCCAACTTCGGGGCGGTCGCGCCTCCATCCCGTCCCGCCACATTGGCGAACCAATCCAGTATGCTCGCTGAAAGTCCCAGCCACTCGGCCAAATCTCCCGGCGTCGCCAGGGACGGCAGATCCAACCCGGAAAGCGCCGCGGGCGGCATGCCCATCGGGGGATGGAAGGGATAATGGCCACGCACCCGCGGAACCTCGCCCGGAGGCTCGAACGCGGCCAGGAAAGGCGGAAAGGCGAGAATCAGGGCGACGATTCTGTCATGTTGCCCAGGATGCCAGGCTTCCGGCGCCAGTTGGAAATGCAGGCGCAAGGTGAGGGGAAGCAGCCACGGCCAGGAACGCCCCAACGCTCGCGCCCCCCGTTCCCGCATGGCGGCTGGACTGTTTTCTCCGGCCAGGAAAGCCCGGGCCAGCGCCACGGCTACCTTGCGCGCGGACTCTGGCGGCGGGGACGGGAGAACGGGATATTCGTATTCGTCCAAGGCGCGGAGGAGAGGTAAATGGAGGAGACATGGCGCCCTCTCCAGCCTGTCGTGTTGCGCCTGAGCTCATCACGCCGCAGGCGTGCGCCGCTCAGGCAAAGAATAGCGGAACTACCGAAAAATCCCCGGGGTAACCCCGGAGTGGTCAGGCCGGAACCCGACACCCGCCTGGGAAGGCGCCACGAACGTAGACTAATTGAAAGGCATGGGGCAAGGCAAGCGTGAATATTCCAGGCGCGGGCAGATCTACCGCAGCAAACTGGCCATCTTGCGATGCCCGGTCCGGACGCCCTCCTGCCAAGATTTGAATCTCTTTTCACCCTCCAGTTGCACCGAACGGACTACGGCAGGTACGTAAGCGTCCGGCGGAAGCCGTCTTGCCCTTAATGAGGGGATCAGTGAAAGTGATCGGTCTGATGTGGTCACTTCTTCCCGAGGGGTGTCCATCCCCTGACAGGAAGGTACATCCCCATGCAGGCTTCCGCCTCACCCGTGGTTTCGATCCGTCACAGTGCCGAATTCAAGACCCTAGAGTACCCGCATGAATGCGGTCCTGCCCGATGGACTCCAGGCGCTCAAAGCGTTGGTACTTGAACAGCAAGAC
>JAITIQ010000058.1 GCA_031279425.1 Accumulibacter sp.
CAATCCGTTGGGAGCCGTGTTCAGCTATCGCTACCGGATTACCGGCGCATGGGACGACCCGAAGGTCGAAACCCTGAACGCGCCGGCCGTAAACGGCACAACGCCCGATACCAACTGACAGGTCATTCGGATGAGCTTGAGCGAGATTTGCCAGGCGACTTCAGGGCAGATCGCTGCGGCGGCACAAGAAATTTGTAAGGATTCGTAACCGGTGAAGCGGCCGGATGCGTGAGAGCGGTTTGTTCTCCGGAATCCGCCTGCATACCGCGCGGCAGCGGATTGCGCGGATTGCGATTCCGGAGTTGCCAGGTGCTCTGGAGCCCGATGTAGGTGTATAATCCGCTCCGTTTTTGGGGGCTTTAGCTCAGTTGGTAGAGCAGCGGACTCTTAATCCGTTTGTCGTAGGTTCGATCCCTACATGCCCTACCAGAATTTTCAAGGCTTGCGGCGATGCAAGCCTTGTTTGTTTGGAGCGCTTCCGGTCCGGCTGTTTCCAGGAGGGGACGCCGACGCTCGGTCGCGCCGCCAGACTGACGCGCATGAGCCTCATTCAACACGGAGAGCATGGAGAAATCCATGTTCGGCGGGGTCGTGATCCACCACGGGAATTCCCTGCGCGCTCACGGTTTCCAGGGATTCCACCAGGTTCAGGTTTTTAGCCATGCTACGCTGCGGAAAATTTCTCCTGCCGCTCGATCGCCCGCTGATCATGGGCATCGTCAACCTGACGCCGGATTCCTTTTCCGGCGATGGGCTGGGTTCCGATGCGGAGCGGGCGGTCGAACGCGCGCGCCGACAGATCGCGGCGGGCGCCGATCTCATCGACCTGGGCGCCGAGTCTTCGCGTCCCGGCGCGATTCCCGCCTCGCTCGACGAGGAACTGGAGCGTCTGCTGCCGGTGCTGGAAGCCCTGGCGGATGGTCCGGCGCCGATCTCGATCGATACCTGCAAGCCCGAAGTCATGCGGGCCGCGCTCGCGCGGGGCGCTTCGATGATCAACGACATTTTCGCCCTGCGCCGGCCCGGGGCGCTCGAAGCGGTGAGGGACAGCGACTGCGCCATTTGTCTCATGCACATGCAGGGCGAGCCGCTTTCCATGCAGCGGCGTCCCGAATATGGCGATGTCGTGCGCGAGGTGGGCGAATTCCTGGCTGTCCGGGTGGCGGCGACAACGGCGGCGGGCATCGACCGCGACCGTCTGGTGCTCGATCCGGGCTTCGGCTTCGGCAAGACGCTCGAACACAATCTGACGCTGCTCGCGCATCTTGCCGAGGTATCCCGCGACGGTCTTCCGGTGCTGGCCGGAATATCGCGCAAGTCGATGCTCGGCGCCGTCACTGGCCGGCCGGCGAGCGAACGCCTGGGCGCCAGCGTCGCGGCGGCATTGATCGCCGCGGAGCGGGGGGCGCGCATCCTGCGCGTGCATGACGTCGCCGAGACGCGGGACGCTCTGCGCGTCCGGCAGGCCACCGCGGAGGCAAGATCGGCATGAGCCGGAACCTGCGCATCCGCGCCGCGGTCGAAAGCGATTTCACGGGCATGTGGCCGATCTTCCTGGCAGTGGTGGCGCCGGCGGACACTTACGTCTTTTCCCCGGAGGCTACTCGCGCGGACGCTTTCGCCTATTGGTTCGGGCCGGGCGTCGCCTCGTTCGTCGCCGAACGGGAGAAGCGAATCGCCGGGATGTACAAGCTGATCGCCAACCAGCGGGATCTCGGCGCGCATGTGGCCAATGCCTCGTTCATGGTGAGCCCCGGCGAGCGCGGGCGCGGGATCGGCGAGGCGCTCGGGCGGCATTGCCTGGAAGAGGCCCGGAGAAGAGGTTTCGCGGCCATGCAGTTCAACTTCGTGGTCAGCACCAATACCGGCGCGGTGGCGCTCTGGAAAAAACTGGGCTTCAAGATCGTCGGAACCTTGCCGAAAGCGTTCCGGCATGGCCGCCTGGGCGAGGTCGACGCCTATGTGATGCATCGCTTTCTCGACACTTCGCCGGAATGACGAAGCGATGCGGGCGAGTGGCTCGGCGTTTGGCGCTGCCTGCCCCGGATTTCCCTTTCAGGCGCGCTCGATGCGCACCGCCAGCGTCTCGTTCATGCTGCCCGTGCGATAACCCATCAGATCCAGCGCCACGTAGGAAAAACCGTATCCCCTGAGCGCCTGGTAGACGCCGATCCGCTCGTTCGCCCGCATCAACCGTTCCATTCCGGCACCGTCGGTCTCGATGCGCGCCAGATTGCCGTGCAGACGCACGCGCACCTGTTTCAGGCCCAGGTCCAGCAGGAACTGCTCGGCGCGGTCGATCATGCGCAGACGCTCTTCGGTGATCCTGTCGCCGTAGGGAATGCGGCTCGCCAGGCAGGCGAAGGACGGCTTGTTCCAGGTGGCGAGTCCGAGTTCCTTCGAGAGCAGGCGGATCTCCTCCTTGCCAAGATGCGCGTGACGCAGCGGACTCTCGACTCCGTGTTCCTCGACGGCCCGGAGGCCCGGCCGGTAATCGCCGACGTCATCCATGTTCGAGCCTTCGGCGACATGCCTGACACCCTGCGCGCGGGCGACCTCCCAGAGATGGGCCATCAGCTCGGTCTTGCACAGGTAGCAGCGGTCGACCGGGTTGTCGGCGAAACCAGCGACCTCGAGTTCCTCGGCATCGACCAGCACGTGGTGGATTCCCTCCTTCCGGCAAAAGGCGATGGCCTCTTTGAGTTCGCGCTCCGGAAAGGAATGCGAGCGCGCGGTGACGGCCAGCGCCCGGTCGCCCAGCGCATCGTGGGCCATCTTGAGCAGGAAAGTGGAATCGACTCCGCCGGAAAAGGCCACGGCGACGCTTTCCAGTTCCTCGAGATACGCGACGAGCTTCTGTTTCTTCTCTTCCAGGTTCGGCAAGGCTGATCTTTCTTCAATCCAAATTCCCCAGTCCGCAGGCCAGGCCGGCCTGCCCGATTTCTGGGCCCATGTCGGGAAAGTATGCCCGACCTGCGGATCTGTCGGCTTCAGGGTAATTTCCGAATTGCACCGGGAACGATACCGGATTTCATCCAGGATGAGCGCGCTCGCTTCGGATGAAATTCCCGATCGCTGAACCGCCGCATGGATTGCCGCGGCGCCGCGCTCTCGCAACGACCATTTTGCGGCTGCGCCGGAGGGGACGACGCCCCCTCCCGCCCCTGGCGGGGCGCCGTTCTCTTTGCCGGGCCAACCAGACAAATTTCCACTGTTTGGTCAGGCCCGGGCTTTCAGGATGAATGGATGTCATCATTCCAGCCAAGATGCTCTAAACTGCTTCTTTTCAAGTGAGATCCATCATGGCATTCCAGCTCCAGGGCGTCATTCCTCCAGTCCCGACGATCTTCGACGCGAACGAACAATTCGACCCGCAGGGCATGGGGCGGCTGGTCGACCGGCTGCTCGCTTCGGACGTCGACGGATTCCTGTTTCTTGGCAGTGCCGGCGAATTCGCCACGATCCCCCACGAGGGCCGCAAGGCCATCGCCGAATTCTGCGTGGGACGGGTCGCCGGGAAGAAACCGGTGATCGTCGGCACTGCTTCCTGCGCGACGCGGGAAGCGATCGACCTCGCCCGGCACGCGGGCAGCGTCGGTGCCGACGCGGTGATGGTGGTCAACCCGTATTACGCCAAATTGAGCGAGCAGCGCCTCTACCGGCACTATCGGCAGATCGCCGAGAATTCGCCGCTGCCCGTGCTGCTCTACAACTTCCCGGCGCTGACCGGCCAGGATCTGTCGCCCGGACTCGTCGGCCGCTTGGCCGGGGATTGTCCGAACATCGTCGGCATCAAGGACACCATCGACTGCATGAGCCACATCCGTAACTTCGTCTTCGAAGTGAAAGGCGCGCGCCCCGAATTCATGGTCTTCACCGGCTTTGACGAATATATGCTCGATACGCTCTTGATCGGCGGCGACGGCGCCATCCCGGCGACCTCGAATTTCGTGCCCGAAATCACCTGCGGCATCTACCGCGCCTACCGGGAGCAGGATTTCGGCGCCGCGCGGAGCCTGCAAAAGCGCCTGGCGATGCTCTCGCGCATGTACGCGATCGACGTGCCGTTTACCGGCGTGATCAAGGAAGCGATCCGGCTGACCGGGCTGGACATCCCGACCACGGCGCTCTCCCCCGTCTTCGCGCCGGACGCGGCGACGCGCGAAAAACTCGTCGAAATCCTCACCCAGGCCGGTGTGCTGGACAAATGATCACCGGATGACGACGCGCGAACGGAGAGGTCGCTCACCGTTGGGAAACGGCGCGTGGCCCGCCGCATCGACCGAGACCTTCCGACGCAGCGCGGACGGCACGTCCCGCAGGGCGCGCCGTCCGCGCGCGTGATATGCACGTCGCCAAGACCCTGAAAGTTCAAAAACCTGGCCGGGGTTTTCGAGAAGGCGCCTCGCATGGTATTTGCATGGCTTGCGTAAACCTATCACGTCAGGAATTGGAATCAGCCCCGACCGCAGCAGTGCTTGAACTTTCTGCCGCTGCCGCAGGGACAGGGATCGTTGCGGCCGGCCTGCGGCGCGTCGTTGCGGATCGTGCCGACGCCGCGTTTGGCCAGCCAGAAGCGATAGATGTCGGTAACCGCCTGCGCCAGCCCGTCTTCGCACTCTTCCTCGAGGGTGGCGCGCTCATCGCCTTCCGGCCAGGTTTCGCCGTGTTCGCGGGCGGCGGCTTCCGCTTCGCCGGTGATCACCATCAGTGGGAACAGCCGCTCGTCCAGATATTCGGCTTCTCTCTCGGCGCCTTCTTCGTTCTCTTCCTCAAGGTGTTCGAACCAGTCCTCGGGCGCCTGGTCCACGGCCGCGAGATAGGCTTCGCACCACGGAACGTAATCGCTCTGGCTGTCGTTGCCTTCCTCCCTGGGATAGAGCAGCAGGGGCGGCGGTTCGCCGGAAGCCAGCGCGGCGGCGAGATTTTCCGAGAACTGCCGGATCAGTCCGGCGGCTTCGCGGCCGGGCCCGCTGTCCATGGCTTCCTCGTCCCCCAGGATGTCGATCAGCCGGTCTTCTTCGTCGATCGGCCGCGGCCCGGCGAGCGCGGCGCACAGATAACCCTGGATCTCGTCTAAGCGCATCGCTTCCGCGAGCTCCGGCGCATCGAGCAGCGCTTCCAGGCGGTCGAGCTGTTCTTCGGAAAACGGAACGGGTTTCGGATCGGGCGTATTCATGATGTCATCCTCGCATACTGGGATTGGACTGGACGGCGAATTCGGCAAGCTCGACCTTCGGTTCGGGCTGCCATCCTGTTTTGCGGTATTCGGCGACGACGTTGGTGAAAATGCCGCCGCGCACGAAAAAGCGCGCGGTGACGCGCAGGAAACGGGGTTGGGCGGCCCCGGCGAGATCGTCGAGGATGCGGTTGGTCACCGCTTCGTGGAAGCAACCTTCGTTGCGGAACGACCAGATGTAGAGTTTGAGGCTCTTCAATTCGATGCAGGTCTCGTCCGGAACGAAGTCGACGGTCAGCACGCCGAAATCGGGCTGGCCCGTCTTCGGGCACAGGCAGGTGAATTCCGGAATCTCCATGTGGATGAAGTAGTCGCGGTGCGGCGCGGGATTCGGAAAAGTCTCGAGCGTCGGGGAAGGCCGGGTGGTCATGGTCTGGAATCGTCTGGATGGCGCGATGGAACAAGGTGGTATTATAAGCAAGCCGTCGCGCCGCTGCCGGCGGCCATGGTCGATGAAGCATCCGCAGCCATTCGCAACCTCGTAACCACTCGCGCAGCCTTCCAGGGCTGCGTTCTGTTTCATGCGCCTCACCAAGATCAAACTCGCCGGATTCAAGTCCTTCGTCGATCCGACGACCATCGCCCTGCCGGGACAATTGGTTGGCGTGGTCGGTCCGAACGGCTGCGGGAAATCCAATGTGATCGACGCCGTGCGCTGGGTACTCGGCGAGTCGAAGGCTTCCGAACTGCGCGGCGAGTCGATGCAGGACGTGATCTTCAACGGCTGCCGCACGCGCCAGGCCGTTTCTCGCGCCTCGGTCGAGCTCGTCTTCGACAATTCGCAGGGACGCATCGGCGGGCAGTGGTCGCAATATGCCGAACTGTCGGTGAAACGGGTGCTGATCCGCAACGGCCAGTCCGAGTACTCGATCAACAACCTGCAAGTGCGGCGCAAGGACGTCACCGACCTCTTCCTCGGCACCGGACTCGGTCCGCGCGCCTACGCGATCATCGGGCAGGGGACGATTTCGCGCATCGTCGAGGCGCGTCCGGACGAGCTGCGAGTCTTCCTGGAAGAAGCGGCGGGCGTCACCAAGTACAAGGAGCGGCGCAAGGAAACCGAGGGGCGCCTGGCCGACGCGCGCGAGAACCTCATCCGGGTCGACGACATCCGCGCCGAGCTCGCCACGCAGATGGAAAGGCTGGAGAGCCAGGCCGCGGTCGCCCGACAGTACCATGGCTACCAGGAACAGCTGACGACCCGGCAGCATCTGCTCTGGCTCTATCGGCGCAACGAGGCGCGCGCCGAGCGCGAGCGGCTGGTCCGGGAGCTCGAGGCGGCGGAGAACGGGCTGCAAGGCGAACTGGCCGCCTTGCGCGCCACCGAGGCGGATCTCGCCAGGGCGAGCGAGCATCATGCCCTGGCGATCGAAGGACAGGAGGCCGCGCAAAGCGCCTTTTCCGGCGCCAGGGTCGAGGTGGTCCGGCTGGAGGGGGAAATCAGGCGCAGCCGCGATCACGCCGAGCAAAACGAATCGCGGCAGAAGCAGTTGGCCGAAGACCGGGAGTATTGGCAGGCGGAAGTCGAAAAGCTCGAATCCGAGCAGGAACACCTGCGGGAACTGTTGACCCTGGCCGGCGAGCGCGTCGAACAGGAGGAAATGCGGCTGGCGGCGCGGCGGGAAAGTCTGCCGCTCGCCGAAGAGGCGCATGTGGCGGCGCAGGAGGAAGCCGATCGGCGGCGCGACGACCTGGCGCAGGCCGACCAGCGCCGGCAGGTGGAGTTCGCCAACCGGGAGCACGCGCAGCGTTCGCTGCAAATCCTCGCCGGGCGCCGGGAGCGTCTGCGGCAGGAGCGCGAGGCGCTGCCGGCGCCGGATGCGGCCGAATACGAAAGCCGGCAGGAGGCGCTCTCCGGATTGCGGGAACGCATCCGCGAAGCGCAGGAAGACGTGGCGCGGCGGCAGCGGGAACAGCCGTTCTTCGACCAGCAGCGCCGCGCGGCCATGGAGCGGGTGCAGCAGGCGCAGAGGGAACGCACCGAGACGCAGGCGCGGCGCAATGCGCTGGAGCAATTGCAGCGGCGCGCGCAGGAAGACGGCAGGCTCTCCGACTGGCTCTCGCGGCACCGTATCGACGGCGCTCGCCCGTTGTGGAAATCCCTGCACGTCGAGCCCGGCTGGGAAGATGCCGTCGAAGCGGTGCTGCGCGAACGCCTGCAGGCGCTGCCGGCCGGAGACGCCGATCCGGCCTGGGGCCGCGACCGCCCCGGGGTCAAACTGGCGCTGCTGCTGCCCCAAGGGGCCGCCGCGCGGCCCGGCGGCGACAGTCTGCGCGAAAAAATCCGCTGCGCCGACGCTTCGCTCTCGGCGGCGCTCGACGACTGGCTGGATGGCGTATTCACCGCGTCCGACCTGGCCGCCGCGTTCCGGCGGCGCGAGGATCTGGCGGTGGGCGCGTGCTGCGTGACGCCCGCCGGCGACGTGGTGACCCGGCAGAGTGTCACGCTGTTCGCGCCGGACGCTGAACACGGTCTGCTCGAACGCCAGCGGGAAATCGAAACGCTCGATGGGATCATCGCCGGGCAGGAAGCGCGGGTCGAGGAGGAGCAGGCGCTCCTCACCGAAGCCGAGGCGCGCCAGTCCGAGGCCGGCGGCGCGCTGGAGGACGCGCGGGCAGCGCTCGACGATTGGCAGAACGAGGCGCACGCGATCCAGGTGGAAACGCTGAAGCTCGCTCAGATGCTCGAACGGTACCGCGAACGACAGACGCAGATCGACGCCGACCTGGAAGACATGGCGGCCGAAGAGGAGGAGGCCAACGAGCGCCGGTTCGCAGCCGAGCAGGCGCTCGAGGCGCAGGACGAACATTTCCGGGAATTGCGGCGGGCGATGGACGAGGCGCTGGCCCAGCTGGAACGGGCCAAGCGCGCCGTAGACGACGAACGCGGGCAGGTCGGCGCGGCGGAGCGCGATCTGCAGGAAGCCCGGTTCAAGCAGCGCGAATGCCGGGGCGTGATCGAGAACAACGCCGAGAAACGCGAGCTGGCGAACCAGCAGATCGCGCGCGTCGCCGAGGACCTGGCGCGTTGCGAGGAGGACGCGGCCGCCCTGCGAGCCGAGGATCTCGAGCCGCTCCTGCAGGAAGCGCTCGCCCGGCAGACCGCCAGGGAAGAGGCGCTGGCGACCGCGCGCAACGAGCAGGAAGAGGCGGCGAACGAAGTGCGCGAGCTGGGAGAACGGCGTATGCAGCTCGAGCGCGGGCAGGAGCCCATGCGCGAGAAAATCGAGGAACTGAAGCTCAAGGAGCAGGCGGCGAAGCTCGAGGTCGAGCAGTTCGAAGCGCAGCTTCTCGTCGCCAACGCGGACGAGCCGGGCCTGACGCCGGAACTGGAGAAGTCCCGTCCCGGTCCGCTGCAAAGAGCGATCGACGACCTGAAGCGCGCGATCGAGGCGCTGGGCGCGGTCAACCTCGCCGCGCTCGACGAACTCGAATCGGCCCGCGAACGCAAGGGTTTCCTCGACTCGCAGTCGGAAGACCTGCGGGAAGCCATGGACACGCTGGAGAACGCCATCCGCCGCATCGATCGCGAGACGCGCGAACTCCTGCAGACGACCTTCGACGCGGTGAACCAGAGCTTCGGCGAATTGTTCCCGATCCTCTTCGGCGGCGGCGAAGCGCGGCTCAACATGACCGGCGAGGAAATCCTCGACGCCGGCCTGCAAGTCATGGCGCAGCCGCCGGGCAAGAAGAACTCGACGATCCACCTTTTGTCCGGAGGCGAGAAGGCGTTGACCGCGATCGCCCTGGTATTCTCGATGTTCCAGCTCAACCCGGCGCCGTTCTGCCTGCTTGACGAAGTGGACGCGCCGCTGGACGATACCAATACCGAGCGTTTTTGCGAAATGGTGCAGCGCATGTCCGCCCAGACGCAGTTCCTGTTCATCAGCCACAACAAGATCGCCATGGAAATGGCGCGGCAGTTGGTCGGCGTCACGATGCAGGAATCCGGTGTTTCCCGCATCGTCGAAGTCGACATGGAGGAGGCGCTGCGTCTGCGCGAACAGATCGTTTAGGATTTCAAGATGACCGATTTGCAGATGGGTTTGATCGGCTTGGGCATCGTCGCCGTGGTAGCCGTGACGGCCTACAACAAATGGCAGGAAGCGCGCCAGCGTGAGCAGGCAAGAAAAGTGCTGAAGTCGGATCATCCGGACGTTCTGCTCGACGAAGGACCGGAGAAGGCCGACCCGGAAGCGGTATCCCCGGTCCGGTCGGAAGAGAATCGGGCGCCGCCGGAGGACGCGCGCGTCGAACCCGTCCTGCGCAGCGAGCCGGAATCCGCCATCCCGAAAGCGGCCGATCCGCCGCTCCGGAAGCCTGCGCCGGAGCGCGCGACGAACGAGGCGCGCGAACCGTCCCCGCTGGCGCCGCAGACACCGGCGATCGAGGAAGACCGGCATCTGCTTTCGCCGCTCGTCGATTTCATCGCCGTCATCGATACCGTCGAGCCGGTTCCCGCGCAGCGCATTCTCGAGGCCTCCGGTGAGGCGCTCGCGCGCTTCACCAAGCCGGTGCGCTGGATCGGCTATGACGAAAAGGCCGGCGAATGGCGGTGGATTTCCGGACCGGAGGGCGAATACCGGTATATCCGGGCGGGATTGCAACTCGTCAACCGGCGGGGTCCGGCAGGCGAGGGAGAACTGGCGGCCTTCGCCATGGCCATGCAGGATCTCGCCGAACAATTGACGGGCATTGCCGAGCTTCCCCCGCGGCAGGGCGCTCTGGAGACCGCGGTGGAGCTCGACCGCTTCTGCGCCGCCGTCGATATCCAGATCGGCATCAACGTGATCAGCCAGGGCCAGGCATTTCCGGGTACCCAGCTGCGCGCTCTGGCTGAATCCAACGGCATGGTCATCCAGGCCGGACGTTTCGAGCGCCTGGATGACGACGGCAACGTGCTTTTCGCGCTGCTCAACCGGGAGGCGCAGATTTTTTCCGTCGACACGATGCGTTCCATGAGCACCAACGGCCTTACCTTCCTGCTCGACGTGCCGTGCGTCGCGCAAGGAGAGAGAAGGTTCGCCCAGATGATGGACCTGGCGAAGAATTTCGCCAGCGTCCTGCGCGGCGCGGTGGTCGACGACGAGCTCCGCCCCCTGTCCGACGCGGCATTGGAGCCGATCAGCCGGCAGATCGGGCAATACCAGGCGATGCTCGCGGAACGGCAGATACCGGCGGGCGGCCCCTTGGCACGGCGGTTGTTCTCTTAGCCCGGATTGAGCGAGGACGCCGAAGAAGCAGCGATCGTCACTGGGGCGGTTCCAATACGGGCAATCCTCGGCCGTTTTTACCTGCCCCGCCGCATGCGCCGCCGCGCTTCGTAAAGACAAACTCCGGCCGCCACCGATACGTTGAGGCTCTGCACCGAGCCGAGCATCGGGATGGTGACGAGCTGGTCGCAGGTTTCGCGCGTCAAGCGGCGCATGCCGTCGCCTTCGGCGCCGAGCACCCAGGCGGTGGCTTCCGGCCATTCGGCCGTGTGGAGATCCGTCCTGGCCCCGGCGTCGGCGCCGACGATCCAGATGCCGCGTTCCTTCAGCTCGCGCAAAGTGCGCGCGAGGTTGGTCACCGTGACGTAAGGCACGGATTCCGCCGCGCCGCTGGCCACCTGGATCGCGGTCTGCGTGAGGCCGGCGGCGCGATCCTTCGGCGCCACCACCGCGTGCGCGCCGGCGGCGTCGGCGACGCGCAGACAGGCGCCGAGATTGTGCGGATCCTTGACACCGTCCAGGATCAGCAGGAAAGGCGGCTCTTCGAGCGTATCGAGCACGTCGTCGAGCGCCACGTGACGCGATTCCGCCGAAACGCGCGCCACCACGCCCCGGTGCCGCTTCCCCCCTCCGGCCATGCCCTCGAGCCGGGCGGCATCGACGGGAACGACCTTGACCGCCTGCGCTTCGGCGTGCTTCAAAAGATCGCGCAGCCGCGCGTCGCGCCGATCCACGGCGACAAAGATTTCCAGGACGGCTTGCGGCTGATGACGCAGTTTGGCGACGACCGCGTGGAATCCGTAGATGAAGGTGGTCTGTGACATGGTGTAATGAAAGCGCAATGAATCGGTGATCTGCCGAGTCGAAACTGGAATCAGGCGCGCAATGCCCGGTAAGCCCACCACCCGGTGCAACCCAATGCCAGCAGCCAGATCAGGACGATCACGGCTGCCATACCCACACTGCCCGGCCTTTCGGTCGCCGCCAATGCCTGCCGTTGCGCCGATTCCATGACCGGTTCCGGAATCAGGCGTATGACCAGAGCCACGCCCAGCGGCACCAGCAGCAAATCATCCAGATAGCCAAGGATGGGGATGAAATCCGGAATGAGGTCGATTGGACTCAGGGCATACGCCGCAACCAGCAAAGCCAGCAAGCGAACGGACCAGGACGTGCGCGGATCCCGGGCGGCAAAGTATACGAGCAGCGTCTGCCGTTTCAGACCTCCAGCCCATTTCTTCAGCAAAGCCTTCACTTGCCGCACATCAAATATATTGTCAATCTGGAAAACCTCATTCAACACGGAGACCAAATCCAGATCGTTGATTTTTCTGGATTCCGCTGATCAAAAGAGTGGTTCATTTCGCTTTTCTTTGCATCTTCATGGCCTTCCCGTCGAAAGTGCTCACTTCGGGATTCACCAGCACGAAGTCGATGCGCCCGCTCTCCAGATCGGCGCGCGCCAGCCGCACGCGCAGACGGTCGCCGAGCCGGAAGCGCTGGCCGGTGCGTACTCCCAGCATCTGCTGTTTGGCGGCATCGAACTGGAAATAGTCCTCGCCCAGATCCGAGACGTGCACCAGCCCCTCGACATAGACGGAATCGAGCGCGACGAAGACGCCGAACGGCACGACGGCGGCGATCGTGCCATCGAATTCCTCGCCGATGCGATCGCCCATGTAGTAGCACTTCAGCCAGCTCGTCACGTCGCGCGTGGCCTCGTCGGCGCGCCGCTCGGTCATCGAGCAGTGCAGGCCGATTTCCGCCCAGTCCCCCGGCGTGTAGCGCCCTCCCGCGAGCGCCGCCTTGATCGAGCGATGCACCAGGAGGTCCGGGTAGCGCCGGATCGGCGAGGTGAAATGCGTGTAATGCTCGTAGGAAAGACCGAAATGGCCGACGTTGTCCGGACTGTAGGTGGCCTGGCGCAGCGAACGCAGCATCATGGTCTGCAAGAGTTGCGCGTCCGGGCGGTCCTTCACCTGGGCGAGCAGCGCCGCGTAATCCTTGGCGGTGGGATTGCCGCCCCCCGGCAGGGAAAGGCCGAATTGCCCGAGAAAGCCGCGCAGGTTTTCGAGCTTTTCCGCCGTCGGCCCCTCGTGCACACGGTACAGGCAGGTCTGCCTGCGCTTTTGCAGGAAATCCGAGGCGCAGACGTTGGCGGCGAGCATGCATTCCTCGATCAGGCGATGCGCGTCGTTGCGCTCGACCGGGACGATGCGCTCGATCTTGCCCCGATCGTCGAACAGCATCATCGTCTCGACCGTCTCGAAGTCGATCGCGCCGCGCTTGTGACGTGCCTTGAGCAGCGCCTGGAAGAGATCGTACAGGGTCCGCAGATGCACTTGCAGGCTCTCCTGCAGGCGGCCCTTCGGCCGCTCGGCACCGGACAGCCAGGCCCACGCCTGCGTGTAGGTGAGGCGCGCCCTGGAACGGAACACCGCCGGATGAAAGTGGTAGTCCCGGATGTTGCCGCGCGGACTGATGTCCATGTCGCAGACCATCGCCAGCCGGTCGACGTCCGGATTGAGCGAGCACAGGCCGTTGGACAGCTTTTCCGGCAGCATCGGAATCACCCGCCGCGGAAAATAGACCGAATTGCCGCGTTCCATCGCCTCGCGGTCGAGCGCCGTGCCGGGTTTCACGTAATGGGAGACGTCGGCGATCGCCACCACCAGCCGCCAGCCCCTGCCCCTCTTCTCGGCGAACACCGCGTCGTCGAAATCCCTGGCCGTCTCGCCGTCGATCGTCACCAGCGGCAGATCGGTCAAGTCGACGCGGTCCGAGCGTTCCGCCTTGTGGATTTTTTCCGGCAGTTTCTCCGCCTCGGCGCTGGCCTGCGCGGAGAATTCGAACGGCAGCTCGTGCTTGCGCAGCGCGATTTCGATCTCCATGCCGGGATCGGCGTAGTTGCCGAGGATTTCGACGATCCGGCCGATCGGCAGCAAGTGCCGGTCGGGCTGCTGGACGATTTCGGCGACCACCACCTGCCCGGCCTTCACCTTCGCTTTCCTGTCCGCCTTCCCGCCGACAACGATCCGGATGTCCTGGCTGATGCGCTTGTTCTCGGGCACCACGAGCATGATGCCATGCTCGATCAGCACCCGTCCGACAACCCGGCTGTTGGCCCGCTCGAGTACCTCGACGATGGCGCCCTCGCGCCGTCCCTTGCGGTCGAAGCCGGTCACCCGGACCAATGCGCGATCGCGGTGCAGCACCCTGCTCATCTGTTTGGCATCGAGGTACAGATCCTCGCCGCCGTCATCCGGAATCAGGAAACCGTAACCGTCGGCATGTCCCTCGACACGCCCCGCGATGAGGCTGGCCTGCTCCGGCAGGATGTAGGCGCCCTTGCGGTTGCGCATCAGCTGGCCTTCCCGTTCCATGGCGGCAAGACGCCGGCCGAAGGATTCCTGCTCGTCCTCGCCAACGTCCAGCAATGCGCACAACTGATCGCAGCTCACCGGCCTGCCCTGTTCTTCCAGCAGCATCAGCACGTATTCCCGCGACGGCAGCGGCCGCTCGTACCTGGCCGCCTCGCGCTGGAAATACGGGTCCTTTTTGCGGGTCTTCGACAGCTTTGTTGACATTTTTTTCTTGTCCCTTAGAATGCGCCTCTCTTCAGACAGGCCCAGGTGGCGAAATTGGTAGACGCGCCAGGTTCAGGTCCTGGTGGTGGCAACACTGTGGAGGTTCGAGTCCTCTCCTGGGCACCAACTAACAATCCAAAGCAGTCCGAACAAGGCCGGAAAACTTAGCAAAACCAAGGTTTCTGGCCTTTTTATCGTCTAGAGCAATCCTCAACGTTTCCTTGAAATCTATCCATAAGTGACGGTAACATTGACGGTAACTCAGTTACCGTCAGATGGAAGTTACCGTCATGGCACTCACCGATGTCGCTATTCGTAATGCCAAGCCCGAACAAAAACCGCTAAAGATCGTCGATGGCGCAGGGCTTTATCTGCTGTTGAATCCGAACGGCTCCCGTTGGTGGCGGCTCGATTATCGGTTCGCCGGCAAGCGAAAGACGCTTTCCATGGGCGTCTATCCTCAAGTGACCCTGGCCGAAGCCCGCGAGCGTCGCGACAAAGCCAGAAAGCTGCTCGCCAACGGCATCGATCCAAGCGCGGCCAAGAAGGCACACAAGCTCGCTAGGCAGGAACGTGCGGCCAACACTTTCGAGATAGTAGCAGAAAAATGGTTCAAGAAGTGGAAAACGGAGGTCACGGAAAGTACAGCGTCATCGCAACGGGGACGGCTGACGAAGCATATTTTGCCTGCCCTTGGCGAGACGCCGGTTTCCGAAATAACCGCTCCCAGAGTGCTGGTCGCCCTGGAACCCCTGGAAGCGCGAGGCACGGGCGACACGCTGCGCAAGAGCAAGATGGCGATCAGTCAAATCATGGACTTCGCCATCCAGCACGGCTTGGCAAACTACAACCCTGTCCCAAGCCTCAAAGGGGCATTCAAGGCGGTGCCCGTAAAGCACATGCCCGCGATTCTCGACCCCGTGAAACTGGGAAAACTCCTGCGGGACATTGACGGCTACCGGGGTTCGCCATCCGTCACTGCTGCTTTGAGACTTCTGCCCCTGCTGTTTTGTCGGCCCGGCGAACTGCGGGCGGCGAAGTGGGAGGACATCGATCTTGAAAAGGCCGAATGGCGATTCACGGCTAGCAAAACCGGAACTGAGCATCACGTTCCCCTGTCCCGGCAAGCCGCGGTGATTCTGGAAGCCCTACACCCGATAACCGGGCATGGCCGTAGCGGGTTGGTGTTTCCCGGGCAGCGGCCGGGGCGTCCATTGTCGGATGCCACTCTAAATTGCGCCCTGCGGACGTTGGGGTACGACACACGAAGCGAAACGACCGGACACGGTTTCCGGGCAACTGCCCGCACCTTGCTTTCCGAAACCCTAAGCTTCGACCCCCTGGTCATCGAACATCAACTTGGGCACCGGGTGCCAGACGCCCTGGGGACGGCGTACAACCGCACCAAATTTTTACCGCAACGTAGAGTGATGATGCAGGCCTGGGCGGATTATCTGGACAAGCTCCAGGCCGGGGCGGACGTGATTCCCCTGCGAGGCAGCGCCGCCTGACGACGACAGAGCACACCGCCCCCTAGTCCGGCCAGACGAAAAGCGGACTTCCTTCACCGCCTGGGGGCGGTTCCCGAACGAAGGCGCGCAGGAAGGAAGCGCTATGGGTGCTGACGAGGTTTTCTACGGGTCAAGGCCGGAGTGGATTCCAGAGGATGCCTGGGCCGAATACCTTATGATCCGAAGAATGGGCGGGTTTAGTGACGAACGAAAAGCAGAAGCGCTTGAAATCTTCTTCGCCGACGAAAGATTGGCAGGGGTCTGGAAGTCCCTGGATCGGATTGACCATGCGCCCGATGTCTGGAATCACCTCATCCTCGGGATAATTAATTGTCTCGATTGCGCTCCGCCCATCCAGAGATCTTCGCGCGCCGCCCCGGACGAAAAAATAGAAACTCTCGAAAAACAGAAAAGAGTCGATGCACTGCTGGCCAAAGCCGGCAAAGCCGCCGACAAACTCGCGAATCTCCTTTGGAAACTTGAGGAAAACGGGGGAGAAATGCCGGCGACGGTGTATAGCGGCCTTGCGTTCATTCGCCAATCCATTGAGGATAACAACATGGCGCGCGCCTGCTGTAAAAGACGGTTCAATGAATTTGAACGTGGTGAACGCGGCTTGTCGAGCTACGAGAGATCTTATTTCCCTTCGACGGGCAGGATGATAGAAACGTTGGCCAAAGCCATGAAAGCGCACCCAAAGAGCGCCGAGCATTTCAAGAATGATCCCTGGCTGTCTTCGCGTCAATCGAGCTGGAAAGACTATGTGCGCGTGTTGAAAAGCGAGTTTGAGGTATGTCTGGACTGTTACGGGACTGCGCCTCACTTTACGGACACGGAATGGACGAGTCTCCTGCAAGCCTTGGTCAGTGACTCGCTGACACTCCAAACTG
Source organism: Accumulibacter sp. (assembly GCA_031279425.1). Classification (GTDB taxonomy): domain Bacteria; phylum Pseudomonadota; class Gammaproteobacteria; order Burkholderiales; family Rhodocyclaceae; genus Propionivibrio. Next base: position 16,441 of record JAITIQ010000058.1, read on the forward strand.
TCTTCAAAGGCTTGCTGGAGCTATAGGGATCTTCTCCCGAAAGTGGCAAAAAATTCGTACTTGTATACCGCCGAGGCATGGGCGAGACTTTCCGCGTCCGGGATGAGCCGGACGATTTTCCAAAGGAAGCCATATGTCCAAACAGTCCCATACAAATCCACCGGTCATACTCCGGCGTAACGAGGTCGAAGCCCGGACGGGTCTGGCTAGATCGACCATTTACGCCCGCATCGCCGCCGACGCCTTTCCCCGGCCGGTACCCCTGGGGAGAAAGGCCGTCGGCTGGATCGAATCGGAGATCCAGGCCTGGATCGATGCCCGTATCGTCGAGCGTGATTTGCCGTTGGCCGTGAAGTTAAATACCCTCTTCGATCGGGAAATCGCGCAATGAGCGCTGCCATAACCCCCCTTGACCGCCGCCCCGCGATGCGGCATTCTTCGCTCGTCGTCGCACATTCGGCGACCGGGTTTGCAAGCCCGGATTTACCAGGCGGACAATCCGCGCTCTTTTGCGGTTTTTTACGCCCGTTGCATGGCGCGTTTTTGGCGGGCCGTGCGGGGAGCCGCGAGGCTCGCCGGAACCTGGTATCCGGTCTTGCAACCCGCACGGCCTGCCTCCTCGTTTGCAAGCGAGGAAGCAGGGTTCAAGCCCTTATCAGGAGTCACGCCATGACTGAAAAAACCTCCGGCGCATCCGTGCCTGTTGCATCCCTCGCTCCCGTCGTTTATCTCTCCGAAATCCTCAAAAGTCAGGGAAAATCACAGCCCAGACTGAGCTGCGAGCAGTCCCGCGAAATTGGCCTGCGCATCGACGGAATAACGAATAGAGAAGTTTACTCCTCGCAATGGATTTACAACCATCTGCGCGTCGTCTTCCAGGTCGAACGTTGGGAAGACATCCCGGCCAGCAGCTACCCGGCCATCCTGTCCTTGCTCGACGCCAAGAAGGAGGTGGCGAACCAGTATCGCGCTTTCCGCTGTGAAATGAACCAGTTTTTCCATAGGGAAATCCTGGGCGGCAACACGCCCTGGACGCCGGCTCTCAAAACCAGGCTGACACGATTGCTCCATCAGAAGGTGAAGTTGCCGAAGCAGGTGGATTGGCTGACCCTCGCCGACGACCTCCGGAAAATGGAAGACGCCGCTTCGAAAGGAGAAATCGGCGGGCCGGACGGGAAGCCGCGATGAAGCCCGCGCACAACCTCATCGCCCTCCCGAATGGCATGAGCATCGCCGACCTGCTCCCCGCTTTTCGCGGCGTGAAGTACGAGGTCCGCATCGGTACGCCGAACCGGGAATGCGCGGGCTGCGGGAAGCCCTTCACCTCGGCCCGCAAGCGCCATGAGATGCGCCTGTACGAGGTGACGGACTTCCCCTTGGTTTTCTCGCTGTACGTCTGCCGCCATTGCCGCGACCTATGCCGGCGCGGCGGCGATGCGAGGGAGGGTATCCTGGCGGCCGTGCAAAGCACCTTCGCGGGCTGGGGAAATGAACGCTGACGCCTTCCTCGCCGCCCTGGCCGAGGCCGGCCTGCCGATGATCCGGGCGGACGTAATCGGCGACGGCCTGCTGCATCGTTACCGCGTCGCCGGCGACAAGGCCGGGAGCCGGAACGGCTGGTACGTCCTGCACCTCGACGGCGCGTCTTTCGCCGCCTTTGGTTCCTGGAAGACCGGCCAATCGCTGACTTGGGCGCCGATCGGAACGGGAACGCCGACATCGGCCGAGCGGGCGGCGCTGGCCGCGCGCCTGGCCGAAGCCCGGCGTTTGCGCGACGCCGAACAGATCAGCGTACAGGCCGCCGCCGCGGCGCGCGCGGCGGCGCTGTGGCGGCGATCCAGGCCGGCGCATGGCAATCATCCTTACCTTGTCCAAAAAGGCGTACAGGCCTACGCCGTGCGTTTGCTGGGCGTTTCCCTGGTGATTCCGCTGCGCGACGCCGGCGGCAAGCTGCACAGTCTACAGTTCATCGCGCCGGACGGGCAGAAACGCTTCTTGACGGGCGGGCGCAAGCGGGGTTGTTACTTTGCCATCGGGCGGCCTCAAGGCGCCCTGTGCATCGCCGAGGGTTACGCCACGGCCGCCTCGATCCACGAAGCGACGGGCCATGCCGTCGCCTGCGCCTTCGATGCCAACAACCTGGAACCGGTGGCGCGGGCGCTGCGCGGCAAGTTTCCACGACTGCGCCTGATCCTGTGCGCGGACAACGACCGGGAGACGCCGGGCAATCCCGGCGTCCGCTTGGCCGAAGCCGCCGCGCGGGCGGTGCGCGGCTTTTTGGCGGTGCCGGATTTCGAGGAAGTAGCCCCATGCCTGGGATGAGTGATCTTAACGATCTGCTAAAGGTCCGCGGCAAGGCCGCCGTCAAGGCGACGATAGACCGGGCGCGGCCAGTCACCAACGAGGTCTGGCCCGATCCGATCCCGCTCGGTGGTCGCCGGACACCCGAAATAGATTCGGGCGTCCTGCCGGGCATCTTTGCCGAACACGCCGCGGCAACCGCCATAAGCACGCAGTCGCCGCCTGCGCTGGCGACGATGTTCACCCTGTCCGTCCTGGCGACCGTTCTACAGGGGCGCTTTGAAATTGCTCCCTACGGTGACGATTACCGGGAACCGCTATCGATCTGGACCTGTTCCTGTTATCCCGTCGGCGGACGGAAGACGGCGGTCTTCAATGCCGGTGTGGCGCCTATGCAGCGCTGGGAGAAGCTGGCCGGCGATCGCGCCCGGTCGGAGATCGCCCGGTGCTTCGCGCAGCGGGAGGTCGCCCTGAAGCGGATCGAGCGCCTAAAGCAGGACGCCGCCCGCGAGAAGGACTCCAAAAAGCGCGAAGCGCTCCAGGATGAAATTCAGGCGGAGAAGGAAGCCATGCCTGACGAGACGCGTCCGCCGCGCCTCTTCACTACAA
>JAITIQ010000074.1 GCA_031279425.1 Accumulibacter sp.
CCGCGATCCGATCAAGGCGCAGGAGCGGAGTATTGCCTACGGCATCGAGAATGCGAGTGACTGCGTGCGTCATGCTGAATCAGAACGATGATCCGGGAAATCGACGAAGCATTATAAAAAGTCTCGGATTTCGTTTTATACCGTTTTTTTCGATCCATATATCCTCTATGCGATATGTTCCGATCCGGAGTAGAGATGGACCGCCAACCAGACGGCGCCCTCTCGCCGGAGGAAGGCATGGATTGCCGCGTCGCGCAGCCCGAGCAATGACGGGTTCAGAGGACAGAGATCCCTTCCTTGAAAATTCTTCCATAAGTCTTTGGATACTGAGCTATCCATTCCTTGAATTCAAGGCTATCTACAATCGCATCAGCATCAGGGTGAGCGACATAGATTTTGCGATAGTGCTCTTCCAGCGCCGTGCGTGGGGGAGCAGACCCCGGCACGTCTTTCAGGAAAATCATCAATAGCGGAGGGTCTGGCCGCTGTCGTGTATTCTTCCCGAAGCTTGTTCTCTTGATATTGCGGAATAACTATGGAGGCTAAAAAGCCAGCGATAAGCACAGAGATAAACACCTATGGCCGGGATGTAATCGAATATCAGGCGTTTCAGCACAAATCCGCCATCCGGTTTGCAAATTGCGTAAATTTTCCCATCTTTCGGTTTGGTATCGACAATATTGATCAACACAACGCAGCCATCCTGGATCGTTGGGGACATGCCGGGCAAGGTTGATCCGGCGCTAGGCCTCGTCATAAGTGACCATGGGTTTGATTGTAGTAACGATCCGACAGGCGATCAAGGTTCTTCGACCTGCCTGTCGCATGTTTTTTTCATTGGGAAAGGAGGTCTTTTGTCATGACCCCGCAATGTTCACCTTCAACCCGCCACCGCCTCTCCGTCACTTCAAGGCTCGACGCCCGCGAGGGACAGACCTTGAACGCCGCCTACCAGACGCCCAATCTCCTGCGCATCGCCGATCTTTCGCGCATGAGACGGTATAGCGCGCGGCCAAATATTGCTTTACGAGATCGCCGCCGATTTGCGCGAACTCCTTGCCAAGGCCATTGGCGCGTGCACCGTTGGAGATCGGCATGGCTCCTGAATCGAGGCAGTTGGGCGTGTGCCACCGAACTCACATTCCCAGCAGGCTGGCGTGTACCTTGACGACAGCCTTGCGGATTTTCTTCGGACCCTCGACGATCACGCCCGGCCGATGCAGTTCTTCGGGCAGGAATACGAGGTAAGTTCCCGGAACGGCGTCGATGAAGCTCTCGCAGGCGGGTGTCGGGTAGAACGCCAGGTCTTTGCTCGCGAACTGATCGTCAACGGGCGTCAGGTCCGGCTGCAGGGCGAAGCCGTAGCGTTCGACGGCGGAAAACGGAATCTGGATGTCGGCGTACTTCCGGTGCGCTTCGATGCGGCTCTCTTCCATCGTCCGCAGATCGAGGTCCTGGACCAGGTAAAACAGTTCGTCGCCCTCGATTTCGTAACGGCCCGGCGCCAGCGCGCCGAGATCGACCTGCCGCAGCGCCTCCAGCGCCCGGAAGATCGCGCCGGGCAAAACGCTTCGCTGTACCACTGCGTCGGAAATGCGGCTTACAATCATGATGGACTCTCCCCTTTATGTATCGAAAAAGCCGATTATCCACCGAACCGGCGCCGAGAGTCGTTTTCGTTCCACTGCTGTCCAATGTCTGCATCAAAACACAGGAGATGATCATGAAACTGTATTTTGCCCCGGGCGCCTGCTCGCTTTCGCCGCACATCGCTTTGCGCGAGGCGGGACTCGATTTCACGCTGGTCCGGGTCGACCTCGCGTCCGGCAGGATCGCCGTCGACGGTAGCGCGTTTTCCCGCATCAATCCCAAGGGCTACGTCCCCGCCCTCGAGCTCGACGACGGCAAGGTGCTGACCGAAGGACCGGCCATCGTCCAGTACATCGCCGACCGGAAACCCGAATCCGGGCTCGCGCCGGAAAACGGGACCTTCGAGCGCTACCGCCTGCAGGAATGGCTCGGTTTCATCAATTCCGAGATCCACAAGGGATTCGGCCCGCTGTTCAACCCGGCCGCTTCGGACGAAACCAAGGCCGCGGCCCGCGAGAAGGTGTCCCAGCGCCTGAGTTTCGTGGCCGGGCACCTGGAAAAGAACGATTTCCTGCTCGGCGGGCAATTTTCCGTCGCCGACGGGTATCTTTATACGATCCTCTCCTGGACCCAGCGGCTTGGCATCGATTTGACCCGCTGGCCCTCGCTCGTCGCTTTCCGGGAGCGCGTCGGCCGTCGCCCGAGCGTACAGGCCGCGCTGGCGGCGGAAGCAGCGGCGTAAAGCAGCCGCGCCGCTCGGTCACGCGCGCTTCGACCTCCCGCTCCTTCGACCCGTAATTCCGATTCCGGACAAGAAAGTCGACAATTTTATGACGGAAGGCAATCGCTGCCGTCATTCCCGCGCAGGAGTACGCAGGAGGGAATGACGGTTTTTTTGCGGTGAAGGTGCGTCAACTGTGCGGTTTTCAGGTTCAAGGATGCCGGCGCCGCCTTTCGTAGGCCTGTAGATGCGAGTAGGCAAGACTGAGGCGGGGCGCCTTGACGTTGCCGAGATCCGCCCAATGGATGAGGTCGCCCAGGATGTGTTCCGCCTCGGTCGGTTTGTCGGCTTCCACGTCGCGCAGCATGGAAGCGGTCAGCGTCGAATCCCTGTCGGTCAGCTGGTTGCGATAGATCGAGCGCTTCGCCCCGGTCAGCGGGTGGCCGCTGGCTTCCGCGATCGCCATGCACTCGTCGATCAGGGCGCAGACGTACTGTTCGCCGTCCCGCGTCGCCATGAGGGTGCCCACGTTGGCGCGCATCAGGCAGGTGGCGCCGGCCAGGGTGGCCAGGAAGACGAACTTGTCCCACATCGCCTGCATGATGTCATCGGAAACCATGAGGTCGAACCCTGGCGAAGCCAGCGTCTTCGCCAGCGCTTCGAGCGCGGGCAGCGGTTGCCCGTCGAGTGCCCCGACGGTCATGCCGTTCATCCGGTTCATGTGGCGGATGTCGCCGTCCGGGTCCACCGCCGCCGAAATCAGCGCCACGCCGCCGAGCACGCGCTCGCGGCCGAAGCGCGCGGTCAAGGTGTCGATGTGGCGCACGCCGTTGAGCAGGGGCGCGACGAGGCTCCGCTCGCCGACGACCGGGGCGACCACGTCCATCGCCGAATCGAGGTCGAACGCCTTGCAGGACAGGACAACGAGGTCGAAAGTCCCGGTGAGTTCATCTCGGGTGAGCAGTTTCGGCCTGATTTCCAGATTGCCGGCCACGCTCGTCACGCGCAGCCCGCGTTCGGAGAGCCGCGCCGCCCGCTCCGGCCGCGCCAGAAAAGTGACGTCGCCGCCCGCGGCATGGATTCTCGCGCCAAAATAGCCACCGATGGCCCCCGCTCCCAACATGAGTATGCGCATCCTCTTCTCCCTGTATGTAGAATCCCGCCCCGGAAGGGCATCCGCATCGGCGATTTGAATCGGATGGGGGCAGTATATACTTCCGCGTCCGGGTTTTGCCTCTGCCATCCAGCCATGCCAGCCGCCATGACCTTCACGCCCAGCAAATACGAAAGATTCGCGCTGGGCCAGATTTTCACTCCGCAAGCGATCGTCGATTGTATGCTGGCGCTCGTGCGCAATCATGGGCGCGTGCTCGAGCCGGCTTGTGGTGATGGCGTGTTTCTCAAGCATTTTCCGGGGGCGCTGGGCATCGAGGTCGATCCCAGGTGCGCGCCGCCAGGCGCGGAAGTGATGAATTTTTTCGAGCTGTCCGAAGACGAGCGCTTCGCCACGATCATCGGCAATCCACCTTACGTCCGCTACCAGGACATCCCGCCCGGAACGCGGCGGCTGTCGCGCGGATCGGTACTCGACCAGCGCGCCAACCTATATCTCTTTTTCATCGAAAAATGTCTGCGCCACCTGGAGCCGGGTGGAGAACTCATTTTCATCACGCCGCGCGATCTGCTCAAGGCCACTTCGGCTGTTCCGCTCAACCGGCTGCTGTATGCCGAAGGAACGATCACCGATTTCATCGACCTGGGCGACACCTGTCTGTTTGCCGACGTGACGCCCAATTGCGCCATCTGGCGCTTCCAGAAGGGCGAAATGTCCCGCAGCGCCCGTTTCGCCGCGCTCGATCAGAGCCGGGGAAAGGAAGGTTTGCGGCAGCCGTGCTGGGAAAAGCGGCGGTTCGTCGAAGTGGGCGGGCAACTCCTGTTTACACGCCACAGCTATCCGCTGCGCCTGTCGGACATCGCCTTCGTCAAGGTAGGCGCCGTGTCCGGGGCGGACGAGGTTTACACCAGCAAGACCCACGGCAACCGCGACTTCGTCTGTTCCACGACCGCCGCCGACGGAGAGACCCGGCGCATGATCTGGTGCGAGCCGGGCGAACCGGCGCCGGCGGCGCTCATGCCTTACAAGGAACGGCTGATGGCGCGCCGCATCCGCCACTACGACGAAACGAACTGGTGGCAGTGGGGCCGCGGCGACTACCCGTCGGATCAGCCGCGGGTTTATGTCAACGCCAAGACCCGCCGGCCGGACCCGTTTTTTGTACACGATTGTCCGCATTACGACGGTTCGGTGCTGGCGATTTTCCCCAGGAATCCGGTGGCGGACGCGCATGCCTTGGCTCTGGCGCTCAATCGTGTAGACTGGCAAGACCTGGGTTTCATTTGTGACGGCCGCTTCCTGTTTACCCAGCGCAGTCTGGAACAGACGCTGTTGCCTGGATTCTTCCGCTCTTTCCTGCCGGAGGGCGGAAAATCCTGGTGGAAGAAATTGAAGACACTGATCTGACCCCCCTCATCCGGACATCTCCGGAGGGTCATTCCCGGCCTTCGGGACGATTGGAGAACGACGATGGTCCCTCATCTGACCACGGCCCTGACGGGCCCCCTGCAGGATCTCGAACGCAAGTTCATCGACGCCACGCCGGCCATCGAGCGTTGGCTGCGCGGCCAATGGCAGGAGCACACGCCGCCATTCTACGGGTCGGTGGATCTGCGCAATGCCGGTTTCAAGCTGGCGCCGGTGGACATGAATCTGTTTCCGGGCGGCTTCAACAACCTCAATCCGGCCTTCCTGCCGCTGTGCGTGCAGGCCGCGATGGTGGCGATCGACAAGATCTGCCCGATGGCCAAAAGCCTGCTGCTGATTCCCGAAAACCATACGCGCAATCTTTTCTACCTGGAAAACGTGGCGCGATTGGTCAACATCCTGCGCATGACGGGGCTCGACGTGCGCATCGGCTCGCTCCTCCCGGAAATCGACCGGCCGACGCCGATCGATCTTTCGAACGGCGCGTCCCTGCTGCTCGAGCCGCTCGCGCGCAACCGCTACCGGCTGGGCCTCGCCGATTTCGATCCCTGCGCCATCCTGCTCAACAACGACCTTTCCGCCGGCACCCCGGACATCCTGAAAAATCTCGACGAGCAGTTCGTCCTGCCGCCGCCGCATGCCGGCTGGTCGGTGCGCCGCAAGTCCAATCATTTCGCTGCCTACGACGAAGTGGCCAGGGAATTCGCCCGTTTGGTCGACATCGACCCATGGCGGATCAACCCGTTCTTCGGAGTCTGCGGTCAGATCGACTTCCGCGGCGGGCAAGGCGAGGAGTGCCTGGCCGACAACGTTGGCGCGCTGCTCGCCAGGATACGCGAGAAATATCGCGAATACGATATTCAGGAGACGCCCTACGTGGTGGTCAAGGCCGACGCGGGAACCTATGGCATGGGCGTGATGACGGTCAGGGACGCCGCCGAGATCACCGGCCTTTCCCGCCGCCAGCGCAACAAGATGTCGGTGATCAAGGAAGGCATGAGCGTCACCCAGGTGATCATTCAGGAGGGCGTGCATACGTTGGAGCAGGTGGGCGACGGCGTCGCCGAGCCGGTGGTCTACATGATCGACCGCTATGTCGTGGGCGGCTTCTACCGCGTGCATTCGGCGCGCGGCAAGGATGAAAATCTCAACGCGCCGGGAATGCATTTCGAACCACTGGCTTTCGAAACCAGCTGCTGCCTGCCGGATTGCGGCCAGATGCCGGATGCCCCACCCAACCGCTTCTACGCCTACGGCGTCGTCGCCCGGCTGGCGCTGCTCGCCGCCTCGCTCGAACTGGAACGGACCGAACCGGGAGAAGATTCATGCGCATAGCCTTCATCGCCGACCCACTCGACCACCTGAAAGCCTACAAGGATTCCAGTGTCGCCATGATGCGCGCGGCGCAGGCGGCCGGGCATTCGGTATTCGCCATTCCGCAACCCTCGCTCCGCTGGACGACGGGCCGCGGTGTTTGCGCAAAAGCGACGGCCTTGACGCTGCTCGGGGACGATCACTCCTGGTACCAGGAAGGCGAGAGCGCCATCCTGCCCCTGCGCGATTTCGGCGCGGTGATCATGCGCAAGGACCCGCCTTTCGACATGGAATACGTCGCCAGCACCTGGCTCCTGGAGCGCGCCGAGGCCGAAGGCGCGCGCGTCTTCAACCGCGCGCGCGCGCTGCGCGACCACTCGGAAAAGTTCGCTGTCGCCGAATTCGAGCAGTTCGCCGCGCCCACCCTGGTTGCGCGCGACTCGGCGCCGCTCCATGAATTCATCGGCGAGCACCGTGACGTGGTCCTGAAGCCGCTCGACGGCATGGGCGGTATCGGCGTATTCCGCGTGCGGGCGGATGACCCGAACCGCAACGTGATCATCGAAACGCTGACGATGAACGGCAATCGCACGATCATGGCCCAGCGCTTCATTCCCGAGATCGTCGACGGCGACAAGCGCATCCTGATCGTCGGCGACGAGGTCGCGCCCTACTGCCTCGCGCGCATCCCGATGGCCGGCGAGACGCGCGGCAACCTGGCCGTCGGCGGGCGCGGCGAGGCCCGGCTGCTGACCTCGCGCGATTTCGAGATCGCCGAAGCGCTGGCGCCGGTCTTCGCCGCGCGCGGCATGCTTTTCGTCGGCATCGACGTGATCGGCGACTGGCTCACCGAGATCAACCTCACCAGCCCGACCTGCATGGTCGAAGTCCAGCAGCAGACCGGATTCGACGCGGCGGCGCTGTTCATCCGCAAGGTGGAGGAGGCGTGCGGGGAAAGGTGAAAAACGTCGCGTGCC
>JAITIQ010000136.1 GCA_031279425.1 Accumulibacter sp.
TTTTGGCGGAGATAGAATGGAACTCATTGGTTTTCTCGATTAGTAAGGAATCTCAGTGATCTTGAATGGGATGATTCTTTGCCTGACCAACAGCTTACCGCCTTTTCTTCGAAGACCAGGCTTCGAGAGACCAGGCTTCGAGAGACCAGGCTTCCTTTCGCGCCACCGCCTGCCTTCCCCTCCCCCGCTGGGCGGGGGAGGGGAAGGCAAACGTCCGCGCGGAAGCAAGCCGCTTATCGACGGGAATCCTCCAGTCATGAATACGCCCTCTTGGCAGAATTTCGTTGCTGATCAAGTTGATTTTTCTGGATTCCGTTTGTGCAGGTCTCTGCATGTTCCGACGGGCAGGATGGCTTGCCGCCTTGGACTCGAAGTCTGTTCCAACGGTTTCCGCAAATGTCCGCAAGATGTTGAAAATCCATTATTCGCGGTCTGCTGAAGCAACGGAAACCCACTGGAAAAACGCATTCGGCATGAATATCAACATCGGTTTCTTGCGGCGCGTATTGCGGGAAGGATTGCGCGCGGCGCAAGAGTCCCAACCCGATCTCCGTTTTTTGCGAGCAAGGCGCGGACCTTGCCTCTGCGAGCCTCCGGGTTAGTGACCCGGTCCTGGCAGAGTCCGCCGGGGGTCGAGGTATCGACCCGGTCCTTGCGAGGGGTGTCGCGCCTATGGATCGCAGGTTAGCACAACCCTCCGTTCTTTCAGCGCCACCCGCTGTGCCGGTCGGTTCCCCCGGCGCTCTCCCGCGTGCCGGAGTGGTTCGGCAAGGGCCTGACACAAGGTCCGTTGTTCGTGCGGGAGGCGGAAGTCCTGCGCGGAACCGGGGGCGAGGCGCTCGCGGGCGATCGATGCCCGGATACCCGCGCCACGCCAGGCCCAACCTGGGGCAAAATTGCCGTAGCGTTTCTGACTCAACCCGGAAACCTCGGTTGACCACGACGAAAACAGCGAATACAGTGAAAAAAACAAGAACTCGACAAGCATTATGCTTTCACCGACGGGCGAATGCCCGGTTTCTCTGCCTCTTGAGAAAGTTTTCCATGATCGCCAATCAAGACCTCTACGACCAGGCCCGTGAAGAGCTGACGACGCTGCGCGACCTGATGCGTTTCGCCGTCAGCCGCTTCCACGAGGCCGGCGTGTTCTTCGGCCACGGCACGGACAACGCCCGCGACGAAGCCGCCTGCCTGCTGCTGCACAGCCTGCGCCTGCCGGTGGACCAGCTCGACCCGTACATGGACGCGCGCCTCACCGCCGGCGAACGCGCGGGCGCGCTGGATCTCATCCGGCGGCGCATCACGGAGCGCCTGCCGGCCGCCTATCTCACCCATGAAGCCTGGCTCGCCGAGCACCGCTTCTTCGTCGACGAGCGCGTCATCGTCCCCCGCTCGCACATCGCCGAACTGCTGCGCGAGCAACTGAGCCCTTGGATCAGCGACCCCTGGGCCGTCGACCGGGTGCTCGACGTGGGCACTGGTTCGGGGTGTCTGGCGATCCTCGCCGCCGAAGCCTTCCCCGAAGCCGCCGTCGACGCGCTCGACCTCTCTCCCGACGCGCTCGCCGTCGCGCGCATCAATGTCGAGGAATACGACCTCGAAAACCGTATCCGCCTGATCGAATCGGACGCCTTTTCCGCCCTCTCCGGCGAGCGCTACGACCTCATCCTCGCCAACCCGCCCTACGTCGACGCCGAATCGATGCTCAGGCTACCCGACGAATACCGCCGCGAACCCAGGCTCGCTCTGGAAGGCGGCGAGGACGGCCTCGATCTCGTCCGCCTGCTGCTCGCGCAGGCGGCCCGGCACCTCCAACCCGACGGCCTCCTGATCGTCGAGATCGGCAAACACAAGGACGCACTCGAACGCGCCTTCCCCCGCCTCTCCTTCGTCTGGCTCGACACCCAGGCCGGCGAGAGCCTGGTGTTCCTGCTGCGGCGCAAGGATCTGGGCTGAATGCGGCGCCATCATGGCGCTTCCCCCGAATGCCACGGGCTTCGCCCTCGCCATGACGAAGCCTTGCTTCATTGTAAAATCGATTCTGCGTGGAGATCATGAGCAGTCTCTAAGAAAGTCTTGAAAAGACCATCCAAGCGTTCTGAAACAGGAAAGGAACATGTCCCTGGCTGATTTTTCTTCCGTCCGCCTGCTGATCGTCGGCGACGTGATGCTGGACCGCTACTGGTTCGGCGAGGTCTCGCGCATTTCGCCCGAGGCGCCGGTACCGGTGGTCAGGATCGAGCGCTGCGAGGAGCGGCCCGGTGGCGCGGCCAACGTCGCGCGCAACGCGGCCTCGCTCGGCGCGCGGGCGATGCTGCTCTCGCTGGTCGGCCGCGACGAGGCCGGCGAAAGTTTGGCCCGGCTGCTGCGCGACGCCGGTATCGACGCCAGCCTGCACGTCGACGAGTCCGTATCGACGACCGTCAAGCTGCGCGTGATCGGCCGCCAGCAGCAACTCCTGCGCATCGACTTCGAGAATCGCCCGTCCGGCGAAATCCTGCGCGCCAAGCTGGGCGATTTTTCCCGGCGTCTGCCCGATTGTGACGCCGTCGTCTTTTCCGATTACGGCAAGGGGGGGCTCACGCACGTCGGCGAAATGATCCGGCTCGCGCGCCAGGCCGGGAAACCCGTGCTGGTCGACCCCAAGGGCGACGACTACTCGGCCTATGCCGGCGCCACGATCGTCACTCCGAACCGCTCGGAAATGCGTGAAGTGGCCGGGCGCTGGCGGGACGAAGCGGACCTGGAACGCCGGGCGGCCGAACTGCGCGGCCGGCTGGATCTACAGGCGCTGCTGGTGACGCGCAGCGAGGAAGGCATGTCGCTCTTCCTGCCCGGGCGGACGATCCACGAAAAGGCCGTGGCGCGTGAGGTGTACGATGTCTCTGGCGCCGGCGACACGGTCATCGCCACCTTGGCGGTGGCGCTCGCGCACGGCGCCGGCTGGGCGGAAGCGATCCATGCGGCCAACGTCGCGGCGGGCATCGTCGTCGGCAAGCTGGGCGCCGCCGTGGTCAGCCGCGAGGAACTGGCGGCGGCGCTGGATTGAGGCCGGGGACCGGGCTGGTCGAGCCATGGCGATGAGGCGGTGAAACGAGATTTCCCGGGAACCCTTTTCGACACGGAGAGCCCGTACCGCTCCCGCCGCGTCATGCTTGTATGCGCAGATTGCTCACTGCCATCATGAATTCCATCATCAAACATTCCCCACCTTGGCGTCCATCCACCCCTGTCTCCTCTTGACCTTCCACCCGCTTGCTCCGCGGTTGACGTTCTTGACTCAAAGAGCAAAGCGCCCGGCACGGAAATTCTCCGCGAAACCGGGATCGGCCTTTCCCGCGACCCACGGCGCCACGATGTCGCAATGCGCGGCGGCCAGTGTCACGCCGCTGTGACAAGTGGTCATGAAGGCGCCCGGATGGCGGCGCGATTCCTCGTACAGGGGAAATCCGTCCGGCGTCATGATGCGCAGGGCGCCCCAGGCGCGCACGACGCGCGCCGAGCGCAATCGGGGAAACAGGCGGATCGCCCGCCGCGCCATGCCGGCCAGTACCTCGGGAAGCGTGCCGTCGTCGAAACCGGCTGCTTCCTGCGATTCGCCGATTTGCACTGTCCCCTCGTCCGTCTGCCGGACGAGCGTCGTGGGATAGGGCAGGAAAGGGGCGAGTCGTTCGGTGATCATGATCTGCCCGCGGACCGGCGCGACCGGCGCGGAGAGGCCGACCCACGGGGCGAGCCGGGCGTTGCCGAGGCCGGCGGCCAGCACCAGGCGACCGCATTGCAGCGCGCCGCCGGCGGTGGAGAGCGTGAACGCGCCGCGCTCGGCCGTGATTCCGGCCACCCCATGACGGGGCAGATAGACGCCGCCCCGTACCCGGAAGGCGATGAAGAGCGCGTGCAGCGTCTTCAGCGGATCGACGTGGCCGTCATGCGGTGAATGGATGGCGCCGGCGAAGTCGGGCGCGATGGCGGGAATGCGCCGGCGGACTTCGCGCGCATCGAGCACGTCGTAGCGGAATTCAGGGGTATGCGCCTGGAGCCTGGCCATCGCCGCCGCCCTGGCGGCGAGTTCGTCCGCGGACAGGCAGAGATGGAAACCGCCGGGCTGTGTCAGCGCCGGATCGATGCCGCTTTCGCCGCGCAGTCGTTCGGCAAAGACGGGCCAGAGTTGCGCGGATTGCGCCGTCAGGCGCGCGTAGGCTGGCAGATCGGCGCCCTTGCCCTGTACCCAGACCAGCCCGAAATTCCCGCGCGAAGCGCAAAAGCCGCGCTCGCCCTCGTCGCAGACGGCCACGCGCAGCCCTTCCCGGGCCAGTCCGTAGGCAATCGCCAGGCCGACCAGACCGCCGCCGACCACGATGACGTCGAAGCGCCGCACCATTCCCGGACTAGAAGGTGCCCGGATAGCTGCCGCCGTCGATCAGCAGATTTTGTCCGGTGATATAGCCGGCTTGCGCCGAGCACAGGAAAGCGCAGTAGGCGCCGAGTTCCTCGGGCCGTCCGTAGCGGCGAGCGGGATTCGCCTCGGCGCGGTTTTGCCAGATTTCCTCGAACGAGCGCCCGGTCTGTCTGGCGAGCGCGTCGACGTGGCGGCGCTGGCCGCCGGTGTCGAACAAGCCGGGCAGCAGGTTGTTGATCGTCACGTTGCGGGCCACGAAAGTGCGCGCCAGGGCGGCGACGAAGCCGATCAGCCCGGAACGCGCGCCGTTCGATAGCCCGAGTTCGGGTTGCGCGATCTTCACGCTGCGCGAGGCGAGGTTGACGATGCGGCCGAAGCCGCGTTCGGCCATGCCGTCGACGGTCCGGCGGATCATCTCGATCGGGCCGAGCATCATGGCGTCCAGCGCGGCGATCCAGTCCTCGCGCGACCAGTGGCGGAAATCGCCGGGCAGCGGCCCGTCGGCGTTGTTGATCAGGATGTCCGGCTCGGGGCAGAGCGCCAGGGCGGCGTTTCGCCCCGAAGTCATGGCCAGATCGGCGACCACGGTGGCGACCGGCGCGCCGGTGGCGGCGAGTATTTCGCCGGCCGCCGCGGCCAGCGTTTGCGCTTCACGCGCGGCGACATGCACGCGCACACCCTCGCGCGCCAGTTGCAGGGCGATGGCCTTGCCCAGGCCGCGGCTACCGCCCCAGACCAGCGCCGTTTTGCCGGCAATCCCCAGATCCATCAGATTCTGAAGCCGTATTTCTGCGCCAGCCCCAGCTCCCCGACGATGCGCACGCCAGCCGCCAGCGCTTCGCCTTCGAGCTCGCGCAGGGGGCGGCGCAGGCTGCCGGCGGGCAGGCCGAGCGCCTTCATCAACGATTTGACGGCGACCGGGTTGATCACCGAATACGTGAAATGCAAGAGCGGCAGGAGACGCAGATAGGCTTCGCGGAAACGCTGGTCGTCGCCCGCCTCGCGCCAGGGTTTGGAGATCGCGGCGAGTTCGGCGGGGGCGAGGTTGCCGGTCATGTTGGCCGTACCGTGGCCGCCGAGGCTCATGGTCGGGACGACCAGGCCGAGATTCGGCGAGTCGCAGCACATGATCGAGACGTCTGGTTTCCCGGCGATGAGCTGCGCGACCTGGCCGACGCGCGTAGTCGATTCCTTGTGGATGACGTAGTTCGGATGCTTGAAGACGCGCAGCAGATTCGTCCAATGCAGATCGGTCCTGACGCGCGGCGGATTGTTGTAGATGCCGAGCGGCAGCTCGGTGGCGTCGGCGATTTCCAGAAAATAACGCTCGATGTCCGCCTCGCTGCCGCAGATGTAGGCCGGCGCGGCGAGAATGGCGCCGTCGGCGCCGTTGGCCTGGGCAAACCGGACGTAATCGATGGTGGTTTCGGTATTGCTGCCGGTGCAGCCGTAGAAGAGCTTCAACCTGCCGGTCTTGAACGCGGACGTGCGGACGATGATTTCCCTGCGCTCTTCCGGGGAGAGCATCGACACTTCGCCGGTCGAGCCCATGATCAGCACGGCCGCCGTGCCGTGCTTCTCCTGGAACTCGAGCAGCGCGCGGAAGGCCTCGAAGTCGACGCCGCCGTCGGCGTTGAACGGGGTGATCAGGGCGACGAAAGAGCCTTCGATTTTCTGCCTGGACATGTTTTTTCCTTGGTGGGTGAAACAGAGAATCAGGCGGCGGCCAGTTCCAGCCGGCTTGCCGGCGCTCCCGCCTTCCGCGCCGGCGCGGCCTCGATCAGCGTGCGCGTGTAGTCGTGCCGCGGCGCGTCCCAGATGCGCCGGTGGTCCCCGTGCTCGACGAACCGGCCGCCCAGCATGACGAAAACCTCGTCGGCGATGTAGCGGACGACTGACAGGTCGTGCGAAATGAACAGATAGGAAAGGCCGAAATCGCGTTTCAGTTCGACCAGCAGGTTGAGGATTTGCGCCTGGATCGACACGTCGAGCGCCGAAACCGGCTCGTCGCAAATGACCAGCGAGGGCTTCAGGATCAACGCGCGGGCGATGCCGATGCGCTGCCGCTGCCCGCCGGAAAATTCGTGCGGATAACGGAGGAGCGACTGCCGCGGCAGGCCGACGTGGTCGAGCGTCTCCAGGATGCGCGCGCGCCGTCCGGCCCGGTCCCGCAGCCCGTGCACGGAGAGGACGCTATCGAGAATGGTCTCGATCGAGTGGCGTGGATTCAGCGAGGCGAAGGGGTCCTGGAAGATCATCTGCACCTTGCTGCGCAACGGGCGCAGCCGGTTTTCCGCGAGATGGGTGATGTCCTGTCCGTCGAGCAGGATGGTTCCGCCGGCGGGTTCCAGCAGGCGCAGGATGGTCTTCGACAGGGTCGTCTTGCCGCAGCCGGATTCGCCGACCAGGCCGATCGTCTGGCCGCGCAGGATGTCGAGCGAGACGCCATCGACGGCGGCGAAATCTCCGCGCGGCGTCCGGTAGCACGCGCGAACCTCGCGCAGGGACAGGATCGGCGTATCGGCGGGAGGCGGCAAGGGAATCCGCTGCGGCGAAGCCTCGATCAGCCGGAACGTGCTTTCCCCGGCATCGCCGGCCTCGTGCCGGATTTCCGGCAGGCGCATGGAACGATAGTGCAGCTCCTGTTCGAGATGCAGCGAGGTGGCGAGCAGGCCGCGCGAGTAAGGGTGGGCCGGATGTTCGAAGAGCCGCTGCGTCGCCGCTTCCTCGACCTTCCTGCCGGCGTACATCACGGCGACGCGATCGGCCCATTGCCCGACGAGGCCCAGATCGTGCGTGATCAACAGGAGGCTCATCGAGAATTCGCGGCGCAGGCGGTCGAGCAGTTCGAGAATCTGCGCCTGGATGGTCACGTCGAGCGCCGTCGTCGGCTCGTCGGCGATCAGGAGGCGGGGGCGGCAGGCCACGGCCATGGCGATCATCACGCGCTGGCGCTGTCCGCCGGACAGGTTGTGCGCGAAATCGTCGATGCGCCGCGCCGGCTCCGGAATCCTCACCAGATCGAGCAGTTCGACCGCGCGTGTCCTCGCCGCGCGCGCCGAGAGTTTTTCGTGGCGTCGCAACACTTCTTCCAGTTGATGTCCGATGGAGAGGACCGGATTCAGGGAAGTCATCGGCTCCTGGAAGATCATCGAGATCGCGCGACCGCGCAGATCGCGGACCTCCGCCAGCGACAGGGCGAGCAAATCCCTGCCCTCGAAAAGGATCGAGCCGTCGACGCGGGCCGGGGGCGGCAAGAGGCGCATCAGCGATAGCGCCGTGACCGATTTGCCGCAGCCGGATTCGCCGACCAGCGCCAGCGTTTCCCCGGCGTGGATGGACAGATCGAAGCCGCGCACGGCCTCGAGACCGGGGAAGGAAATGCTCAGCTTGCCGATCTCGAGTAAAGGCGTCATGACAATTCCCGCAGGCGGGGATTGAGCGCGTCGTTCAGCGCGTCGCCCAGGAGGTTGAGCGACAGCACGGCGAGGACGATCATCGCGCCGGGAAAGGCGGTGAGATACCAGGCCGTGCGCAGCATCTCGCGTCCGGCGCCGATCATGCTGCCCCAGCTCACCACGTTCGGGTCGCCGAGTCCGAGGAAGGACAGCGCCGATTCGTTGAGGATGGCGGTGGCCACCATCACCGAGGTGGTGACGATGATCGGCGGCAGCGCGTTGGGAAGAATCTCGCGGAAGATGATGCGGGAATTGGAATAGCCCAGGCTGCGCGCCGCCATGACGAAATCCGATTCGCGCAGCGAGCGGAACTCGGCGCGCGCCAGGCGGGCGATGGTCGGCCACGAGGCGACGCCGATCGACAGCGTGATCAGCATGACCGACGGCTTGCCGATGGTGACCAGCACGATGACGAACAGAAAGGTCGGCAGGGTCTGGAACAATTCGGTGAGGTGCACCAGCAGGTCGTCGAGCCACCCGCCGAAGTAGCCGGCGACGGTGCCGATCAGCGTGCCGATGAGCAAGCTGATGCTCACCGCCGAAAAGCCGATCAAAAGCGAGATGCGCGCGCCGTGCGCCAGCCCGGCCACGACGTCGCGCCCGAGCGAATCGGTGCCCAGCGGAAAGCGCAGGTCCTGTCCGGGGCGCAGCAGCGGCCGGGCGACCATGTCGAGCGGGTCGCCGGGATAGAGGAGCGGGGCGATAAGCGCCGTCAGCAGCATCAACAGCAACAGCGACAGCCCCGCGACTCCGGCCGGGTTGCGCAGGAAGGCGCGGATCTGCGGCGTGAATTGGCCGAAGCGCGGACTCCACGGGCCGGACCGCTCGGACAGGAAAACGGTGGAGGAAGCCATGTCAGCGGGTCTGGATGCGCGGGTCTAGCCAGGCATGCAGCAGATCGACCAGCAGGTTGGCGACGATCACCGTCAGCGAGGAGAGCAGGAGGATGCCGAGCAGGACCGCGTAATCGCGGGCCATCACGGCTTCGAGCGCCAGTCGCCCGAGCCCCGGCCAGCTGAACACGGTCTCGATGACCACGGCGCCGCCGAGCAGGGTGCCGAGATGCATCCCGGCGACGGTGGAAAGCGGCACCAGCGCGCAGCGCAGGACGTGGCGCACGGTGACGACGAACGGCGCAAGTCCCTTGGCGTGGGCGGTGCGCACGAAATCCTGGCGCGAGATTTCGAGCATCGAGGCGCGCACCAGGCGCGCGTAGATGGCGACGAAGAATCCGGCCAGCGCGGTGACCGGCAGCACCGCGTGGGCCGCGAAATCCTTGAGCCAGGCCCAGCCTCGCAGGTCCGCGCCGATGGTGACGTCGCCGCCGCTCGGCAGCCAGCCGAGCCAGACCGAACAGACGACGAGCGCCATCAGGCCGACCCAGAACCCCGGAGTCGAATAGAGCAGCAGGGCGGCCAGCGAGAGCAGCCGGTCCGGCCATCGGCCGGCCCAGGCGGCCATGATGGCGCCGAGCGCGATGCCGACGGCGATGGCGATGATCTGCGAGAGCAGCATCAGGACGATCGACCCCGGCAGCCGCGACAGGATCAGATCCATCACCGGGGTGTTGTAGCGCGGCGAGTAGCCGAGGCTGAAATGGGCCAGGTGGTCGAGATAGGCCAGCAACTGGACGAGGACCGGCTGATCGAGCCCGAAGCTCGCGCGCAGCATCGCCAGGCCCTCCTCGCTGATGCCGCCCGATTCGCCGGCAAGCACGTCGACGGCATCGCCCGGCACCAGCTGGAGCAGGAAAAACACCAGAATGACGATGCCGAATACCGTCGGGACCGCCTGCAGCGCCGTCCGCCACAGGGTCGCGCGAACGCGCGCCAGAGTGCTCATGCCCCTCTCCATGCCGAAATGAGGAATTGTCCCGAAAGTTTCCGCAGCGGACAAATAATTAAAAGTGAAAAGCAAATACCTCAGACGTATAAGAACTTGTTCATGATCCGGGTGATCAGACGTGGAAGGCACGCTGCGCGCGCCCGCGCCCGTGCGCAAAGCGATTCGCGGAACCACCACCGCGAGCGCATGCCATGCGCCCCTGCGCCTGGCAGCGAACACGCCGGGTTTCCACGCGTTCCCGAAAGCGGTACGATCATGCCGGCGGCGCGACGAAGCGATCCCGTCATAACTTCCGGTTCTTTGGTTATGCGCGACG
This sequence comes from Accumulibacter sp., assembly GCA_031279425.1. Classification (GTDB taxonomy): domain Bacteria; phylum Pseudomonadota; class Gammaproteobacteria; order Burkholderiales; family Rhodocyclaceae; genus Propionivibrio. The sequence continues at coordinate 10,019 of JAITIQ010000136.1, forward strand.
CGAAAATAAGCTAAGAGAAATTGGTTCTTTGGGAAGTGGCGAGAGTCTCCTAGACTGTGATACATGAATTTCCAGCAATTGCGCATCCTGCGCGAAACCGTCCGCCAGGACTTCAACCTGACCACCGTGGCCAACACGCTGTTCACGTCGCAGCCGGGTGTTTCCAAACACATCAAGGATCTGGAGGATGAACTCGGCGTCGAGATCTTCGTCCGCCGCGGCAAGCGCCTGCTCGGCCTGACCGAACCGGGCAGGGAGGTGCTGGGCGTCGTCGAACGCATCCTGCTGGACGCGCAGAACGTGCGCCACATCGCCGAGCACTTTTCCAGCCGCGAGTCCGGTCACCTGGTCATCGCCGCGACCCATACCCAGGCTCGCTACGCGCTGCCGGAGGCGATCAAGGAATTCCGGGCCGACTATCCGAAGGTGCGCCTTTTTCTGCATCAGGGCAGCCCCAGGGAGATCGCGGAATTGTTGACGACAGGCGATGCCGATCTCGCCATCGCCAGCGAATGCCTGACCGACATCCCCGAGATTGCCGCCTTTCCCTTCTACACGTGGCGCCATGCCGTGATCGTGCGGCGCGGCCATCCGCTCGTGAAAATCAGGAACCCCACTCTGGCGGACATCGCCGAATATCCGATCATCACCTACCAGGAAGGTTTCACCGGGCGCCACAACATCGACCATGCCTTTGCCGAGGCGGAACTGGTTCCGGACGTCGTTCTCTCGGCCGTCGACGCGGACGTGATCAAAACCTATGTCGACATCGGCCTGGGGATCGGCATCATCGCCTCGATGGCCTACCATCCCGAACGCGACGACAATCTGGCGCGCATCGACGCCTCCGGGTTGTTCGCGCCGAACACGGCGCGCCTGGCGATCCGCCGCGGCGCCTATCTGCGCAGCTACGCGTACGCGCTGATCGAGAAACTCGTGCCCGGACTGAGCGAGCAGAGGATCGGCGAAATCCTGCGCAACGAGTCGCTCGCCGATCAGGATTTCTCGATCTGATTAGTTGGTTGACCAGCCCTGGAACTTGTTCACGATCCGGGTGACGAGACGCAAGGGCACGCTGCGCGCGGCGTGCCCCATGCGACCTGACAGGCCGCCCCCTGCCACAGCACCCGGCATACGGCTTTTTGCCACCGGGCGGTTCATCTGCGCTAATCTCCGTCAGGCGCCGTGGGCGACGGCTTGCCCAGCGCCACCACCTGCGCCAGTTCGACGGCGGTCCTCACGCCCATTTTCCGGAACAGTTTGGCCCGGTGTTCTTCGACGGTGCGCATACTGACGTTCAGCTGGTCGGCGATGACCTTGTTCAGCTTCCCCGCGAGGATCCGTTCCATGACCTGCCTCTCGCGCGACGTCAGTTGCGCCAGCCGCCGCTTGACCGAATCGGCGGAAACGGCGGCCCAACGCCGCGTTTCGTCGAGTTCCAGCGCTTCGAGAACGCGGTCGACCAGCAGGTTGTCATTGAACGGCTTTTCGATGAAATCGAAGGCGCCGTTTTTCAGCGTGGATACCGCCAGCGGCACGTCTCCATGGCCGGTCAGAAAAATCACCGGCAGGTGGCAACCGCGCTCGGACAATCGCTCGAACAGTTCGTCGCCGCTCATTTCTCCCATCCGGATGTCCAGCAGGATACAGCCGGCAAAGTTCTCGTCCCAGACTTCGAGAAACGATTCCGCCGACGGATAGGTCCGGCACGGCGTGCCGCGCGATTGCATCATCCAGGAGAGCGAATCGCGAATGGCTTCGTCGTCATCGACGATATATACGGATTGGGTCATAGTGTCGTCCCCGGCAAAGAAATGACCACGATGGCGCCGCCCGCGGGGTTTTCCTCGAGCCACAGGCGGCCGTGATGAAACTCGATGATCGAACGGCAGATGTTGAGTCCCATGCCCATGCCGTCGGCCTTGGTCGAAAAGAACGGCGTGAACAGTCTGTTCTGGACTTCCCTGGAGATTCCGGGGCCGTGATCGATGACCCGGATGCGCATCTGATCCCCGGCCCGCTCGACCGCGATTTTCAGGCGCCGCCGTTCGATCGGGATCGGCGCGCTCATGGCTTCGATCGCGTTGCGCATGAGGTTCAGCAGCATCTGCTCGATCATCACCTTGTCCAGCATGAGTTGCGGCGAATCGGGCGGGATTTCGCACTCGATGCGCACCTGCGCCAGTCTCGCGGCCGGCTCGATCAAACCGATCGCGTCGTCGATCACTTCGGACAGACTGCGGAGAACGAGCCTGGACTCGCTCTTGCGCACGAAATCATGAACGCGCCGGATGATGCGCCCGGCCCTTTGCGCCTGCACGCCGAGTTTGCCCAGTACCGTCTTGAGATCGTCCGCCGAAAAATTCCCCGATTCCAGCCGGTTGACGCATCCCGTCGCATAACTGGTGATGGCCGCCAGCGGCTGGTTGAGTTCGTGCGCCAGCGTCGAAGCCAGCTCGCCCATCGTCACCAGGCGCGAAGTCGCCTGTAATTTCTCCTGCTGCTGCCGAGCCAGATACTCCGCCTGCTTGCGCGCGGTGATGTCGACCATGGACGCCATCCAGCCGGCGTGCCGGCCGTCGGCATCGATCAGCGGCGCTTCGTAGACCAGCACGTCCAAGCGCTTCCCGTCCTTGCGCATCATGCGAATCTCGGTGCCTTCCTTCGGCGCCTTGCCGGCGATGACCTGATCGCTGAATGCCTGGGTCCGCTCCAGTTCCTCGGGGGCCCAGTAAGGCGGCAACTGGGAGGCATCGAGCAGTTCCCTTTCGCTGAAACCGAGCATCTGGCAGAACGCCGGATTGACGTAGGTCACCTTCCCTTGCCGGTCGCGCGCGCGCATGCCGACCGTCAGGGAATCCTCCATGGCCTTGCGGAACGCATGTTCCGAACGAAGCGCCTGCTCGGCGTCGATACGACGCCGGATGTGGCCGCGCATCACCCACAGGCTGAACAGCACGGCCGCGGCCAGCGCGATGACCGAAGCCGTCAGCGCGTTCTGGACGAAGTTGCCGCCGCTGCGATAGGCGTC
>JAITIQ010000234.1 GCA_031279425.1 Accumulibacter sp.
AGAATTCTTCATGGAAGGCACGGCCAACGTCTATGGCACATCGACGAATCCGGCAACACCCCTTCCTACGAGCGTGCCGGCGGTTCTGCCGACGGAGAATGCCGTCATCCTGACCGAGAACGTGCCGTACAAGACGCGCATCGTGGTGCGCCGTCCGACGGACCCGGCGAAATTCAACGGCACGGTGGTCGTCGAGTGGTTCAACGTGACTGACAATTTCGACGGCGAGTATTACTGGGTTCAGGCCAAGGATTACCTGCTGCGCGCGGGGTCTGCCTATATCGGGGTAAGCGCTCAAATCATCGGCATCACCAACACCAATCCGATCGGCGGCCTCAAGAAATTCAGCACTGCTCGTTATGGTAGTCTGGACTTGACGAACAACGGTGGTTTTCAGGGCGGTATGGGCGGAAGCAATACTGATCCGCTGTCGTACGATGTTTTCTCGCAGACGGCGAAGGCGGCACATGCGGTGCCGGAGGTGATGGGCGGACTGGAAGTGAAGCACGCGATCGGCATTGGCATGTCGCAATCGGGAAGTCGCTTGGGCATTTACACCAATTATGTCCACATGCGCAATCCGATTTACGAGGCATTCATCTTCCAGGTCATGAATCCGAGAATTCGGGACGATTTCGATACGCCGGTGATCAAGGTGTTGAGCGAAAGCGAAGCGGCTCCGAATATGGGTGGTCTGGAATCGGATCAGCCCGATCTGTCGTTGCGGCATACTTGGTGGGTCGCGGGCACGAACCACGGCGACGATCATCAGCGCCTGGGCCGCACGGGGGTGCGTCTGCGCGATATCGGCCCGTTGCTCACCACCAACGACAACTGTCCTACGCCGACTCGCAGTCGTACGCCGTACCGGCACGTGCTCAACGCGGCGCTCCATCATTTGGTCCAGCAGATCGAAACGGGCGCGGTGCCGCCTGCCGGGGCGCGCTTCAACGCGGTCGATAGCGGTGGAACGCTGGTCATTGAGCGCGATGCCTATGGTAATGCGTTCGGCGGCATCCGGCTGGCGCATATGGAGGTGCCGACGGCGACAACACAGAATGTGTCTCAATGCGGCCTTATTGGCGCATGGGATCCCTTCCAGAGTTCCACCCTGAACACCCTGTATCCGACGCACGCTGACTACGTGGCCAAGGTCAAGGCGGCTGTCGAAGCCTCGATCGACGCCGGCTTCGTCCTGCCCGAAGACGGCGCGGAGACCATCGCCGAAGCCGAAGCCTCGATCATCGGCATGAATCTCGAATGCAGCCCGGAGCGGTGCCTGAGCGTTCGCCACTGGACGGCTGATTATTCGACGACGGGCCTGTTGCGCGATCACACGGTGTATTACAACATCGTCGATGGCGAGAGCATCGTGCAGGCGGTCAACCAGGCGCACTTCAACGTCGCCAACGGCGACACGCTGCTTGGACAGTCGCCGGGCTATGCGGCGGGGTATTTCTACAGCTGGGCGATCAGCAATTTGCGGCAGTACATCGCGCTGGTCAATCAGGCGCAGGTGGAAGGGCGAGTGACGCAGACAGCGGCTGAAATCCTGGTGTCGGAAGCCAACACCATCATTCGGGAAATCGAGCTGAATCTGTAAGCAAGCGGGAAGGCGCGGGACGGACCGAAGAGCGGCTGCCACTCTCTCCGGTTCGTCCTCCAGCATCCCGATTCAGGCACGGAAACATCGTGTGCAGCCGTTTTTTTCAACGGCAGGACAGGACATTCGTCGGCGCGCCGTCCATTGCCCGAAAAGCCGTCTTGCGTTAAGGTAGGAGAACAACTTGAATGGCAGCGGCCGTCGCCCCGGAGTTCCGGTTTTCCGGTAGCGGCTCTTTGGAGGAAGTCAATGGCCGGCGTAACCCTGAAAAACGTGGTCAAGCGCTTTGGTTCGACGACGGCGGTCGACGATCTGTCGATCGAAATCCAGGACCGGGAATTCGCCGTGCTGGTCGGTTCCTCGGGCTGCGGCAAGACGACGGCGCTGCGCATGGTCGCCGGGCTGGAAAGCGCGACTTCCGGCGACATCCTGATCGGGGACAGGCGCGTCAACGACCTGGAAGCCAGGGACCGCGACGTGGCCATGGTCTTTCAGAACTACGCCTTGTACCCGCACATGAACGTGCGCGACAACATGGGCTTCGGTCTCAAGATCCGCGCCTTGCCGAAGCAGGAGATCGACTCCCGCGTCGAGGAGGCGGCGGACATCCTGGGCATCGGCGATCTCCTCGACAGGAAGCCCAGGGAGCTTTCCGGCGGGCAGCGCCAGCGCGTGGCGGTCGGCCGGGCGATCGTGCGCAAGCCCAAGGTGTTCCTGTTCGACGAACCGCTGTCCAACCTCGACGCCAAGCTGCGCGTGGCGATGCGCGCCGAGATCAGCAAGCTGCACCGGCGGCTGGGCGCGACGATCATCTACGTCACCCACGACCAGGTCGAGGCGATGACCATGGCCGACCGGATCTTCATCATGAGCCACGGCGTTCTGCAGCAGAGCGGCGCGCCGATGGAGGTTTACTCGCGGCCGGTCAACCGCTTCGTCGCCGGCTTCATCGGCTCGCCGGCGATGAATTTCGTCGACGCCGTGCTCGTCGCCCAGGACGGCACGCTGTTCATCGACGCGCAAAGTTTCCGGCTGAGGATGCCGGAAGCGTTCAGCGCGGCGCTCTCGCCTCATGTCGGGAAGAACGTCGTTTTCGGCGTGCGCCCCGA
>JAITIQ010000111.1 GCA_031279425.1 Accumulibacter sp.
CGAGCAATGACGAACTGGGGAGGTTTTCGTAATGATGAGTTCTTCCGATGAATTTCCCTCCCCCGCTTCTACTCGGCGGGGGAGGGTGCCCGAAGGGCGGGAGAGGGCGTCATTCCCTCCGGCGCGAGAGCGCCGCTGTTCTCATCATCAGCTATTTCGGAGTGAGTAGATACCTATGCCCAGCGGGGGAGAGGAAGGCGGGTGGCGGCGCGGACGGGAGCCTCGCCTCTCGAAGAAAAGGCGGCAAACCCTTCGTGGGGCAAAAGATCACGCACAGTTTCCAGGATATGGGGAAAGCTCGGCTCTTCGAGGAAGGTGGCGCGCGGCGCCCGAGGAAGGACTCGTCGAGGAGCGCGCTTTCATCCAATTCAAGATCACTGAAATTCCTTGCTAATCAAGTCGTCGTATGAGATACAACAGGAGGAAACGAAATGCCCATGAAAGGTCTTTTCAAAACGGCGCCGGGTGAGGGAAACATGGAAATCCGCGAGGTGGGGATTCCCGAACCGGGACCGGGAGAGGTTCTTCTTGAGGTAAAGGCCGCGGGTATCTGCGGTTCCGACCTGCATATCTATCATTGGAACATTGCCTACCGGATGAATCCTCCGATGATCGTCGGGCACGAGTTTTCCGGCGTTGTCGTGGCCTGCGGTGAAGGCGTGAAGGGCTGGGAAGAAGGCGCGCGCGTGACAGCGGAGCCTTCCGCGATCGTCTGCGGCGAATGCCGATATTGCCGTACCGGCGCTTACAACATGTGTTCCGAACGTCTCGTTACGGGCTACTGGGTCAACGGCGGCTTTGCCGAATACGTCGTCGTCGGCGCGCACCGGCTGCACCGGCTGCCGGACTCGATCGGTTTCGACGAAGGCGCGCTGAGCGAACCGCTGGCCTGCTGTGTGCACGGCGTGCACGAACTCACCGGCATCGAGGTAGGTGATCTCGTGGCCGTCTCGGGGCCGGGCGCCATCGGCCTGATCTGCGCCCAGCTGGCCAAGGCGGAAGGCGCGCAAGTGATGGTCATCGGCGCCGCCGCCGACGAGGAAAGGCTGGCCACGGCAAAAACCCTGGGGATCGATCATTGCGTCAACTTCGAGGAACAAGATCCCGTCAAGCTCGCCCGGGAGCTCACTGAAGGCGACGGCGCCGACGTCGTGCTGGAGTGTTCCGGCGCCGGCCTCGCGGCGGCGATGGGCCTCGAGCTCGTGCGCAGGCAGGGGAAATATACGCAGATCGGACTTTTCGGAAAGAGCGTCACCCTCGATTTCGAGCGCATCGCCTACAAGGAGATCAAAGTCACCGGCAGCCTGGGACAAAGATGGACCGCCTGGAGGCGGGCGATCCGGATCATGGCGCAGGGCAAGGTCGATCTGAAAGCCGTGACCTCCGATAAATTTCCCCTGGCACGCTGGAAAGAGGCCTTCGATAAGTTCGAGGCGAAGAAGGGGCTCAAGATTCTGCTGGATCCCAAGCAAACCTGACACCACCGCGGACCGCGCGCGGCGAAGATTTCACCCGTAGTTCTTTTATCAAGGAGGAGTTCATGAAAGGCAAATTCACTGCAACATTGGTCGTTCTGTTGTCTCTTTGCTTGTCCCAGGGCGTGTGGGCGCAAGCCAAGGAGCTTCGCGTCATGCTGGGCAACCACCCGTATGGCGAACTCCTGAAGTCGGCCATTCCGGAATTCGAAAAGGAAACCGGCATCAAGGTCAATGCCGAAAGCCTTCAGGAAAGCCAACTGACCCAGAAGCTGACGACGGAGTTCGCCACCAGGTCTTCGAGCGTGGACGTGTTCATGCTGCGGCCGCTCCAGGAAGGGAAGCTGTTCTCCAAGAACGGCTGGTTCGAGACGCTGGGGAGCTACGATTTCTCGGATTATCCGAAGAACATCATGGAGGTGGCGTCCGCCGATGGCAAGCCGTATCTCGTCCCGCTGGTCACCGAATGGCAGGTGCTCTATTATCGGAAGGATCTGTTCCAGAAAGCCGGCATTACCGTGCCGAAGAACTTCGTCGAACTCGAAGAGGCCGCCAAGAAGCTTCATTCCGACGATGTCGCGGGAATCGCCTCGCGCGGCAAGGGCGCTGCTTCGGTCACGCAATTGTCCGGCTACATCTATAACCACGGTGCCAGATATCTGGACAAGGGCGTCGCGGTGTTCGATTCCCAGGCCGCGGTCGATGCCATCCGCTACTACGGCAGGCTGCTCGGCAACTATGGACCGAAAGGCGTGACTTCGATGTCGTGGGAGAACATCATGCCGCTGTTCCAGGCCGGCAAGACGGCGATGTGGACCGATGCCTCGGTGTTCTACGGGCAGATCGTCGATCCGACCAAGACGCAGATTCCGGCGGAAAACATTGGCATTGCCAGCTTCCCGGAGGGGCCGAAGGCGAATTCGCCGTTTTTCGTCGTGGCGTGGGGCATGGCTATCGCCAGCCAATCCAAGAACAAGGAGCTTGCGATCAAATTCCTCGATTGGGCGACCAGCAAGGATCTGGCCAAGCGCGCCATGCTGGCCAACATCACCGTGTCCCGCATTTCGGCCTGGCAGGACAAGGAAGTGCTCGCCAAGGTGCATCCCGGCTTGGTGGAAACGCAGCTTCTTGCCGCCCGCACCGGCTATCCCTTCGACCGTCCGTACATGGCCGCCGTCGGCGAAGCGCGCGACCTGATCGGCGAGATCGTCATCGAATCGATCAACACCAGGGGCCAATCGCCGGATCTCGAGAAAATGGCCAAGGAACGTGCCGCCAAGGTCAACAACCTGCTCAAGGACGCCGGAGAATACGGCAAGTAATTTGTCTTGCGAAACCACTCCTCCCTGGGGAGTGGTTTCTTTTTCGTGAAAAGTGAATCAGGGATCAGAAAAATCACTGGTGGCTTTGCCGCCACATGGTGCACGTCAGGCCGCACAAGCGGCGCATGTTTGACAGGGAAAAATAAAATGACAACAAAACATAAATGCAGAATTACTGTGTTGAAAAGAGAGCTTTATCAGGATTTGCAAGAACGGTATCTTGCTGATCCTGAATCGGGAAAATGTCCCTTTTTTAACGACGGACAAGAATTCATGGTCGAGAGCAAAGACTTCTTTCATATGCTCAATGGTAAATTTTGTTCAGAAGCATGGGACAGCATGAGCCGGTACGTTTATGCCGCATTGCAAGGTGGATCAATTATGCGTGGCTGGACAAACGATGAAAAGATCATGATTGCGTGTTGCAATGATGGAACTCGCCCGGTAATTTTCAAACTGGAGCGCATTGATGAATAATAGTGGCCCCGCTTCGAATGGCGAGGTTTTGTCCATGTGGGCGCAACCGTCCATGCTCTTTTGCATCGCTTCACTACAATTCTCGCCTCCCGGACTCGACCCCATGCGCCCCATCGCAGGCCATCGCCCAACTCCTCGTTCCAGCGAACTGTCAAAAGCTACGCTTTTGCCATCCGCTGAACTCGAACCTTTGGCATCATCCACCGTATTTTGTTTCTCATTTCATAAAATGTAAAAATGATCCGATCAAACTTTCTTGAACGTCATCTCGCCATCCTGTTTCCGCTGCCGGCGATCATTTTCGTCGCGCTGCTGATGATCTTTCCGGTGCTCTACACGTTTTTCCTGAGCTTCACCAACTGGAACCTCACCTCCGGGATGCCGATGTCCTTCAACGGGATCGGGAGCTACGTCCGCGTGCTGTCCGAGCCGCGCTTCCTGCATGCCATCGGCAGAACCTTCAGCTTTACCTTCTTCGCCGTGCTGATCGAGGCATTCCTGGGCGTGGCCATCGCGCTGATCCTCAACCGCGCTTTCGTCGGCAAGAGCGTGGCGAAGCTCTTGCTGCTCTTGCCGCTGGTGGCGACGCCGGTGGCGGTCGGCATCGTTTTCAATCTCTTCTACGATCCGACGATCGGACTCGCCAATTTCGTCCTGAAGTCGCTGGGCCTCCCGCAGGGGCATTGGATTTCGCACGCCGATTCGGTCATTCCCTCGCTGATCCTCGTCGATGTCTGGCAATGGACGCCGATGATCACGCTGATCGTCCTCGCCGGCCTTGCCGGACTTTCGGAAGAGCCGGTCGAAGCCGCGCGCGTCGACGGCGCCAGCGAATGGCAGATCCTGCGCCACGTCACCATTCCGATGGTCATGCCGGTCATCCTGACCGCTGTCATCCTGCGCCTCATCGACGCGCTGAAGACCTTCGACATCATTTTTGCCATGACCGGCGGCGGCCCTGGGTACGCTTCGGAGACGCTCAACATCATGGGTTTCAAATACAGCTTCGAATACTTCCGCATGGGGCAGTCGTCGGTGATCCTGGTCGTGCTCTTCCTGATCGTCTTCCTGTGCAGCCTCGGTATCATGAAGCTGCGTTCCGCGTCCGAAATCTGAGGCGAGCCGGGAGAAAACGATGGACAAGCGATGGCTGCGGAAAACCCTCTTTTACATTGCCGTGATCGGCATCTCGCTGATCGTGCTCTTTCCCTTCCTGTGGATGCTGGCATCCTCCTTCAAGACGCAGGTCGACATCATTTCCTGGCCGCCCCGGCTGATCTTTTCGCCGACCCTGCAGAATTACCGGCGGGTCTTCGAAGAGCAGGATTTTCTCAAGTACTTCCTGAACTCGACGATCGTCGGCGGGCTGGCCGTCGGTTTTTCCCTGCTGCTCGGCCTGCCGGCCGCCTACTCGATCTCGCGCTACACGCAGCAAAGACTGGCCGTGTTCATCCTGCTGGCGCGCCTGATGCCGGGCATTTCCTTTCTGATGCCCTGGTACATCGTCTTCTCACGCCTCAATCTGATGGACAGCTACGTCGCGCTGGTCCTCTCCCACATGCTGATCGCGCTGCCCATCGTGGTCTGGATCATGTCGACCTATTTCAACGGCATTCCGCGCGAACTCGAGGAATCGGCGATGGTCGACGGCGCCACCCGGCAGCACGCCTTCCTGGCCATCATCCTGCCGCTCTCGGGGCCGGGCATCATCACCGCCACCACGCTCTCGTTCATCTTTTCCTGGAACAACTTCATGTTTTCCCAGGTGCTGTCCATGGAAAAGACCAAGACGCTGCCGATCGCGGTCTACAACTTCGTCTCCTACGCCGAAGTCGACTGGGGCGGCGTGATGGCCGCGGCGGTCGCCATCATGGCGCCGGCCATCATCCTGACGATGATCTTCCAGAAATACGTCGTCAAGGGCCTCACCATGGGCGCTGTCAAGGGATGAGATTTTCGCGCGGGGGAAGGGGGTCATTTCAAGTCGAGGCTTCTGCTAGAATGCGCCAATCTGGAGAGATGGATGAGTGGTTTAAGTCGCACGCCTGGAAAGCGTGTTTAGGCTAAATGCCTAACGGGGGTTCGAATCCCCCTCTCTCCGCCAGGAACCCTGCTCATGAAACAACGATAATCCCCATTCGAGCACCATAAGCAACTGAAAAACATGGGTTTTCATGGGACGGAGGAGCGATAGCCCGACCGTGGGAAAGTCAAGCATGCGGATACCCGTCATGCGTCACGCCGTCGATCAAGAGCGGTGGAATACCACGCTGAACCCCGCGCTTATCGCGTTTCGATGCCAATATTGCACATGGTGATTCTCCAGATCGGACGCGGATAGACGTGGTCGAACATCAGACCGCGAACGCGTGAGCGCCCGCCAGACGGCCGGTGGAATTCACCGCGTCGTCGTCGGCGCGTTTCAGGCGGATTTCCAGAATATCTTACCCAGTGTTGGAAACCTTACCAAAGGTATCGGATTGGCGCCGAGGCAAACCCCGCGGCAACTGGATACTGAACGCCGATCGCAAAGCGAGCGCTCCATCCTCTGCTGGCGAGCGCGGTGTTCATGCGGTCGCCCCGCTTCTCGAAGAGAATGAGCGATAATGCGCGATTTGCAAAATTTGCCGGCCCGAGCGGGAGTGGTGGAAAGGTATTGATGAAACGTGTGGATGATTTTCGTTGGCGCTTGGGCGGCAGGGAACTGGTGCCCATCGTCATCGGCGGCATGGGGGTCGACATCTCGACCGCCGAGCTGGCGCTGGAAGCCGCCCGCCTGGGCGGTGTCGGGCACATTTCCGACGCCATGGTCCATACCGTGACCGACCGTCACTTCGATACGAAATTCGTCAAGGAAAAACTCCAGCAGTACAAGTTCAACGTCGCCAATCCCGACAAATCGGTCGTCCGCTTCGATCTCGGGCGGATCGCCGAGGCGACCCGCCTGCACGTCGGACACACCATGGAAAGAAAGCGCGGCGACGGGCTGATCCTGGTCAATTGCATGGAGAAGCTCTCCATGAACGCGCCGCGCGAGACCCTGCGCGTGCGCCTTGCGGCGGCGCTCGACGCGGGCATCGACGGGATCACGCTGGCGGCGGGCCTGCATCTTTCGTCCTTGGCGCTGATCGAGGATCATCCTCGCTTTCGCGACGCCAAACTGGGGATCATCGTCTCTTCGCTGCGCGCGCTGCAACTCTTTCTCAAGAAATCGTTCCGTACTGGTCGCCTGCCCGACTACATCGTCGTCGAGGGGCCGCTCGCCGGCGGGCACCTCGGTTTCGGCCTGGACTGGACCCGGCATGACCTGGCCTCGATCGTCGCCGAGATTCGCCGCTACCTCGTCTCGGAAAAACTCGACATCCCGCTGATTCCGGCGGGCGGCATCTTCACCGGCAGCGACGCGGCCGGCTTCCTGGAGAACGGCGCCTCCGCCGTGCAGGTGGCCACGCGCTTCACGGTGACCCGCGAATGCGGCCTGCCCGACGAAGTCAAGCAAAGATATTTCGAGGTGACTGAAGAGGGCATCGAGGTCAACATGATCTCGCCGACCGGTTATCCGATGCGCATGCTGTCCAGCAGTCCCGCGATCGGCGCCGGCATCCGGCCCAACTGCGAAGCCTACGGCTATCTGCTCGACGGCAGCGGCGGCTGCTCCTATATCGCCGCCTACCATCGCGAAATGGCGGCGCATCCGGGCGCCAGGCGCGTCCCGGTGACGGACAAGACCTGCCTGTGCACGCAGATGCGCAATTTCGACGTGTGGACCTGCGGGCACTACGCCTACCGCCTCAAGGACACGAGCCGCCGGCGGGAAGACGGCGGCTATCAACTGCTCACCGTCGAGCACGTCTTCCAGGATTACCAGTTCAGTACCGATGGCCGGATCGCCCTGCCGGAGGAAGGGAAAGGTGCTTGAGTGAAACGTGAAACCGGTTTTCGCGTTTCATCTTTCACCTTCCACTTTCACGCCTCATACCCCGTCCATGCTCGGCTATCGTCACGCCTTCCACGCCGGTAATCATGCCGACGTGCTCAAACACGTGGTCCTGGTGCAGCTGCTCCGTCATCTCGGGCAGAAGGAAAAGCCGTTCTCGGTCATCGACACCCATGCCGGCGCTGGCGCCTACGATCTATTCGCCGCGCATGCCCGGAAACTGGCTGAATATGAAGGGGGCATCGGTCGCCTGTGGAAATGCGGCGATCCGCCCGCGCCGGTGGCCGATTACCTGGGACTCGTCCGCCGTTTCAATCCGGACGGGCGCCTGCGGAAATATCCCGGTTCGCCGCTGCTTGCCCTGTGTACCCTGCGCGGACAGGATCGCCTGCGTCTTTTCGAACGCCACGGCAGTGATGCGTGGCGGCTGCGGGAGAATTTCCGGGACGCCGGGAAAAGGGTGATCGTCACCGATACGGACGGCTTCACCGGGTTGAGGGCGTTGCTGCCGCCGCCGTCGCGCCGCGCCCTCGTCCTGATCGACCCGTCCTACGAGGAGAGGCAGGATTACGAGCGGGTGACCGATGCGCTCGAGGAAGCGCTGAGGCGTTTCCCGGGCGGCATTTACCTGGTGTGGTATCCACAGTTGACGCGCCTGGAAGCGATCGGGCTGCCGCGGCGCCTGAAACGCCTGGCCGAGCGATGGCTGCACGCGGCCCTGCGCGTGCGTGAGCCGTCGGGAGATGGTTTTGGCATGGCCGGCAGCGGAGTCGTCGTGCTCAATCCTCCCTGGCCGCTGCATGACGCACTGGCCGGCGCGCTGCCGTTTCTGGCGCGAACCTTGGGCGAGGACGCCGGCGCCGGCTTCACGCTGGAACAGTGGGGGTGATCGGAGGGTGGTTTCCAGGATGATCCCGAGACCGTGCCTGAAACCTGTGGAGAGGACGGTCATTCCGTGGCGCGCGGGCCTGCCGGCGCGCGGGCCGCCTGCCAAAACGGCTCAGGGCCATCGCGTTGGCCCCGGCGACAGCTTTCCAGCCGGATCGATAAGGTGGGAGAATACCGGGAGAAAAAGATGGCGAAGCCCGCCTGCCTTTCCTTTTCGTATGGCTGTCCGATTTCATGAATGACTTCGATCATTTCGATCCCTTTCCAAGGAGTGTTGCCCATGCCCAAGATCACCTATTTCAGCGGCGAGACCTTTCCGCTGGAAATGCACAAGGTGCGCATCATCCAGAAACTCACCCTCCTTTCCGTGGAGGAACGCCTCGCCGCCATCGAACGGGCCGGGTACAACACCTTCCTGCTGGAAAACAAGGACGTGTTCCTGGACATGCTGACCGATTCCGGGGTCAATGCCATGTCCGACCGCCAGCAGGCCGCCATGCTCATCGCCGATGACGCCTATGCGGGTTCGGCGACCTATACGCGCCTGCGCGACAAGATAGTGGAGATCTTCGGGATGAACTATTTCCTGCCCGTCCACCAGGGACGCGCGGCGGAGAACATCCTGTCCAGATCGCTCGTCAAACCGGGCCAGCTGACGCCGATGAACTACCATTTCACCACCACCAAGGCGCACGTCGTGGCCAACGGCGGCAAGGTCGTCGAGCTGACCATCCCGGAAGGTCTTTCGGTGACCGGAAACTATCCCTTCAAGGGCAATATGGACGTCGCGGCGCTGGAAAGGCTCATCGCCGAAAAGGGCGGGGATGCCGTCGCCTTTGTGCGCATGGAAGCGGGAACGAACCTCATCGGCGGACAGCCGTTTTCCCTGGACAATCTCCGCCAGGTGCGCGAGACGTGTTCCCGGCACGGCATCTTCCTGATCATGGACGCTTCGCTGCTGGCCGACAACCTGTATTTCATCAAGACCCGCGAAGCCGAATTCGCCGCTGCCTCCATCGCGGAAATCGCCCGCGTCATGGCGGATTGCTGCGACATCGTCTATTTCTCGGCGCGTAAACTCGGCTTCGGGCGCGGCGGCGGCATCTGCATCCGCGACGAGGGCATGTACAAGCGTCTGCGCGGCCTGGTGCCCATGTACGAAGGCTTCCTCACCTATGGCGGCATGTCCGTGCGCGAGATGGAGGCCATCGTCGTCGGCTTGGACGAGACCATGGACGAGGACATGATCAACCAGGGTCCCCAGTTCATCGAGCACATCGTCAAGACCCTGGACGAGGCGGGCGTCCCCGTGGTCACTCCGGCGGGCGGGCTGGGGGCGCACGTGGACGCCCTGCGCTTCGTGGATCACGTCGATCAGCGCCAATACCCGTCGGCGGCGCTGACCGCGGCCATCTACATCGCCTCCGGCGTGCGCGGCATGGAGCGTGGCACCCTCTCGGAACAGCGCAACGAAGACGGCACGGAACCCCTGGCGGACATGGAACTGGTGCGCCTGGCCGTGCCGCGCCGCGTGTTCACCCTGTCGCAGGCCAACTACGCCATCGACCGCATTCGCTGGCTGCATGCCAATCGAAGGATCGTGGGCGGCCTGAAATGGGTGGAGGAGCCGGAAATCCTGCGCTTCTTCTATGGACGCCTGGAACCCGTGGGAGACTGGCATCACGAACTGGTGGCCGCGTTCCGCGGGGAGTTTGGCGACAGCCTCTGATCTTCGGCCACGCCTCCCCTTTCATGGGGAGGGCTGGAAAGACCAGAAGAGCTTGTCGTCGCTCTTGAAGCGATGCCATGCGGTTTCGTCGGCCCGTGCCCAGCGTCGCTGCGCTCCCCGCAATGACGCGAGACAGGTTGTTTTTCCGTCCTCTGGTCCCTGGGCGCAGCGGTGTTTCCCTTAAGTTTCTCTTAAGTATTTTTTCGTTACCATGCTTTCGTCGCGGGCAGGGTCCCGCATGAATACGCACAGGAGATGGATCATGGCGAGCCGGGTTTGGCAGAAAACACTGATGGTCGCCGCGGCGTCGGCGGCGTTGAGCGGCGTTTATTCGATCATCACCCAACAGACCGACTGGGAGCGCCTGGCGCCGATCGCGCGGGCCGCGGCGGCGACTTCGCCGGTCACGAATGCGGCGCTGCCCGACATGAGCGAGATCGTCGCCCGCAACAGTCCGGCGGTGGTCAACATCAGCGTGTCCGGCAAGGTCAGGGAGCAGATTCCCGATTTCCCGGGCCTCGATCCGGACGATCCGTTCTTCGAGTTCTTCCGCCGTTTCCAGATTCCGCGGCAGCGTGGCGAGCGGCAGATCCGCGGGCAGGGTTCGGGATTCATCCTGCGCGACGACGGTATCGTTCTGACCAACGCGCACGTGGTCGACAACGCCGAGGAGGTCATCGTGCGCCTCAACGACAAGCGTGAATTCAAGGCCAAGGTGCTCGGCGCCGACAAGGCCACCGACGTGGCGGTGCTGAAGATCGACGCGCGCGGCCTGCCGACGGTGAAAATCGGCAGTTCGGCCGATACCCGCGTCGGCGAATGGGTGCTGGCGATCGGTTCGCCCTTCGGCTTCGAGAGCAGCGCCTCGGCGGGCATCATCTCGGCCAAGTCGCGCTCGCTCCCGTCCGACAACTACGTGCCGTTCATCCAGACCGACGTGGCGGTCAACCCCGGCAACTCCGGCGGTCCGCTGTTCAACATGGCGGGCGAGGTGATCGGCATCAATTCACAGATCTACAGCCGCACCGGCGGCTATCAGGGCTTGTCCTTCGCCATTCCGATCGACGTCGCGATGTCCATCGAGGAACAGATCGTCCAGCACGGCAAGGTGCAGCGCGGCCGCCTGGGCGTCTCGATCCAGGAAGTCAACCAGTCGCTGGCCGAGTCGTTCGGCCTTTCCGCGCCGGCCGGGGCGCTGATCAGCCAGGTCGAAAAGGACAGCCCGGCGGAGCGCGCCGGGCTGGAAGCCGGCGACGTGATCCTGTCGGTCAACGGCACGCGGATCGAGTCCTCGAACGAGGTGCCGCCCATCGTCGCCGGCATCCGTCCGGGTCAGACGGCCAGGCTGCAAGTCTGGCGCAAGGGAAAGACGCTGGATGTCGACGTCAAGGTCGGTGACGCCAGGGCGACGACAGCCGGCGCCGACGGGGATGACGCGCGGGGAAGCAGGCTGGGCCTGTCGCTGCGCCCCCTGCGTCCCGAGGAACGCCGCCGGATCGACGGCAGGAACGGCCTTCTGGTCGAGAACGTCTCGGGCGCCGCGGCGCGCGCCGGCATCTGGCCGGGCGACGTGCTGCTGTCGGTCAACGGCGAGCCGGTGACCTCGGTCGAACAACTGATGGGGCTGGTGGCCAAGGCGCCGAAGCGGGTCGCCCTGTTGATTCAGCGCGGCGACGCCACGTTGTTCGTTCCCGTCGATGTGGAGTGATATCGCCGGAGCGCGGAGCCTGCTGGCGCGGGCGGGACGCCCGCGCCCCCGTTTTTGCCGTGCAAGACGGTTCAGACCGGGCACATCCTGAACAGAGGAGCAAGCGCCGCTCCAGGAACCGAAGCGTCCGGAACGGATCGGTTCTTGCTATAGTCGCGGGTTGCCGCCCGTTCGATCCGGCGTTTTTTTGCGTGGCAAATTCCCGATGAGTTCGCTTCCCTTTCCCCCCGACATCCTGCGCGACGTGGCCAGACGCCGCACCTTCGCCATCATCTCCCACCCGGACGCCGGCAAGACCACGCTGACCGAGAAGCTCTTGCTGTTCGGCGGCGCGATCCAGCTCGCGGGCACGGTCAGGGCGCGCAAGAGCGCGCGCCATGCGAGGTCCGACTGGATGGAGGTGGAAAAGCAGCGTGGCATTTCGGTGACCAGCTCGGTGATGCAGTTCGAGTACGAGGGCCACACCGTCAACCTGCTCGACACGCCCGGCCACGAGGATTTCTCGGAGGACACCTACCGCGTGCTGACCGCCGTCGACGCGGCGGTGATGGTCATCGACGCGGCCAAGGGCGTCGAGGCGCAGACGATGAAGCTCCTGGAAGTCTGCCGTATGCGCGATACGCCGATCATCACCTTCATCAACAAGCTCGACCGCGAGGTGCGCGAGCCTTTCGACCTCCTGAGCGAAATCGAGAGCGTGCTGGCTATCGAATGCGCGCCGCTCACCTGGCCGATCGGCATGGGCAAGGCCTTCCGCGGCGTATACCACCTGGGCGACGACAGCCTGCTGCGCTTTGCTCCGGGCGAGGAACGGCGCAGCGCGGCGGAAAGGATCAGCGGCATCGGCAACCCCGTCCTCGACCGGGACTTTCCGCTGGAAGCCGGCAAGCTGCGCGAGGACGTGGAACTCATCCGCAGCGCCAGCAATCCGTTCGATCTCGTGGACTTCCTGGCCGGCCGGCAGACGCCGGTGTTCTTCGGTTCGGCGATCAACAATTTCGGCGTGCAGGAAATCCTGCGGGCGCTGATCGAGTGGGCGCCGCCGCCGCAGCCGCGCGACGCGGGCTTCCGCCAGGTCGAGCCGGCGGAAGCCGCCTTTTCCGGCTTCGTCTTCAAGATCCAGGCCAACATGGACCCCAGGCACCGCGACCGTATCGCCTTCTTCCGCGTCTGCTCGGGCCGCTACGTCTCCGGCATGAAGGTGCGCCACGCGCGCCTGGCGCGGGAAATGAAGCTCTCCAACGCGCTGACCTTCATGGCCGACGAGCGCGTGCGCATGGAAGACGCCGTTGCCGGCGACATCATCGGCATTCATAACCACGGGCTGCTGCACATCGGCGATACGTTGAGCGAGGGCGAAATCCTGGGCTTCAGGGGCATTCCCTATTTTTCCCCCGAACTTTTCCGCTCCGCCCGCCTGCGCGACCCGCTGAAGAGCAAGCAGTTGCGCAAGGGCTTGCAGGAACTCGGCGAGGAGGGCGCCATCCAGGTCTTCGAGAACCTGGCGACCGGAATGCTGCTGCTCGGCGCCGTCGGCGCGTTGCAATTCGAGGTCGTGTTCGAGCGTCTGCGGGGCGAATACAAGGTCGACGCGATCTTCGAGGCGGCCGACATCCATACCGCGCGCTGGCTGACCTTCCCGGACGAGGCGACGCGCAGGGACTTCGAGCGCGAGCAGTGGCACCGCATGGCCAGGGACGTGGATGGCAACCCGGTGTATCTGGCCAGCACCCGCTACAACCTCGAGGTGACCCGCGAGAAATGGACGCGGGTCGGCTTTCATTCTTCGCGTGAGCACGGCCAGGTTTTCGGCAGGGCGGATTGATTTAATGACGATCATATATTCACGCCATCATTGCGAGGCGCGCGGCGACGGGGCGGGTCAGGGGGCAGAGGACGGAGGACAGAGGACAGTCTGTCAGCGGCGCTTCGCGCCGGATGGTTGAAACCCCCTCTCCCGGCCTTCGGCCACCCTCTCCCCCTTGCGGGGGCGAGGGGAATTTCTTGGGAGCGAGGGGAATTTCTTCCCAGGTTCCCCTCCCCCGCCAGGCGGGGGAGGGTGCCCGAAGGGCGGGAGAGGGCGTCGTTCCCTCTGGCGCGAGAGCGCCGCTGAATAAAAATGGGACGAAGGAACGAACGCGCATCTACGCCCCACTGCCGAGAAAACCGCGTCGCTTCGCGCCGGATGGTTGAAGCCCCCTCTCCCTGGCCCTCTCCCCCCTGCGGGGGGCGAGGGGAATCCTTTGGAGAGGGCCGTCATGGCGAGGCGCGAAGCGACGTGGCAATCCACGCGGCGGTTCCGCTTTCCAAAGCGCCGGGGCGGGCGGCGGGGGGATTTGTGCGGGCACGGGCGGGCGCGCTCAGAAAAAATACTTCGCAGTGAGCGCCAACCGCCTCGGTTCGCCGTAGCGGGTGCAACAACTCAGGTTTGGATGGCGATACATGCGGTCGAACACGTTGGCGGCATGGAGGCTGACCTCCGCCTGTTTGCTGATCTGATAGCGTGCCACCAAATCCAGCAAGAAATACCTGCTTTGTTTGACAGTGATCGCATTGACATCAACATAGGAAGTAGCACTTTGCGCACGCAGGTTGCCGCCCACCATCCAGTTGCTATTGGGAATCCGGTACGTCGTGGAAAGGCGGAAAGCATGGACAGGACTCGTGGTATCAAAACGATCTCCCTTCTGGTCGCCCGTGGCATATTCGCTCTTGAGGTAGGTATAGCCCGCGCCGATGTTCCAGTGGGAAGACAACGCGCCATTCAGGCTCAAATCCACCCCTTCGCTAATGACCTTGCCGGCAGCTTTGGAGCAATACCAGTTGTCGCAAATCGGGCTGGGGCCGAATTCCTCATCCGTTTCCGCCAGATTGGTCTGTTCCAGCCGAAATACGGCGGCGGCGGCGTTCAGGCGCTTATTGAAGAATTCCCCTTTGACGCCGACCTCGTAATTCGCGCCCACCACCGGCTCCAGCACACTTCCGGTACGGTCTTTCGCGGTTTGCGGCTTGAAAATATCCGAATAGCTGGCGTAGACGGAGAAGCGCTCGTTCAGGTCATAGACGATGCCCGCGTAAGGGGAAAACACGGCTTTCTCTTCCATCGTCTTCTCGCCCGCTTCGTTCCAATAGGCGTACCAACTGACGCGCGCGCCCAGGATGAGTTTCAAAGGATCGGCCAGATTCAGCCGGGCTACACCAAAAAACCCGCGTTGGCGCGTCTTTTCTGGGTCGCCGTAAGCGGGATGCGTGTTGATGTAGGGCATCAGGGCAACAGGGTCATAGGTATGGATGTTGAAGGGAATGTCAGAGCCATACCAAACCCCCCTCCGGCTTTTGCTCTCCTGACCATTGAAGCCCAGTGCGAATTCGTGACGACGGCCCAGCAAATTTCCCTTTCCTTCCACATACGCCTCCAGCGCGTCTCCCGTGATCTTGCTGCGGCGGTTCTCTGCCCAAGTCAGCATTTCTCCTTCGAGCCGATTCAAATACCATTGCGGCGCGCTTATGTTATCGGACTCATTCATGCTGTGCGTGTAATTAGCCTTGAGCGCCCAAGTCTCCGACAATTGCTGTTCCAAATACAGGGTAGCGCGCGTGTCTTCCGTCTTCGCTCGGCCATCGGGCATGCCGAAAAAGGTGGAACGGCTCCAGCCCAGATCGCTGCCGTCCGGTGCCGTGGGAA
>JAITIQ010000114.1 GCA_031279425.1 Accumulibacter sp.
CGAAGTCCGCGCCCATGATAGTGCACTCCCGTGTGCGAAAGTAGGTCACCGCCAGGCCCCCTCCATAAAGCGCCTTCCATGAACAAGGAAGGCGCTTCTTGTCGCTAAGAAATGCCTCATTTCAATGCTTGAAGTTTCAAGGAGCTTCGGGATAAAGACAGCAGGAATCCGAATCGCCCCGGCGCGTATCGCCGGAAATGATGGCGCTGGCGCAAAACCAGGCAAGACAAGAAGAAAGCCGCCCAAAGCACATTGACAGATGAGCAACCCTGCCCCAAGGGGCGAGTATCGAGCAGCAATATATGTCGATACGCCGCAAGCAGCGGGGAATGTACCCGAAGAGATTCAAAAATCCGATTTTGATACGGTTTTTTTGAACGTAACCTATTGATTCATATACATGTTACCTCAATAGAATCATTTGCAGAGCTAGAATCAGGCTTCTCTTCACCCGCCGGATCGCCACCATGTCCTATACGCCCGAACTGGTTCACGAGATCAACACCCTGATCCGCTTCGATCCCGACATCGGCCAGCAGGGGATCAAGGTGCACAAGAACGCCGACGAGAACGTCAAGGCGGCGGTTCGCCGCCTGCATGCCAAGGGATTGATCACTCAGGCCGACGGCGGCTATCTGACTCGTCTGGGCCGCGAAGCCGCCGAACATGCGCGGGTTCTGCTCGGCATGCTGACCGCGGGCCTCGCCGCCTCGGTCACTTCTCCGCCGCCACCAGGTACTTGAGAAATTCGTCGGCTCCCTGATAGCCGACGACGCGAACGCCCGTCACTTCCCTGCCGGCCGGATCGAAAAAGACAATGCCGGGCGGTCCGAACAACGAGAAGCGGCGGAGCAGTGCCGCGTCGTCCGGCGAGTTGGCCGTCACGTCGGCGCGCAGCAGCAGCCAGCCGGCCAGCTTTTCGCGCACGCGCGGATCGGCGAAGGTGTCGCGCTCCATCTCCTTGCACGACACGCACCAATCGGCGTAGAAGTCGAGCATCGCCGGCCGGCCGGCGGCGGCCAGGCGCCGCTCGAGATCGTCGAGCGAGCGCACGCGCTCGAAAGGCAATGCGCTCCCCTCGGCCGGCAAGCCGAACGCGGCCAGCGGGCGCAACGGGTCGCGCGCGCCGGAAAACACGCCGATCAACTGAATGGCGCCCAGGAGGAGCAGGATGACGCCAACGGCCTTGCCAAAGCGCCGCCATCCATCGGCCGGACACGGCAGCGGGTCGAGGGCGGAGAGGAAGACCGCCGGAACGATCGACAGCAGCGCCCATCCCAGCATTTGCGCCGGGGCCGGGAGGAGCGGCGAGGCGATCCACAGCGCGCAGGCCAGCAGGATCCAGCCGAAGACCCTGTTTACCGTCTCCATCCAGGGACCGGCTCTGGGCAGCAGCGCGCCCGCCGAAAGGCCTACGGCCAGAAGCGGCACGCCCATTCCCAAGGCCATGCAGAACAGCGCCAGGCCGCCGAGCAGAGCATCCCCGTTGCGCCCGATGTAGAGCAGCGCGCCGGCGAGCGGCGCGGCGACGCAAGGGCCGACGATCAGCGCCGACAGGCCACCCATCACCGCGACGCCAGGCAGGGAACCGCCGCGCAGCCGCGCGGCCTCGTCGGACATTCTGCCTTGCAGGGAAGAAGGCAAGCGCAGCTCGAATACGCCGAACATCGACAGCGCCAGCGCGACGAAGATCAGCGCGAAGGCACCGAGCGCCCAGGCGTTCTGCAGAGCGCCCGAGACCAGCGTGCCGGTGAGGCCGGCGACCACACCCGCCGCCGTATACACCGCGGCCATGCCCAGCACGTAGGCAAGCGACAGGGCGAAGACGCGCGAACGCGAGACGCACCCGCCGCGGCCCGCGCCGACGATAAGGCCGGAAAGGATCGGCAGCATCGGCAAGGTGCAGGGGGTGAGCGACAAAAGCAGCCCGAAGCCGAAAAAGCTGAGCAGCACCCAACCGAAGGCCGCGTCCGCGAGCAATCTGGCGATGCGCCCCGATTCGTCCGCCTCCTCATCCGCCATCGCCAATGGCGGCGCCACGTCTGGAGCCTGGGAAACCTCGGGCAGGGCCGGTAGTTCGACCTCGATGACGCGCGTCTGCGGCGGGTAGCAGATGCCAGCCTCGGCGGCACAGCCCTGCGAAGTCACCTCGAGGGTCAGCGGCAGGACGCCACCAGCGTCGCGCTCGACCGGCAGACGGATCGACAGATCCTCTTCGTAGATCTCGACCTTGCCGAAGGTTTCGTCCTCCGTTTCCCGTCCGGGCGGGAAGACGGCCTGGCCGAGCCGCACGCCGGGTCCGGCGGCGAAACGGAATTTGTCACGATACAGGTAGTAGCCCCCGGCGATGACGAAGCGCACTTCGATCGTCCGGCCGTCCGGGGTGCTCGCCGACGCCTGGAAGGCCAGTTCCGGACGCAAGGGCTCCGCCGCGCTGGCCAACGCGCCCAGCGCCCACAGGAAACAAAGAAGCCATGCGCGGATCATGCGTATCTTCTGTTCAGTCCTTGCTCGCGATCCACCGCATACTCGCGCCCCGTCCGCGATTCAGACAATCGGTCGCGCGCGATTCGGGCAACGGATGGCGCCATGATTTTGCTGGAGCCGGAGTTTTCCGCCGCCTTCTCCCTTCGGCGCTGCACGCCGTTTCCCGAAGAGGGAGGCTCGACGAGGCCGGAAGCTATTTGCCCGGATCCTCGCACAGTTCCAGCAGGACCCCGCCCGTGGCTTTCGGATGCAGGAAAGCGATGTTGAGCCCCTCGGCGCCCTTGCGCGGCGCCTTGTCGATCAACTGCACGCCCTTGCCGGCCAGCTCGTCGAGATTTCCCTGCAGGCCCGTGCCGGCGAACGCCATGTGATGGATGCCTTCTCCCTTCTTCTCGACGAATTTGCCGATCGGGCCTTCCGGATCGGTCGATTCGAGCAGCTCGATCTTGGATTGTCCGATCTTGAAAAAAGCCGTGCGCACTTTCTGGTCCTTGACTTCCTCGACCGCATAGCACTTGAGACCCAGCCGTTCTTCCCAGAACGGGATGGCCTCGTCGAGGTTCCTGACGGCGATGCCGATATGTTCAATGTGAGTAAGATGCATGTGATTACCTTTTTGATCAGACGAACGAGAGTGGATTATCCAACAAAACCCGGTACGCGGCGTCGACGAAGCCCCCTCGGATGGCCGCGTGGATTGCCACGGCGCTCTGCTCCTGGCAATGACGGCGAGGGCGGCACGAGCTCCGCTACAGGACGACGGAAAGCCTTCTCAACGCCATCTCGCGCGGGAAAAGCGCCACCACCGCGTCGACTGACGGCGTCTGCGTCCGTCCGGTCAGGAGAATGCGCAGGGGCATCGCCAGCCGGGGCATCTTCAGGCCGTGCTCGCCGATGCAGCGCTCGATCAGGGCGGCGATGGCCGGGGCTTCCCAAGGAACGTCCTCGAGTCCGGCGATGAAGCCGGCCAGCGCGGGCCGCGCCTCGGGCGTCAGATGCCGGGCCAGAAGCTCGGCATTCGGTTCGAGATCGATGAAGAAGGTTTCGGCGACATCCGCCAGTTCGTTCAGATTGACGGCGCGTTTCTTGTATACGCCGATGATTGCTTGCAGCGAAGGCGTTTTGCCGACCGCGACGCCGCGCGCTTCCAACCGCGGCCGGACCAGTCCGGCCAGACGTTCGTCGTCGGCCTGCTGGATGTAATGGGCATTGAGCCAGTTCAGTTTTTCGGTGTTGAACTGCGCCGCCGACGGCGTGATATGGTCGAGATCGAACCAGTCGCAGAATTGCCGCATCGAGAACATTTCGTCGTCGCCGTGCGACCAGCCCAGGCGCGCGAGATAGTTGAGCACGGCTTCCGGCAGGTAGCCGTCCTCGTGGTACTGCATCACGCTCACCGCGCCGTGACGCTTGGAGAGCTTGGTGCCGTCGTTGCCGAGGATCATCGACAGATGCGCGAACCACGGCACTTCGGCCCCGAGTGCCTTGAAGATGTTGATCTGGCGCGGCGTGTTGTTGACGTGATCGTCGCCGCGGATGACGTGGGTGATCCGCATGTCCCAATCGTCGACGACGACGCAGAAGTTGTACGTCGGCGTGCCGTCCTGTCGGGCAATGACCAGATCGTCGAGTTCCGCATTGGCGATCTCGATCGGTCCCTTGACCAGATCCCTCCAGGCCACCACGCCTTCGGCCGGGTTCCTGAAACGGATCGCCGGCCGCGCGCCGGCGGGCGGAACCGGCAGGGTCTTGCCCGGCTCCGGTCGCCAGGTGCCGTCGTAACGCGGCTTCTGCCCTCTGGCGCGCTGTTCCTCGCGCATTCGTTCGAGTTCTCCGGGCGTCGTATAGCAAGGATAGGCATGGCCGCTGGCCAGCAACTGATCGATCGCCGCCCTGTAGCGGTCCATGCGCCGCATCTGGTAGAACGGCCCCTCGTCGGGCGTCAGACCCAGCCATTCCATGCCGTCGAGGATCGCCTGGACGGCCTCGGGCGTCGAGCGCGCCACATCGGTATCTTCGACGCGCAGGATGAATCTGCCGCCGTGATGAC
Source organism: Accumulibacter sp. (assembly GCA_031279425.1). Taxonomy (GTDB): domain Bacteria; phylum Pseudomonadota; class Gammaproteobacteria; order Burkholderiales; family Rhodocyclaceae; genus Propionivibrio. The sequence goes on from JAITIQ010000114.1 coordinate 4,538, forward strand.
GCGCGAACGCCCAGGCAAACAACGCGGTGCGCGCGCCCCCGATGTGCAGAAAGCCGGTCGGAGAAGGCGCAAAACGGGTACGGATCATGATCATCTGTGGCCGAAGGCGAAAAGTCTCATTGTAAGGGATGTTCGGATGCATACATTCCCTCGCCACTGATCGCCGACCCCTGGGCGATCGCATCGGGACCTGGCCGTGCAGCCGAAAAGAGCACACCGGCGCTCCAGTCGCGCGGATCGCCGCGGCGCGCAACCCGTCCACAGGCGCCGATTTTCACGAGGCGCCGGCATCCAGTCGGCTTCAAACCCTCAACGACGCACTCCCGGGGTTTCCAATACGATCACCCTGCTGCTGATCCGGGCGGCTTCATGACCGCGACACATCCCGCCTGGCAGTCACTATGCCGGCGGCGGAGACGGCGGATCTCCCGGCGGCGGTTCCGGAATCGTCCCGGTGTCGGCTGGCGGCGCGAATGGGGCCGGAGCCTGCTCCTGCATTACCCTGGACATGCCGGCGGGTACCGGCACCTTGTGGCCGCGCGCATACATGCATTGGATATAGGCATTGTCGTACCGGCGCTGGCTGCCGTAAGCCGAACGCCGGCTCGCATCCGTCCCGGCGGTGGAACCGAAGAGCAGGCCCGTGCCGGCGCCGACCGCCGCGCCGTCATGGCCGCCGATCACCGCGCCGGCGATCGCGCCGACCGCCGTGCCGATGACCGCGCTGCGCACGGCAGATTCTTCCTGGGCCTTTTCCGCAGTCTGGCCGCCGATCTGCTGAAAAGCATAACGCTGACAGTCGCCATCGTCGCCGCGAAACTGTTCGAAGGTCTTTCCCGTCCCCGGCAAGGCCAGGGCGCTGGGGCCGGTGGGATAACTGGCGCAACCGCCGACGATCAGGGCGGACAAACCGATGACGGCGGACAGTACTGGCGAGGATTTCATGGCTTTTCTCACTCGATCGGGCCAAGGGACTAAGGGCGCGGCGGGACCTTCACCCAATTCTCGGGGCATTCCCGGACTTCCGGATAATATCTGCCCTGCGACTGGCAATAATACCAATAACCTGCCTGCCGCACGATTTGCACGGGAGGCGGCTGTTCGACGTACACCACGGGCGCCTCGCGTTCGATGACGACCGGCGGATAATAGGCGGGGTAATACCACGGAGCCCAGAACGGCGACCCGACGACGAGGCCGACGCCCACGCGGCTGCGATAATGATTCCAGCGGGGGGCATGATGCCGGACGGGGCCGCGGCTCCAGCCGGGGCCGTGACTCCAGCCGGGGCCGCGCCCCGGACCGGGCCCTCTGGCAAAAACCTCGCCCGCGGCAAGCAGCCCGGACAGGCAAAGCGCAAGGCTGACGATCCATAGTTTTTTCATCACGATCTCCTTTCGTCGTTTTCGAGCTTCCTCGACATGGTTTCCTATTGTCCGCCCCGCCGGTGAAGCTGTCGATTCCAAAGCATAGCCTTTTGTAACTGATTGTTTCGGTTGCGTACGTCGGAGGATGTCGTTCCATGTGGCGCGCAGCGCTGCTGAAGTGAATTTCGAGTGCGCAAGTCCCGACGGCAAGGAAGCGCGTGGAGCGGCTGCAAGGATCTACGCCGCGGGTTTGGAGCCTCGGGACGGAGAGAACTTTACTCAGCAGCCAGCAACTTGGAGGACATGCGCAAAATCATGATCCATGCAACGTTCTGGATTTCAAGGCGCGAATTCGAATGATGTGAGCATTTGAAGCGAAAACGTTCCAAGGTTCTCCGTGATGGTTACTGCGCTGCCTGCGTGACTGGAAACATCCTTTTCTGTGATGAGGGAACGGCGATCAGACGAGATCGCCGGGGCCGAGCGTATCCATGTCGTCGAAAGTCTGGTTCTCGCCGGCCATGCCCCAGACGAAGGAATACGAGCCGGAACCGACGCCGGAGTGGATCGACCACGACGGCGAAATGACCGCCTGCTCGTTGGCCATCACGATGTGGCGCGTCTCGGCCGGCTGACCGTGCAGGTGGAATACGCGGGTGTCCGCGTCCATGCCGAAGTAAAGATAAACCTCCATGCGCCGCTCGTGGGTGTGCGGCGGATAGGTATTCCACACGCTGCCCGGCTCCAGCACGGTGACGCCCATGACCAGCTGGCAGCTTTTGCACACGGCGGGATGCACGTATTGGTAGATGGTGCGCACGTTGCAGTTGAGCGGATCGCCGAGCTTCCTCGGATTGGCCTTGGCGCGGGTGATGTGCGTGGCGGGATGGGCCGCGTGCGCCGGACTGCTGACCAGATAGAACCTGGCCGGCCGCGCGGCATCCTCGCTCTCGAAGGAAACCGCCGCCGTGCCCATGCCGGCGTAGAGGCCGTCGCCGTTGGCCAGCGCATGGACCTTGCCGTCGAGGATCACCCGTCCGGGCTCGCCCAGGTTGACCACGCCGAGTTCGCGCCGGTCGAGGAAGTTCGGCGTGCCGAACTCCTTGCCACCTTCCAGGGCGAGCGCCTGCCTCGTCGGTGTCGCGCCGCCGAAGACGACGCGGTCGTCATGGGAGTAAACGAGCCTCAGTTCTCCGGCGACGAACACCTTCTCCACCAGAAAGTGGCGGCGCAGGGTTTCGGTGTCGTAATGCCTGACGTCTTCGGGATGGTGCCCGTAGCGCATGTCCAGCTTCATAGATCGTCCTCCGGATCGTTCTCGAAAATATCTCCTGCCTTTGCGGTCGAGATTTCGTCATTTCCTCAGAAAATCCTCACGCTGCGGCGTGAAGATGTCGAGCAACCGCCCTTCGGCAAGGCAGACCGTTCCGTGCAGCGCCGAAGTCGGGATATAGACCGAATCGCCAGTGCGCAGCCGGCTCGTCCGTCCCTCGACGGTGAAGTCGAATTCACCCGCCAGGCAGTAGCTGAGCTGCTCGTGCACATGGCGGTGCTCGGAACCGACCGCCCCCGCCTTGAACATGACCTCGACCATCATCAAGGCGCCGTCATGCGCCCGGATTTTTCGGCAGACGCGGCCCTCCTCGAGCGTTTCGCACGCGATCTCGGCATCGGGGAAAAAAATATGGCTCATCGTTACATCGCGCATGAATGAATATACGTGGAACTCTACACCCGCCCGGATCGGTATTCAAGATTTCGGAACGGCGTTTCGTTTTCCGAACCCGCCAGGAACCGATTCGGCAGGGCCTGACCGAGTCCGTGATGCGTGGCGGCGATTCCTGGGGCTGTGCCGGCGAACCGCGCTGGCGGCCCGCCGAGCCACGCGATTTCCGGCCACATGGATTCCAGACGATACGGCAATAGCCTGGATCAAGGGAAGTGGTGGGACACCAGCTTGCCGCAGTGTCTGAAGGCAAGGTTGGCGGTGAAGCCGATATCAGTGTGAATTCTCTTTCATATTTTTCTCCGCGCCCTTCATGACAAGGCGCCGGACGGCGTCGATGCGCGCGCGGGGACGGATGCGGCCGTCGCGCGTGCGGAACACGACGCGCTCATCGAATGCCGGGTAGATGACGAGATGGACCGTCCTGCCATCCCGGTCGATGCTCAGCACGGCCTCGGCGCGTTCCGAACGCGGAACCTCGTGCCGGTATTCGATGTGCTCGTTGAGCAGGAAAATCTCGACTTCCTTGGCGCTGTCGGCGAATAGCTGGATGTCGATTTCGGCGTTCCTGCCGGCCGTGCCATCAAGTACCGCGCCGGCAAGACAGGGCTTGAAGCGCTGCAGGATTTCCATGCAATCGATCGCCTTCTGCCGAAGATCGGCGAGTCTCTCTTCCTGTTCCCGCCCCTGGAACAGGCGCTGATAGGCGCGCAGTTCCCGGTCGATCTCGGCGTTCTCTGGCAGGCGCGTGTCGGCCGGAAAACCGAGAATCGCCGCAGCCTTGCGTCTGGCGATCGAATACTCGGCAATACCGTCTTCCGCCATCAGTCTGGCCGCCAGATTGGCGATACGGGCGTGGTCCTTGCTTATTGGCATGATCCTGCGATCTCCGCTTTGGAAGAATTTCGTTTCTCACCGTAACCGAACTTTGACGCCGCCGGATCCGCCGGAATGGCGCGCGCTGCGGGCACGTTCGACAGGTCCCACGCGCCGATGGCCCAGCGCCAGAATTCGGCGAGCGTCATCGCCTCGGTTTCCGCGGAAACGGGCTGCCCGAGAAAGCGCAGCACACATGCCAGCAGACCGACGCCCCGCGCGGGATCGACGGCCGGCGCGCGCGTCTGCTTGGAGAGCTTCTCCCCGGCCCGGTTGACTGCCACCGGCAGGTGCGCGTAGCTCGGCGCCGGACAGCCGAGGCATTGCAACAGCCAGACTTGGCGTGCCGTCGAATCGAGCAGATCGGCGCCGCGCACCACGTGATTGATCCCCTGTGCCGCGTCGTCTACGACGACCGCCAATTGATACGCGTACTGGCCGTCGGCGCGCAGCAGAACGAAGTCGCCGACCTCGCGTTCCAGGTTTTGGCACGCTTTGCCCTGGACGCGGTCCCGGGCGACGAATTCACGATCGGGAACGCGCAATCGCCAAGCGCGCGCCGCGACGCCGTCGGGCAGGCCGCCGCGACAGGTTCCCGGATAGACGAGACTGCCGTCGAGCGAGCGGCGCGCGCTCGATGACGCGATCACGTTGCGCGAGCAGGAACATGGATATACCCATCCGGCAAGCTGCAGACGGGAGAGCGCCGCATGATATCGGTCGAGGCGCCGACTCTGATAGACGACCTCGCCGTCCCATTCGAAGCCGAAGCCCTCCAGTGTTCGCAGGATGCCGTCGGCCGCCCCCGCCACCGCTCTCGGTGCGTCGATGTCCTCAATGCGCACCAGCCACTCGCCCCCATGAGCGCGCGCGTCGAGGTAGCTGCCGACGGCCGCCACCATGGAACCGAAATGCAGCGGCCCGGTGGGAGACGGGGCGAAGCGGCCGCGATAGAAATTCGGAGGGTTTTTCATCTGACGAGCATGATAGCCGCTGGCGCGGGACTCCGCCACGATGAACGTGGCATCACGAAGGCTACGAGCCCAAAACGTTCTCGCGTGAAAAAACATTGGACTGTCCGCAGCGCAAGCCGGAGGCTCGCGTACCGTTGAGGCGTGGAAGAATAATCCGGCGCTCGCGGCGGGCCGCCGGAAGTCCTGGAGAGGCTGCGAGAGGACAAGGAGCGGGAGGTCGTCTCCGGCTTCTGCCTCGGCGACGCTGTAGGCGATGCTCCAGTCGACGAAGGTAGCTGCCTGCACCAAGACGATGCTGCCATTGGCGCGTCCATTCAAGATGCCATCGCCGTCGGCATCCGCCCATTGGATCAGATCGCCGCCCACGCCCTTCTGTTAACGCGCATGGCCGCGCCTCGCCCGTCCACTCCGGGACAGCACTCACGGGCACATCCACCGCGGTTTCCAGGTTGAACAGAAAACGCTCTAATCAGATTTGATTTTAAAGTGAATCCATGCAACATCCGCCTTTCTGGAAGATGGATTTTCTCTCTTGAAAATCAGATCCTGATAGCCGAAGACCGGAGGAACATGGTCTCCCACGACGATGATCTCGACCCCGCGCATTTCCGGAGTGTCGATGATCTTCGCCAGATTGTCGAAAAACTGCGCCTGATGCCGCAGGTTCCGGCACGCATCGCCTTCCGGAATGCCGTAATCAGCGCATTGAAAGCGCCTGTCGTGAATATCGCTTTCAGCGTAGTAGAAATGCGAAGTCAGCGTCAGCCAATAACTGAAGATCTTTTCATTCCCGGCAAGCTGTTGCCGCAATACGGGCAGGATGTCCCAATCACATATTCCGTCAAACGGGACGCAATGCCTCGAGACGTCGAGATTCTCCCTGAAATGGGTTTCCTGAAATCCCGCCAGCTTGTACCAACTGTCCCGGCCATACATGAAATTCGTCGCATTGTGTATTGCGTGGGTTTTATAGCCCAGCTTTTTCAGTTGATTGGGAAAGCACTGCCGGAAACCTGTTTTGACTTCCCGCAAATCCAATGAAGTCGTATCCAGCCTGCACAGTTCGCGCAATTCCCCCTGCACGGTCAATCCGAGGAATTGGAAACTGCCCTGCCTGAAGAATTCGAAATGATCGATCCTGTCTTTCAGTTTCCGCAATACGGCTTCCTGCGCCGCCTCGTTGTTTGGTTCCCCCCACGACTCGGCGATTATCAGGAGCAATTTCCCGTTCAGGCCGCGCCCCTGCTCCAGGGCATCCCACCATGGCTGGATCGCGCTTTGCCACGAAGATTCAAATAGAACTTCGGCATTGAGTATGCTCAGGAAATTGCGATTTTTGTTATCCACGAAAAACGCAGTCCGACTCTCGGAAAATCTGTTTTTTATGAGAGAGGTATCCAAAGGTTCGGCCAGATACATCAGGACGTGACAGAGCGCGCAAACGGAAAAAACGACAAGCGGTTCGGTAATGCCTGCTTTTCGGACAAGGCGGCGGCAGAGAAGAATCGTTGCCGCCAGGCCGATCAGAATGATGAGCGACAGCAGGATCAATATCCTGTCTGCCGAAAGCAGGAAGCCAAGGAGATAGGGCACATCCTTCAGGGTCAGTGTCGGGAAGTATTCCATCAGGATCAGAGCGTAATCGATGATGGCAGCCATGATGAAAATCATTATTCCCGTCATGCGAGCCAAGGCATGCGGCATGGCCGCGACGACGAGCGCCACCAGATAGTCGAGATTGACGTACGATCGATGAAATCCAAAATACAGCTGCGCAAGCTCTATGAAAAGGTTGGGCAGAATGACGGATGCCGCCGCAAAGACCAGCAACCGCCTTTTGTCGACGTCGATACTTGTTGCCAGAGTTCGTGAAATGTTCATGGGCGAGTTATTCCAGATTGCGTCGGAAACGACCATTTTGCAGCCGCGCCGGAGGAAACGATACCCCCTCCCCCACCCGGCGGCGGACGGGAAGAAAGCCAGCGAAGACCACCGAGGTTTCCAGGAGGAGCCAGTGCTCCGATCCGGCGTAAAAAAGCGGCGGCCGGTTTCCCGGCCGCCGCG
>JAITIQ010000119.1 GCA_031279425.1 Accumulibacter sp.
AACATCAGCGCCGTCAGCGACCACATCAAGAATTTACCGTAATTCATATAATCCCCCTTGGGTGTTTATGGGTACGATTGCTCGCGGACTGGCCATGGAATCGATTTTCCGGGAAACCACCCCGCGTCCTTCCGCGCTCCTCTCGATGCCCGTTCGAAATCCGGAAATCCGCGCCGAGCACTTCCAGACGGGGAAAAGTTCCCAACGAATCCATCCATGCTTGCTGCGCCACTCCCTCGCACGATCACGCCGCTTTTCAAACAGGCGCCCGGACCTGACTGTTCGTTTAGGAACATCCATGTCCTGAAACTGACCTGTTTCCGTTCTTGTCAATACGGTTCACGAATCTTGCCATCAGACCGCCTTGAAGCATGAAAAGCAGGCCGTTTGTTCCAATTTCCGGATCGTTTGCCAAACGGACGCTTGGCAGCCGCTCCGTAAACGCGGACCGCCCCTGGTTTTCGAATCGGCTGAAAACCGGAACGGCATCACTATGGAGGTTGTTTGTGACAATCCGATGACGGTTTCGGGTTCGTCATGCCCCGGCCAGAATCGCGTCCATCACCGCGCTGACCAAGGCTGCCGCATGGACGTCGCAGGGGCTCGCGCGCAGGCCGCAGAGCTCGTCGACGACGCTCTGGATCAATGGCTGCTGCGCGTGGGCCGGATTGGGAATATGGACTTCTTCCGTACCCCCTTCCCGATGAATGCGCAGCGGCGCGTCCGAAAAGAAGGGAAATTCGATCCGCCCCCTGGTGCCGGCGATGATGATCCGATCCGCCTCGCCGTCACCGGCGTAACACCAGCTTCCGGCGCCCGACACGCCGCCGGTATGCCGCCAGCAGGCGGTCACCGTGTCTTCGACCGCATACAGCCCGCGGCGATTGCCGGCCACGCCGTGTGCTTCCGTGATGGGGCCGAACCACCAGATCAGCGTGTCGAGCACGTGCGCGCCCATATCCACGAACTTGCCGCCGCCCGAAATCTCTCCGCGCACGCGCCAGGGAAGCGTGTCCGGAGAAAGCTCTTGTGGGGCCGGCTTCTGCAGGTGCAGGACGCTCACGGAACACACCGCGCCGAGCGCATTCTCGTCGATCCATTCCTTCACCTGGACGAAGCGCGGCATCGCCCGTCGATAGAAGGCCACGTAAAGGCGCACGCCGGAGTGCGCGCAGGCGGCCATCATTTCCTGGCATTCGACGTGATTCATCGCCATCGGTTTTTCGACATAGACGTGCTTGCCGGCCGCCGCCGCCCGCAGGGTCAAGGCGCGGTGAACAACCGGAGGAACGGCGATGTACACCGCGTCGATCTCCGGATCGGCCAGCATGTCGGAAACGTCCGGGTAAACTCTGGGCACGCCGTGGCGCCGGGCATAGGAATACGCCTTGTCCAAGGTCCTGTTGGTCACCCCGAGCAGGACGGACCGGTCGGATCGATAAAAGCCCGGCCCGCTCTTCATTTCCGTGACTTCGCCGCAGCCGATCATGCCCCAACGAATGGTTTTCATGCTCATTCCTCCCCATGCGCGGGTTTCGCGCCGGCGCTTCAATCCATGGCATCCAGCGCCTGGGCAAGGCTGGCGACGGTCCTCTCCGGATGATGCAGTTTGTCCAACCCGAACAGCCCGATGCGGAAACTGCGGAAATCCGCCGGCTCGTCGCATTGCAGTGGCACACCCGAAGCGATCTGGATGCCGGCGTCGATGAATTTCCGGCCCGACTGCAGGTCGGGGTCATCGGTGTAACAGACGACGACGCCCGGCGCCTGGTAGCCGTCGGCGGCGACGCTCGCGTAGCCGCGCGCGGCGAACAACTCGCGCACGCGGCGACCCAGTTCCCATTGTTCGGCGCACAGCCTGTCGAGGCCGTATCGCTCGTTCTCCAGCATCACGTCGCGCACCGCCGCGAGCGTGTCGGTCGGCATGGTCGCATGATAGGCATGGCCGCCGTTTTCGTAGGTTTCCATGATGGACAGCCATTTTTTGAGGTCGCAGGCAAAGCTGGTGCTCACCGTGTCGCCGATGCGCGCGCGGGCGCGTTCCCCCAGGGCGATCAGCGCGCAGCAGGCGGGAGCGCTCCAGCCTTTCTGAGGCGCCGTGATGACGACGTCGACCTGGTTGGCCCGCATGTCGACCCAGATGGTGCCGGAAGCCACGCAGTCGAGGATGAAGAGCGCGTCCACTGCACGCGCCGCCGCGCCCACCGCGCGCAGGTAGTCGTCGGGCAGCAGGATGCCGGCGGCGGTCTCGACATGCGGCGCGATGACGAGATCGGGCTTGTCCGCGCGGATGGCGGCGATCACTTCGTCTATCGGCGCCGGCGCGAACGGCGCCCTGGCGCCGCCGCCCTGCCGCCGGGCCTTGAGGGTGATGGTCTGCGACGGAATCTGGCCGGCGTCGAAAATCTGCGCCCAGCGGTAGCTGAACAAGCCGTTTCGCAGCACCAGGACCTTCCTGCCGGTGGCGAACTGGCGCGCGACGGCCTCCATGCCGAAGGTGCCGCTGCCCGGCACGATGACCGCCGATTCTGCGTGGTAGGCTTTTTTTACCAGGCGCGACAGGTCGCGCATGACGCCCTGGAAACGCCGCGACATGTGGTTCAGGGCACGGTCGCTGTAGACGACCGAGTATTCGAGCAATCCGTCGGGATCGGGATGGGGAAGCAAGGCCGTCACGGGTTTCTCCGGGTCGAGGTGGGAATGGCGATTGTCTCAGGAAATGATCCTGAAAAGATATGGGAGACGGCGAAAGGGCGGTGGAAGGTGCTGTTTCGGGACTCGAGCCAGACAGGTGAACCCAATGTTCGTTGCCCGCTCCTGGCGCATCGCTTCCAGCGCCGCCAAATCGGCTTTCCTGGGCGTGTAACCCCGCGTCTTGATGCCCTGACTTTCAGCCTGCAACCATACCTCACGTCGGAATTCCTGCGAACCTGTCAGTTTAAAGGGTGTCCCATTGCTTCGCCCTGGCCAACTTCACCATGTCTTCAATGGCGCTCCGATCCGTTGTGGACGTTCGTAGCGTATCGCCCCGATCCTCGAACATCACACGCGGGGTTTTGCTGTCCTTGGTGTAATACTTGCCGTCTACCTCGACATACTTTTGTGCAACCGACCGGGGAACGGTGAATTCATCTCTGCCTAGCTCGCGGCCCGTGCGGTTCGTGAGATCCATCCCATCCACCAGGCCCGCCAGGTACTCGCGCTGCTCCCGCTCTTTCGCCCGCCGAACACGTTCTTCGATGGCTTCCGCTGTTTCGGCTTCCTGTCTTCGCGCATCGGCATCCAGAATTTCCGACCGGGAATCTTCCGGAGAGGCCCCCGGCGTCCTTGCGCGCAATTCTTCCAGTTCCGCTTTCCCAGGCTGAAAATCGGAGAGTGTTGCAAAAAGGATTATGAAACACGATCATCCTCGCGGAAGTGGATAAGGAAGTGGATCATCGTGGAGGTGGATAATCATGAAATGTCCGAAATGTGGTAGCGAACGTTGCGTCAAGGCCGGGTTCAACCATGGCAGACAAAGGTACAAGTGTAAAGACTGCGGGCGGCAGATCCCCCGGATGGAAGATCAGAACACCGCCCATCGGGCGATGGCTCTTTATCTGTACGTGGGGGGTCTGTCCATGAACGCGATTGCCAGGATGGTGGGTGTGGAACCGTCCACCTTTCTTTACTGGATCAGGAACTTTGCCCTTCGCGTCTATGAGAAACCGACGCCCCAAGGGGTGGTGGTCATTGAACTGGAGGAGATGTGGCGCTTTCTTGGGTCAAAAAAACGAAAGTTTGGCTGTGGAAGGCCTATTGCCGCACTACCGGTCCGCTCGTCGATTGGGAATGCGGGGAGTGGAGCGGCGAAACCTGGGAAAGCTTGACCGCTTGAAACGGTGGGATGTCCGTATTTTCCTTGCCGATCATTGGCGGGCTTGTGCCGAATTGATTCCCCCGGAACTTCTGATTCAAACCAAAGCCGAAACGCACGGCATCGAGAGGAACCATTTTCGTCCGCGGCACTGGTGTGGCAGATTTCGCCGCAAGACCTGCATGGTATCCCGAAGTCTGCTCATGATCGATTGGACTGTCTTCCTCTTGACCGTCTTCCTCTTCGCTCGCTTTCACGTGAACGGGGCACGTGAAGAGACCTGGAATCTTGTTCATGACCCTTTTTGAAATACTCTCTTTCCCGTGGTAATCCAGATGGCCTCGCAAGTTGCCGAGGCGTTTCGGAAAGTGGAACCGCCGCATGGGTTGCCGCGTCGCTCCGCTCCTCGCAATGACGCAGGACGGGTTGTTTTTCTGTCCTCTTCAGAGAGCCTTGCGCACCAGGTCCTCAGGGCCATACTCGATGGGCGGCAAGGCGGCCAGCCCCGGCGCTTCGCGCCACTCTTCCAGGGACACCGGGCCGAGGCTCGCCTGTCGCTCATTCATCGACGTTCGCCGCCGGCGCCCGCCGAACGCAGCGTGATCAGCGCGATTTCCGACGGACGCCCCAGGCGGATCGGAAAGCCGCTCCACAGACCCGCGCCGTTGGAGACGTAGAGCCGCATCGCGCCGACCTGGTACGTTCCCGAGACGAAACCATCGTTCGCCTTCCGGGCGATGAGATGCAGGCCGATGATCTGCCCGCCGTGCGTATGGCCGGAGAATTGCAGATCGACGCCCGCGGCGGCGTTCTTCGCGGCGCCGCGCGGCTGGTGCGTGATCAGCAGAACGGTGGCGTCCCTCGGCGCGCCAGCGAGCGCCGCGCCGATGTCCGGCATCGGCAGGCCGAAGCGTGCCGCGTTGCGGTCCGTGGTTCCCGCCACCACCAGCGCGCGGCCCCTGTCATGGATCACCACGTGCCGGTTGTTCAGCATGGGCAGCCCCAGCTCGTCGAATGCCGCCATCCATGCCTCGTAGTTCGAGTAGTACTCGTGGTTGCCGGGAACGGCCAGGACGCCGAGACGCGCTTTCAGGTCAGCCAGCGGCGCGACGTCGGCGGCGCGGCGGGCGGGCGAACCGTCGACGATGTCGCCGGTGATCAGCGTCAGGTCGGGTTTCAGCGCATTGGCTTTGTCCACGACGGCGCGCTGCCACGGGGCATCGTGAAACCGGCTGGCATGCAGGTCGGACAGCTGGACGACGCGCAGGCCGTCGAGTTCCGCCGGCAGCCGGTCCAACGCGATTTCCACCGCGCGCACGTCCGGCACACGATACGCCTGCCAGACACCGATCGCGCAAAGGATCAATGCGGCGGCAGCCAGCGCGCCGTTGACGCGGGCCGCCGAAAACGGCAACGCCGGGCGAATGCCGCCGGCCTTGTTCAGCGCGAAGAGAAGGAGGGCCGCCAAATCCTTCAGCAGCAGGAATATGGCCAGCAGGATCAAGGCGCCGATCAGCCAGCCCAGGACGATGACCACGCCGCCGGGTATCTCGGGCGACGCGAGGTTCCCCAGGAACATCCGGTTGATGAGGTAGATCTGGGAGATGAGCAGCAGTATCAGGGCGGCGAGGCACTTGCCGGCGACCGACCAGGGTAGCGAAGGAACGAATCTCAGGATGACGTAAAGACCGATGAGGCCGGTGACCATGTGAAACATCGCGGAGAGCTTTCGAGCCTTCGAGGGCTGCAATCAGGGAAGGGTGGAATAGTAGCCTACAATTCTATGATTGGGCGATGGAGCCTCAAGGCATCGGTATCGAGAATCTCCCTGCGGGGAATTGCCGGGCCAGTTCCACGCAGCGCTCCAGGGGAGTCTGGTACAGCCGCGCGAATTGCTGGCGGGAGGGCGAGAAGGGCTACCCCTTCTCCGCCGCCCGGGTCTATGATGAAGGGGACGCGACCCGCGACAGGCCAAAGAAACCAGGAAACGCACTGTATCAACATCTTTCGCGCAACGCGCGATCCATATTTTCCGTAGTCGGACGAGGTTTCCAGCTTGAATCCTCGACGACCCGAATCGTGGAGGAACCGACATGAGCCATTATCAATATCATGTGTTTTTCTGCTGCAACCAGCGTCCGGCGGGAGAAACCTGCTGCAACGGCCATGGCGCGTCCGACGCGCAGACCTACGCCAAGGAACGGATCGCCGAGCTGAAACGGAAAGGGCCGGGCAAGGTGCGCATCAACAAGGCGGGATGCATGGGGCGCTGCGAAGAAACTCCGGTCCTCGTCGTCTACCCGGACGCGATCTGGTACCGGTACGCCAATACCGTGGACGTCGAGGAAATCATCCAGGAACACCTCGTCCATGGCCGTATCGTCGAACGCTTGAGAATCTAGGCCATGAAGCCCGAAGAGCGGCTGCTGGGCATCGACGGTCCGGCGGGAGTCATCGAGACGCGGGTCGGAGTGCCCGCTGCGCCGCGCGGCCTGGCGCTTGTCTGCCACCCTCATCCGCTGTTCGGGGGCAGCAACGAGAACAAGGTGGTCACGACGCTGGCCGGCGCCTTCGCAAGACTGGGCTACGTCACTCTGAGACCGAATTTCAGGGGAGTCGGAAAAAGCGGCGGCCAGCATGACGATGGTCGCGGCGAAAGCGAAGACATGCTGGCCGTCCTCGACGAAGCCCGGCGGATTTTCGGGGAATTGCCGGTGGCGCTGGCCGGATACTCGTTCGGCGCCTACGTGCAATCGCGCGTTGCCGAGGCGCTGGCCGAATCGGGCCAGCCGGCGCGGCGGCTGGCGCTGGTCGGCATCGCCGTCGGCCGCGTCGAGGGCGCCGGACGATACGCCGCGCGCGCCGTCGGCGGCGACGCGCTGGTCATCCATGGCTCGGCGGACACCACCGTGCCGTTGGCCAACGTCCTCGCCTGGGCCGAATCGCTCGAATTGCCGATCGTCGTCATCCCCGGCGCGGATCACTTTTTCCACCGGCGCCTGCACATCCTCCGCAACATCATCCTGCGCGCGTGGGAT
>JAITIQ010000248.1 GCA_031279425.1 Accumulibacter sp.
CTCGCCCACTCTTCGTTACCACCGTCGACTTGCAATCCTTGCATTCCGGCATTTCCGCCCCCTCTTCATCGCTTATCCACGTCAGCTTAACTGGTAAATATATATGTGTGAACACTCTCTGTGACCACTCGTCCGGGTGCCGAAGAGGAGGTCTTCGTAGCCGCGGACCAATCCATACAGCCCTTGCGCGATCAAATCCCGCAGTGAATGGGTAATGGCATCCTGATCCCGTGGATCGTACAGCACCTTCGCTACCGCCTTCGACAAACCCAGCCGGCGATCCACTTCCCGGATCGGCATCAACCCGCTATCCGAACTGAACGTCCCTCCCTCGAAATTCGCTTCGATCTTCCTCCGTCCCAAACGGCCCAATTCCATTTCATCCGCGATACACCTTGGCATCGGCCCGGCTCCTCATGAATCTTCTCTCAACCAGATTCTATAAGGGTTCCACGCCGGGCCGATACTTTTTGGGGGAAATATCCGGGCTAACGGAGATCAGCGAGTCACTGACGAAGGTCATCATGCGGGATGGCATCGACTCATGCAATGATCGTTTGGTTCATTCTGAATTCCTCGGCCCGCAGGTCGTCAGGTATGCCCGGCCTGCGGATCGTGTCGGCCTTCAGGCAAAAAAGGATGCTTGTCTTCCGCTTTTGATGGCGCCCGGCCGGGAGCGGGATCAACCGTATTCGATGCGCACGTTCTCGTCGTGCAGCCAGTCGGAAAGCGCCGTCAGCAGATCGTTTTCCAGGCGCACGCGGCAAGCATCGCCAAGCGCCAGTTCACAGCTCGCCCGAGCGTTGCGGTAGGAAAGCCGCACCGGGCAATTTCCCGGCGTGTAGGGCGCCAGCAGGCTGCGCAGGCGTTGCGCCGCCGCCTGCGCGCCCGCGCCGATCTGTCCGTTGAGCGACAGGCGCAGGCAGCGGGCGAAGCGTCCGCGCGCCTCGGCGAGCGTCAGCAGGCGGTCGGCGATGATGCGCACGCGGCCTTCGCCGGCGAAATCGTCGCGCTGCACCTTGCCTTCGACGATCAATACCTCGTCCGCGTGAATCTTGCCGCGCTCGGCCTCGAAGATTTCGTTGAACACCGAGACTTCCAGCGATGTCGTGCCATCGTCGAGCTGCACGAAAGCCATCTTGCCGCGCGAGGTGATCTTGGTGCGCACGCCGGTCACCAGGCCGGCGATCACCTGCGCCTCCTTTCTCGGTTCCAGCGAAGACAGCGTCCGGCGCGCGAAACGCGACACTTCGGAGCGGACTTCGTCGAACGGATGCCCGGAAAAGAAGAAGCCGAGCGAGAGTTTTTCCTCGGTGAGCCGCTGCCGTTTGGTCCAGCGCGGCACCTCATGGTAGCGCGGCTGGTGCGCTTCCGCCGCGGTGCCGGCGAAGACGTCGAACAGGCTGGCCTGCAGGGCATTGCGCTCGGCCTGCTCGGCCGCTTCGATGGCGATACCGACCGAGGCCAGCAGCCGCGCGCGGTGATCGTCCACCGAATCGAAGGCGCCGGCGCGGATCAATGCCTCGATGGTACGACGGTTGACCTGGCGCTTGTCGACGCGCGCGCAGAAATCGAACAGATCGCGAAACGGCCCGCCCGCTTCACGCGCCCCGAGGATCACGGCGACCGCCTGTTCGCCGGTTCCCTTGACCGCGCCCAGACCGTAGCGGATGGTCTGCCGGTCGATCGGCACGAAGCGGTATTCCGAGGCGTTGACGTCGGGGCCGAGCACCGTCAGCCTGTTGGCGAGGCAGTCGTCGTAGAAGACCTTCACGTCGTCGGTCTTGTCCATGTCGGACGACAGGGTCGCGGCCATGAACGCGGCGCAGTGATGCGCCTTGAGCCAGGCGGTCTGGTAGGTGATGACGGCGTAGGCGGCGGTGTGCGACTTGTTGAAGCCGTACTCGGCGAACTTGGTCATCAGGTCGAACAGGATTTCGGCCAGCGCCGGGTCGTAGCCCTTCTTCCGCGCGCCCGCGGCGATCGTCTCGCGGTGCCTGGCCATCTCGTCCGGCTTCTTCTTGCCCATCGCCCGGCGCAGCATGTCGGCGCCGCCCAGGGTATAGCCGCCGATGATCTGCGAAATCTGCATCACCTGTTCCTGGTAGACGATGACGCCGTAGGTCGGCTCCAGGCAGGCCCTGAGATCGGGGTGGAAGTAGTCGATCGACTGCAGGCCCTTCTTGCGCAGGATGAAATCGTCGACCATGCCCGAACCGAGCGGCCCGGGGCGGTAGAGCGCCAGCACGGCGATGATATCCTCGAAGCGGTCGGGAGCGAGCTTCTTCAAGAGCTTCTTCATGCCGTCCGATTCGACCTGGAAGATCGCCGTGGTGTTGGCGTCCTTGAGGATCTGGTAGGCCGCCGGGTCGTCGAAGCTCAGCGCGTCGATGTCCGGACGCTCGCCGCTCAGTCTTTCGACGTAATCGACCGCCAGCCGGATGATCGTCAGGTTTCTGAGGCCCAGGAAGTCGAACTTCACCAGGCCCACCTTTTCCACGTCGTTCTTGTCGAATTGCGATACCGGGGCGGCATCCTTGCCGTCGGCGATGTAGAGCGGGCAGAAATCGGTGAGCCGGCCCGGCGCGATCAGCACGCCGCCGGCGTGCATGCCCACGCTGCGCGTGAGATCCTCGAGACGGGAGGCGAGATCGAACAGGTTCCTGACCTCTTCTTCCTCGTCGATGCGCTGCTTCAGCTGCGGCTCGACTTCGATGGCCCTGGCGAGCGACAGCGGCTTGTTCTGTTCGACCGGGATCAGCTTGGCCAGCTGGTCGCAGAAACTGTACGGCATGTCGAGCACGCGCCCGACGTCGCGGATCACCGCCTTCGAGGACATGGTGCCGAAGGTGGCGATCTGCGATACGGCGTCCTTGCCGTACTTCTCGCGCACGTACTCGATGACGCGCCAGCGGTTGTCCTGGCAGAAATCGATGTCGAAGTCGGGCATCGACACCCGCTCCGGGTTGAGGAAGCGCTCGAACAGCAGGGCATAGGTCAGCGGATCGAGGTCGGTGATGCCAATCGAGAAGGCCGCCAGCGAGCCGGCGCCCGAGCCGCGTCCCGGACCGACCGGCACGCCGTTCTTCCTGGCCCAGTTGATGAAGTCGGCGACGATCAGGAAATAGCCCGAAAAACCCATCTGGATGATGGTTCGGGTTTCCGTCTTGAGACGATGGTCGTATTCCGGACGTCGTCTTTCACGCTCGGTGTCGTCTGGATACAGCTGCTTCAGGCGGCGCTCCAGACCCCGCTCGGCTTCCCCGACCAGGAACTCTTCGAGCGAAATGCCGTCCGGCGTCGGAAAGTTCGGCAGATAGTTGTTGTATAGATCGATCTCCAGATTGCAGCGCTTGGCGATCTCGACCGAATTTTCCAGCGCGTCAGGCAGATCGGCGAACAGTTCGCACATTTCCGCGGGCGACTTGAAGTATTGCTCTTCCGTATACAGCCGGGGCCGCCGGGCGTCGCCGAGCATGTACCCTTCCGCGATGCACACGCGCGCCTCGTGTGCCAGGAAATCGCCGCGTTCGAGAAACTGGATCGGATGCGTGGCGACCAGCGGCAACTCCATTCCCGACGCCAGTTGCGCCGTCGCCGCCACCAGCATTTCCTGCGGCGCATGCCCGCGCGGGTGCGGACGCTGCACTTCGAGGTAGAAGGCCTGCGGAAACAGCCCGGCCCAATACGCCGCCCGTTCCCTCGCCTGCTCCGGGTTCCCCTGCAGGAGGGATTCGCCGACATCGCCCTGCGCCGCTCCGGACAGCGCGATCAGACCGTCGACGCCGACCTCTCCCAGCATTGCGCGCGTGATCTCGGCGCGTCCGCGCACGCGCGGCTGCAAATACGCTCGAGTCAGCAATTCGCACAATTGCCGGTAGCCAAGCCTCGAGCGGCACAGCAACAGCATCCGGTAAGGCCGGTCGGCATCGGCCTCGTTGGCCAGATGAACGTCGCAGCCCAGGATCGGCTTCACCCCTTTGCTGCGCGCGGCCAGATAGAACTTGACGAGCCCGAACAGATTGGCAAGGTCGGTGAGCGCCAGCGCCGGCATCCCATACTCCAGGGCGCGCAGGACAAGCGGGCAATCGTGGTTTTCGCCCACGTCCAGACGAACCATGCCGTCGGTGACGGAGTATTCGCTGTGCAGGCGGAGATGAACGAAACGCGGATCGGGCATCAAGGTATTTTACCGCGGGGACGCGGAAGCAAAGAAAGACCCCATGGGAAGCGCGGAGCGATCCTTCAAGGGGAAGAATTCAGCAGGAAAGCGCGCAATGTGGCGGGGTTGGAAGTGGCAAGGCGCTGACGACGGCAATGTCACAGTCTTCCAGATTAGACGCCGCCGATGCCATCCAAATCATCGCTTGCCGCCGCCCGGACGGTCGTTGCCACCGCCCTGCGCGCAGGCACGCATTCCCGCTCAGCGCGGGATTGCTCGTGCTGACTTTCATCCTTGTCCATGTCATGAACAAGCGCGAACGAGGGCAAGTTTCCTGATGCGCGCGCCGGGAATCGATGGAATCTCATCCGAACCCTGATCGAACCGCGGCTTTCCGCCGTCATGGATCCGGGACCGGGATTACCCCGGCAGATGACGCACGCGCAACACGCCCTCGATGGCTGTCAGCCGTTCGATCACCGCCGGCGGAATTTCCGTCTCCACATCGACCAGCGTAAACGCCAGTTCGCCGCGCGACTTGTTCACCATGTTGTTGATGTTGAGGTTGGCGCCGGCCAGCGCGGTCGAGATTTGTCCGAGCATGTTCGGCACGTTGGCATGGGCGATCGCCAGCCGGTGATTCGAGCCGCGCGGCATCGAAATGTTCGGGAAATTGACCGAGTTGGAGATGTTGCCGTTCTGCAGATATTCGGCCACCTGCTCCACCACCATCACGGCGCAGTTCTCTTCCGCCTCCTCGGTGGAAGCGCCCAGGTGCGGTAGAGCCGCCGCGCGCGGATGCAGACGCATCGAATGGGTCGGAAAGTCGCAGAGGTAGGCTTGCAGGCGGCCAGCGTTGAGGCCGTCGATGACGGCCTGGGTGTCGACGATGCCTTCGCGCGCGAAGTTGAGCAGTACGCTGCCCTTCTTCATGAGCTTCACGCGTTCGGCATTGATCAGATGGCGGGTCGACGGCAGCAGCGGGACGTGCAGGCTGACGAAATCCGAATGCCTCAGCATCTCTTCGATGGTGGCCGCCTTGCGGATCAGCGACGGCAGCCGCCAGGCGGCATCGACGGTGATCTCGGGGTCGATGCCGATGACTTTCATACCGAGCGCGAGCGCCGATTCGGCCAGGATCGAACCGATCGCTCCCAGGCCGACGATGCCGAGCGTGCTGCCGCGCAGCTCGCGGCCGACGAACTGCTTTTTCCCGGCCTCGACCTGCCTGGCCAGCGTTTCGTCGTCGCCCATGAGACCGGCAGTGAAGCCGAGCGCCGGCACCAGGTTGCGCACGCCGATCAACATGCCGGCGATGACCAGCTCCTTGACGGCGTTGGCGTTGGCGCCCGGCGTGTTGAACACGACGATGCCCTTCTCGCTCATCGTCTTGACCGGGATGTTGTTGGTGCCCGCGCCGGCGCGTCCGACGGCCAGCAGGCTGGCCGGAATCTCCAGCGCGTGCAGGTCGGCCGAGCGCACCAGGATGGCGTCGGGATTTTCCACGTCGTTGCCCGCCACGCAGGTGTTCGGCAGGCGCGAGAGTCCCGCCCTGGAAATGGCGTTGAGCGTTTTGATTCTCATTGTCATGGCCTTCATGCCCTGGTTTTCTCGAATTCCTTCATGTAGTCGGCGAGCGTCCGCACGCCCTCGACCGGCATGGCGTTGTAGATCGAGGCGCGCATGCCGCCCACCGAGCGGTGGCCTTTCAGCTGGATCATGCCGCGCGCCTTGGCGCCCTGGAGAAATTCCTCGTCGAGATCCGGGTTCTTCAGGGTGAACGGGACGTTCATCAGCGAGCGGTTTTCCCTGGCCACCGGCGAAGCGAAGAAGCTGGACGCGTCGAGCGTGTCGTAGAGAATCCTCGCCTTGGCGCGGTTCGCCTCCTCCATCGCCGCGAGGCCGCCCCTGGCCTTGAGCCGCTTGAACACCAGACCGGCGACGTAGACCGCGTAGGTCGGCGGCGTGTTGTACATCGAATCGTTGTCCGCCTGGATCCGGTAGTCCATCATCGTCGGCGTGCCGGCGACGGTCTGGCCGAGCAGATCCTCGCGCACGATGACGATGGTCAGTCCCGCCGGGCCGATGTTCTTCTGCGCGCCGGCGTAGATCAGCCCATACCGGGACACCTCGACCGGCTGCGACAGGATCATGGACGACATGTCGGATACGAGCGGCACGCCGCCGGTGTCCGGCGCGCCGAAGATTTCGACGCCGCCGATGGTCTCGTTCTGCGTGATGTGCACGTAGGCCGCGTCCGGGTCGAGTCGCCACGCCGACCGGTCCGGGGCATACGAAAAATTCCTGTCCTCGGACGAGGCGACGACCTGGACTCCGCCGATCTTTTTCGCCTCCTTGATCGCCTTCTTCGACCATTCCCCGGTATTCAGGTAATCGGCGGAAGCCTTGCCGCGCAAGAGGTTCATCGGCACCATGGCGAATTGCAGCGAGGCGCCGCCCTGCAGGAAGAGCACCCTGTAGCCGGCCGGAATGCCCATCAGCTCGCGCAGATCCGCCTCGGCCTCGGCCTGGATGCTCATGTATTCCTTGCCGCGGTGCGACATTTCCATCACGGACATGCCACTGCCATGCCAATTCAGCAGTTCGTCCCGGGCCTGTTGCAAGACTTCCAGCGGGAGCGCGGCCGGGCCGGCGCTGAAATTGAACACTCGATCCATGGTGTGATCCTTTCTTCGGTAGAATGAGAAGCCTTGCGGCCGCCCTGGCGAAACGCGCAGCGGCAATTCGAAAAACGCGTTGCTATTCTAGTGAAAGACGCCATGGAACGGGAAAGTTTCGGCGAAGGAAACGCTCTTTCCGACGCTTCGTCCGGACGGATGACATGCTCCGGCCGGTCGCCTGACTCCCTTGCGCCGGCCCGCGCGGAAAGCGCGAGATGAGCGGTTTTGCGCTCACCCTGGTGCTGACGGGCGCTGTGCTGCACGCGATCTGGAACATCGTGGCCAAGAAGGCTGGCGGCGGCGCCTCTTTCGTCTTCCTCTACGGCGTGGTCGGCATCGTGGGGGCCGCCCCGCTCGTCGCGTGGGTGTGGGCGCGGCAGCCGCAGCATTTCGACGCGACGATGTGGATCGCGGCGATAGCGAGCGCGCTGATCCACGTTTTTTATGCCCTGGTGCTGCAGAAAGCCTACCGGGCGGCGGATTTCGCGGTGGTCTATCCGGTGGCGCGAGGCTCGGGGCCGATGCTTGCCGTGCTGATCGCCTTTCTGCTGCTGGGAGAGCGGCCAAGCCTGATCGGCTGGCTGTCCGTGGGCTCCATCCTGACGGGCCTGTTCGCTTCGGCGGGCATTGCCGGCCTTTTGCGCGGCCAATCGAGCAGGCGCCATCTCGGCGTGCTCTGGGGCCTCGCCACCGGCGCGTTCATCGCCAGCTACACGGTGGTGGACGGCTGGGCCGTCAAGACGCTGGGCATGATCCCCATCCTCTTCTACACGGCCTGCCTTTGCATCCGCGTGCTGCTGCAGGCGCCGTTCGCCCTCTTCCGCATGGATGACCTGCGCCGCGAGTGGCGGGTCAACCGCCGGGCGATCCTCCTCGTCGGGCTGCTCTCGCTCATCGCTTACAGCCTGGTGCTGTTCGCCGTGCAATACGCGCCGATCAGCTACGTCGCTCCGGTGCGCGAGATATCGATGCTGGTCGGCATGTTCATCGGCGCCAGCCTGCTGCATGAGGAAGTGAAAACCTCGCAGATCGTCGGCGCGGCGTTCATGCTGGCCGGCGTGGTTGGACTGGCCTGGGCGTGATCCTTGCGAAACCGGAGACAGAGGACAGAAAAATAACCCGTCCCGCGGTCATGGCGAGGGCCGCAGGCCCTCGCCATGATGAAACTTCCGGTTCCCCTCGCCCCGCAGGGGGAGAGGGTGGCCGGAAGGCCGGGAGAGGGGGAGCCAGGCCTCTGGCACGAAGCGCCGCGGTTTTCTCGGCGGGGGAGAGTGGACGGGCAACCCGTTCTTTCTTCCCCTTTTTTATCCAGCGGCGCTGCGCATTGGATGGAACGACGCCCTCCCCCGTCCAGCGGGGGCATAGGTATCTACACACTCCGAAACGGTGGCGCACCGGATTCCCCTCCCCCGCTCGGCGGGGGAGGGTGGCCCGCAGGGGCGGGAGAGGGCGTCGTTCCCTCCGGCGCGAGAGCGCCGCCGATCAAAAAGGGGAGGAATGAACGAACGCTCATCCACTCTTC
>JAITIQ010000257.1 GCA_031279425.1 Accumulibacter sp.
GATATCCGGAAAACGGCGGGCACCAGTCTTCGAGCACGCGCACCAGACGGCCTTCTTCGAGGTGAGGCGAAAATTCCACTTCCGGAAGATAGGCGATTCCCAGTCCGCCGAGCGCGGCGGTGACGATATGGGGAGTCGCGTTGAAAATCAGCTGGGCATCGACGCGGATGTTCAATTTCCGGCCGCGCCGCTCGAAATCCCAGACATACAGCCCGCCGTAAGTCGGAAAACGGATGTTGACGCAGCGGTGATTCGTCAGATCGCGCGGCGTTTTGGGCGGCGGATTCCTGGCGAAATAGGACGGCGACGCGACGGCGGCCATGCGCAGGTCGGGGCCGATCGGGAAGGCGATCATGTCCTTGTCCAGGGTCTCGCCCAGGCGCACGCCCGCGTCGAAGCGATCCGCGACGATGTCCCGGAATCCGTAATTGACGTCGAATTCCAGCCTGATGTCCGGATATTCGAGCAGCAAGGGCGTGAGTTTCGGCAGCAGCGTCGTCTTGATGATGATGTCGCTACAGGTGATGCGCACCGTTCCGGCAGGTTTTTCGCGCAGTTCGGTCAAGGCATCCACTTCGGCCTCGATTTCGTCGAAGCGATGGCCGATCGCCTGTAAAAGACGCTCGCCGGCGGCGGTGGGCGAAACGCTGCGCGTGGTGCGTGTGAGCAATCTGATCCTGAGCCGTGTTTCCAGGATGGACACCGCCTGACTGAGCGCCGATTGGGTGACGCCCAGGCGGGCGGCGGCGCGGGTGAAACCACCTTCTCGCGCCACCGTGACGAAAGCCAGCAAGTCGTGGAACTTGTATCTCGGCGTGGGTCTCGGCATGGCGCGGCGCTCGATGATTGATTAGCAAATCTTATAGGATCTTTAATTACTTTTCAGCTAGTCAAGTTTAATCGATCCCGCGAAAATACCAAAGTTTTCTGCAAGCCCGTCGCTGTCGCTTTCGAGCCGGATGAACGGCGCGGGCGTCGAAATAGACACATGGCTGCGCAAATCGGAAAGGAAATCGGCATGTTTGCCAAGGGCGAGAAGGCTTCCTCAAATGTGTTTATCGGGACGGCGTGGGTAAACCTGCTGGTTCCCGACGCCGATGGGATTTATGACTGCCAGGTGTACGACGTCGTTTTCGAGCCGGGCGCGAGAAACCATTGGCATTCCCATCCCGGCGGACAACTGCTGCTTATCACACAAGGCATGGGTTTTTACCAGGAAAGAGGGAAAGTGGCACGACGGCTCCGCGAGGGCGACGTGGTGCAAATTCCGCCGGACGTGGAGCACTGGCACGGCGCCGCGCCAGACGATGGCTTTACCCACATCGGCATCAGCCCCAACACGCACAAGGGCGCGGCGGCATGGTTTGGCCCGGTGACGGACGAGGAATACGAAGCGGCAGCAAACGACGGCAACAGGCAGGTGTGACGGAGAATGGCGCCGCTCCACCTGCTCAAAAACAATTCGGCATGATCCAAAAGGAGTTTCCATTATGAAAAACTCTGCACTGTCCCTTATGAATATGAAGGCGTGTATTAGCAAGATACTGGCGGCAGCGTTTCTTTTCATGCTCGGTTTCACTGGCGTGTCGGAAGCTCAAACCATGAAAAACGGCCTCGATGCGAAACAGCAATCCATGGTCGCCATAGCGGCCTTCTCCGGCGTTGGGGATCTGGACGATCTGAAAACAGTCCTCGGCGAAGGGCTCGATGCCGGGTTGAGCATCAATGAAATCAAGGAAGTGCTTGTTCAGGTCTATGCCTATGCGGGATTCCCGCGCAGTCTGAACGCCATTGCCATCTTCCAGAGCGTTTTGGACGAGCGCAAGGCGCGGGGGATCGATGACGTCGAAGGCAAAGCCGCAAGCCCAATGCCTACTGACCGAACAAATCTTGCATACGGCGCCGAGAATCAGACCAGGCTGTTCGGTCAGCCCATAAGCGGCGGCATTTATGAATTCGTGCCCGTCATCGACCAGTTCCTGAAGGCCCATCTTTTCGGCGACATTTTCCAGCGCGACACTTTGGATTGGAAACACCGTCAACTGACGACCATCGGGATTCTCTCCGGCGTCAGCGGCGTGAATCCGCAGTTACAGGGACATCTGGCAACCGGTTTACGCCAGGGGCTGACAGTGGAGCAACTCAGAGCAGCGGCAGCCATCGTTGGAGACTGCCTCGGCAAACAGTACGAGGAGAACATGAATCAACTGATCGATAACGTGGTCAAGAAGCAGGACGAGCAACACAATATTCGCCAATAAGGTATCAGATCACAAAGAGGAACGACATGCACAATATCGAAAATAAAGTTGTCATCATAAGCGGCGGGAGCAGCGGCATCGGCGCCGCCACCGCGAAACGCTTGGCCAGGGAAGGCGCAATCGTGGCCTTGGCCGCTCGGCGCGAGGACAAGCTGAAAACGGTATGCGATGAGATTACCGCCACAGGGGGGAAAGCCGCTTACTTTGTGGTCGATGTGACCGCGCAGGCGCAAGTGGTGGACATGGTTGGCAAGGTGCTTGAAAAATTCGGGCGCGTGGATGTCATCGTCAACAATGCCGGACTCATGGCAATGGCCCCGCTCGCCGCTTGCAGGACAGACGAGTGGGATCGGATGATCGACATCAACGTCAAGGGGCTGCTTTACGGAGTGGCCGCGGTCTGGCCCGTCTTTGAAAAGCAGAATGCCGGGCATTTCATCAATATCTCCTCGGTGGCCGGACTACGGGTTTCCGCCGGAACAGGCACGGTCTATTCCGCGACCAAGTTCGCGGTGGCCGCCATATCCGAAGGCATCCGCATCGAATCCGCCGGGAGGTTCCGGTCAACAGTGATCTATCCCGGCTTCATCGAATCCGAGCTGATGTACGGAAGCTCCGACGAAGAAAGCCGGAAAGTCATCATGGCCGCTTATGAGCGGTTTGCCATATCCGCCGACAGAATCGGGGATGCCGTGGCCTACGCCGTATCACAACCAGCGGAGGCATCCGTAAATGAAATAACCATTCGGGCTTCCGCGCAGGAATTTTGAGGATCGCAGGGGAAAATCATTGCGAACAGATCTGTCCGTCCTTGGCAGGAAGGGGGAATCATGCCTGTCATCATCTTGGAGATGGCTCCATTGACCACTGATCAAAAAAGAAGCCTTGCTGCCGAGATGACCGAATGCGCCGCCCGGATCACCGGGCTGCCCAAGGAAGGATTCTACGTGTTCATCAAGGAAAATGGTCTGGAGAATGTCGGCGTCGGGGGCCGGCTCATTGCGGACAGGGAAAGGGACAGATGAGCCTGAACACGGGAGTCGGACATATGGAACTGCGCAAATTCCTCGTGGCGCTCCTGCTGAACGGCGTCCTGCTGCTGGCGGGCAAGGCGCAGGCCGGCCAGCCGCCCGCCAGCGCCATCGTCAACATTGCCGAACTCGACATCGATCCGGCGCAAGTGGAGGTATTCAGGGCCGCCGTCATCGAGGAGATGGACGATTCCGTACGCCCCGAACCCGGCGTTCACGCCATCTACGCGGTGGCATACGAGAGCGATCCCGCGAAATTCATGTTCTTCGAGATATATGCCAGCAGGCAGGCGCAGGATGCTCACCGAAACACGCCGCACTTTCGCAAGTTCCTCGATGTCACCAATGGCATGGTGCGCGGGCGCCGGATCATCGGGACCAATGCCGTGCATCTGATTGCCAAACCTTGAACGACGGGAAAATTGTCATTTCCCTTCACACAAGGAAATTGACGTTCTGACCAGAAAGGAAAATCCATGTCCACCCAGGGAAAACCCGTGCCTACCCCAAACCCTGTTCCGCTGGAGACAGCAGAGAAAAGCGGCGCTGTCGATCCAGGCCGGCGCCGCCTGCTCGAAGCCGGAATTGCCGCTGGCGTCGTGGTTCCAGCGCAGGCATTGATCGGCGCGACGAACGTTCTGGCGCAGTCTGGAACCGCCGGCGCCTACAGTGACGGCAAAGCTGCGACGCTGGTGATCGCATCGCATCCTTACCCCGATCGTTCCGTCGTCAACAAGGCCCTGTGGAATACCGTCGAGAACTCGCAAGGGATCGTATTCCGGAGATTGGAATCCTTGTATGGCGACGACATCCACGGCATCGATGTCGAAACCGAAAGAAAAGCATACGAGGGCATGGACAGGGTTGTTTTCATGTTTCCGATCCACTGGTTCAACCTGACGCCCATGCTCAAGGCCTACTTTAACGAAGTCTGGACGCAGTGGGCGCCTCAAGCGCTCAAGGGCAAAAAGATGCTGGTCGTAACGACCGTTGGCGCAAAAGCGAGTGCCTATACGCGCGAGGGCCGCATTGGTTTCACGATCGAGGAGGTATTGGCCCCGATGAAGGCAAGCGCCAACTATGCGGGCATGATCTATCTGGAGCCTTTGGCATTCCTGGGCGTTTCCGAAGCGGATGAAAAGATGATTCGCGCCTGTCAGGATCGGCTCGCCGAAAGACTGCGCGAAACATCTGACAAACACTGAACGAAAATTCTTGCCGCCGTCCGGATCGCGACCCTTTCCCCTTTGCTACCGTAAACCGCATGAAGGCCAATTATCCAGAGGAACTCCATGGAATGGAACATGGTTGTGGAGATAGCCAGATGAAAACACTTTCACTCTGCTTCATGACGTTTTTCGCCGCGGCTTCCGCTCCGGCGCAAAGCCTCTTTCCGGACGATTTCGTTCTCATCAAGGGCGGAACCTTCGTCATGGGAAGCCCCGCGAGCGAACCTGAACGAGGGCGGGACGAAATCCAGCATCGGGTCACCGTGAGCGATTTCCATCTTGCCCGATCCGAAGTGACTCAGCGGGAATACGCGGCGCTCATGGGAAGCAATCCCGGCGAATTCAGGGGTGACGACCTTCCCGTGGAAAACGTGACGTGGTTCGACGCGCTGCGCTACAGCAATGCCCGAAGCGCGCGCGAAGGGCTGGAACCCGCCTATGCGATCGATGGCGAAACGGTGACGTGGAACCGGCGGGCGAACGGCTATCGCCTGCCGACGGAAGCGGAATGGGAATACGCTTCACGGGCCGGGACGACGACGCCGTTCCATACGGGGAATGCCATCTCCGACAGACAAGCGAACTTCTATAACCACTATGGCTACAACAACAACTCGTCGGGACGAATCATCGGCGGCGCCAAGGGAAGCACGGCATCGGTGAAAAGTTTCGGCTCCAACTCGTGGGGTTTGTTCGACATGCACGGCAATGTGGCGGAATGGTGCTGGGATTGGTACGGCGAATATGACATTGCCGGACGAATCGACCCCGCGGGGCCGGCCACGGGCACATACCGCGTGAATCGGGGAGGCGGCTGGAATGACTTTCCCAAACACGTGCGTTCTGCCTACCGCGGCGCGGCCCCGCCAGGCAACCGCATGTTCAATGTCGGCTTTCGACTGGCGCGGAACACGAAATAGAGCAGATCGACAAACCAATGCGCATGATACATCGCACTCGTCATGGCTCGGGCTGCGCGACGCGGCGGGTCAGGGGACAGAAGACAGAGGACAGAAAAGTCGGCGGCGCTTCGCGCCGGAGGGAACGACGCCCTCTCCCGCCCCTGCGGGGCACCCTCTCCCGCCGAGCGGGGGAGGGGAATTCATCGGAAAGCCCTCGCCATGACGAAACTTCCTGTTCCCCTCGCCCCCCGCAGGGGGGAGAGGGTGGCCGAAGGCCGGGAGAGGGGGGAGCCAGG
>JAITIQ010000163.1 GCA_031279425.1 Accumulibacter sp.
CGAGCTCGCGACACGCAGCGCGCGTCGAGTTGACCGTGGCTCGGCCAAAAATTTATAATCGCCCGCCTTGATGATTGGTGATGTAGCTCAGACGGTTAGAGCGAGGGATTCATAACCCCTAGGTCGGCAGTTCGATTCTGCCCATCACCACCACTCATTGAAGCCCAACCGTTCTCGGTTGGGCGTTTCCTTTTGTGGAATCCGCACACCACGCGGGGTTCCCGGCCATTCTGCGGGTGCCGCCAGCCGGCCGCCCGACCGCCACGACCTGCCCGGTTCTCGCCCTGTTCCGCCCTATCTTCTCTCGAAACCTGCGCCAGCTTCTTCGCCGTGGCACTCGCAGACGGTGTTGTTCATCAACCACTTGTGCGTGTGCCGACGGGAATGGTTGGTTCGCGGGTTTGCACGAGCAAAGCAGAACGGCAAACCCGCGAGGCCAGCGGTCGGCGCGCAGGGCAAGCTGTCGGGCGTGCGCTGGGTCGATGCGCTGTCGTGCAGCGTGCGCCCGATCATCACCTGCTGGTTCATGGCGCTCTACTGCGCAGCCAAGACGGCGGCGTTCGCGGCTACCGTGACCGGTGTCAGGTGCGCGACGGTGCTTCGCAGAGGTGGGAGAGGGCGTCGTTCCCTCCGGCGCGCAGCGCCGCTGACCAAAAAAGGGGACGAAGGAACGGGACCCCCCGTCCACTCTCCACCGCAGAGAAAACCGCGGCGCTTCGCGCCGGAGGCTTGGCCCCCCTCTCCAATGGCGCCTGCTTGGTGTCGCGCAGGTCGCTGTCGGGTTCGTACTCGACCATGAAGCGATCCTTGCCCACGGTTTCCAGATACGCGCCGTCGAAGCCCGGCTCCGATTTTCTCTGGTCAGACCGTCGTTTTCAGGTTGAGATCGAGCTGCCGCGAATCGCCGTCGTCGCTGGCGTCCGCGGCGGATTTGCCTTCACGCTCGTGCTCGACGGCGTCGAGATAGGCTTCGGTGATGTCACCGGTCACATAGCAGCCGTCGAAGCACGAGCAATCGAATCGATCGATGCGCGGATTGACTGCGCGGACGGACGCCTTGAGCGCCTCCAGGTCCTGATAGACGAGAGCGTCGGCGCCGATCTCGCGCGCGATCTCGGCCTCGCTGCGGTCGGTGGCGATCAGTTCGCCGCGCGTCGGCATGTCGATGCCGTAAACATTGGGGTAGCGCACGGGTGGCGCCGCCGACGCGAAATAGACTTCGAGCGCGCCCGCCGAGCGCGCCATTTCGACGATCTCGCGGCTGGTCGTGCCGCGCACGATGGAGTCGTCGACCAGGAGAACGCTTTTCCCCTTGAACTCCTGGCCGATGGTGTTGAGCTTCTGGCGCACCGATTTCTTGCGGATCGACTGTCCCGGCATGATGAAGGTGCGACCGATGTAGCGGTTCTTCACGAAACCCTCGCGGTAGGGAATCTTCAGGCGCTGCGCCAGCTGCATCGCCGCCGGGCGCGAGGAATCAGGGATCGGGATGACCACGTCGACGCGGTCGACCGGCAGTCTGCGCGCCACCTTGTCCGCGAGATACTCGCCCATGCGCAGGCGCGTCTCGTACACGGAAACGCCGTCGATGACCGAATCCGGACGCGCCAGATAGACGTACTCGAAAATGCACGGCGAGAGTATCGGCGCCGCGATGCATTGCCGAAAATGCGGCGTGTGCGTCAGGTCGACGAACAGCGCCTCGCCCGGCGCCACGTCGCGCAGTGCCGTAAATCCCAGCGCGTCGAGCGCCACCGATTCGGAAGCGACGAGGTATTCGGGCCCGTGCGGCGTCTGGTTGACCCCGACGATGAGCGGCCGGATGCCGAAGGGATCGCGGAAGGCCAGAAGCCCGTAGCCGGAGATCAGGACGACGACCGCATAGGCGCCCTTGCAGCGGCGATAGACGCCGGCGACGGCGGTGAAAATGGTCTCCGGATCGAGCCGGAAGCCTTTGGCCGATTCCTGGAGCTCATGCGCCAGGACGTTGAGCAGCACTTCGGAATCGGAACGAGTGTTGATGTGCCGCAGGTCCAGCCGGAACATTTCTTCCTGCAATTGCTCCGTATTGGTCAGGTTGCCGTTGTGCGCCAGCACCAGGCCAAACGGCGAGTTGACGTAGAACGGCTGGGACTCCGCCGAATCGGCCGGCGAACCCGCCGTGGGGTAGCGGCAGTGAGCGACGCCCATGTTCCCCGGCAGGGCGCGCATGTTGCGCGTGCGGAAGACGTCGCGCACCAGCCCCGAGCCCTTGTG
The DNA here is from genome assembly GCA_031279425.1 of Accumulibacter sp. Classification (GTDB taxonomy): domain Bacteria; phylum Pseudomonadota; class Gammaproteobacteria; order Burkholderiales; family Rhodocyclaceae; genus Propionivibrio. Next base: position 2,257 of record JAITIQ010000163.1, read on the forward strand.
CATGAAAAAGGCATTGTCCATGCTTGTGGCGATGCCCGCCGCATCCTGCCCGCGATGCTGCAATACCATCAATCCGTCATAGAGCAGCTGATTGACGGGCGAATGGGCCATGACTCCGAGAATGCCGCACATGATTTTTCCCTACCTGAACCGAATCCGTTTGTTCACTTCCTCAGGCAGCCAGGGTTTACACGAGAGCACCGCCGTTTCCAGCGGCGCCGACAGCGCCGCCTCGCGCCACCAGCCTTCCCTGGACAGCGACAACATGCCGCCGAGCGCCACCAGCACCAGCACGATCAGCAGGCCGCGCACCGCCCCGAACAGGACGCCCAGCGCGCGGTCGGAGGGCGCGATCCCCAGCGTCTTGAGCAGGCCGCGCGCGGCCACCCGGATGAGCGCCATCAAGAGCAGCACGATCACCATGATCAACACCCAGGCGACGACGAGCCGGATCACCGGATCGCCGATCCCGCCCAGCAGCTGCCGGGCGAACTCCCCACCCCACCATTTGGCCGCGAAGAACGCCAGCACCCAGGCGGCGACGGCGATGATCTCGCCCACCACTCCGCGCCAGGCTCCCAGCGCCGTGGACGCGGCGAAAATGGTCAGGACGGCGTAATCGAACCACGTCATTGCTTCTGCGCGATGACTCCGTTAACCCCGATGCGCTTCATCTTGACCAAGGCCTTCTCCGCCGCGTCGCGGCTGGCGAAGGGGCCGGCGCGCACGCGCGTCTTCACGCCGCCGGGTGATTCGAGCGGTTCGGTATACATCTTGATGCCGAGTTCCCCGAACTTCGTCTGCAGTTGCCTGACGTTGGCGGGATTCGAAAAGGCGCCGATGAGGATCACGAATTGCGCGGCCGGCGCCGGAGCCGCCACATCCCTGCCACTCAGGATCGCCGCCACGCGTTGCGCTTCGGTCTGGCTCTGCGCGGGTTTTTCCGCCGGTTTTGGCGCCGGCTTTGCCGCAGGCTTTTGCGCCGGCTTTTCCACGGGTTTCGGAGCCGGCTTTTCCGCAGGCTTCGGAGCCGGCGCCGGCACGAGTGTCTCGACCGGCGGTGGGACATCGATCGCCTCGGATCGCGGCGCGGTCGGCGTGACTTCGCCGGCCGGTTTCAGCGCCGGCGCAAACGGCGTTTCATCCTGGCCGGGAATGGTGACCCGCACGTCCTGCACCGGTGGTTTCGGTTCCTCGTCCATGACCATCGGCAGGACGACGGCGGCCAGTCCGGCGACGGCCAGCGCGCCGACCAGTCGCCGGCGGGCGCGTTTCTTGAATTGCAGGCTGGTTTCGGATGAGTCTGACATGGATAGAAAATGGAGCGCGACGCGGTTGAGTCAAGAGTCCCGCCAATTCTGCAAATTCTGCGATCCCGCCCGGCCAATCTCGCGCAGAACGGCGGCCACGGTATGAAACGATCCGAAAACGACGATTCTATCATCTTCTTCCGCCAGCCCCATGGCGCGCCGAAACGCCTCGGCCGGCGAGCCGAAACCCTCCGCCCGGACACCCGCCCCGACGGCCGCCGCCAGGACTTCCGCCCGCGCGCCGCGCGGCCCGTCGAGCCTGGCCAGCAACCAGCGGTCGATTCGGCCGGCCAACATGCGCAAGGAACCGGCGATGTCCTTGTCGGCCAGCATGCCGACGACGGCCAGGGTATGTCGGAAGCTTCCCATGGCGTCGAGGTTTTCCGCGAGACAGGCCATCGCCTGCGGGTTGTGCGCAACGTCGAGGACCAGCGCCGGGCGTTCGCGGACGCGCTGGAAACGCCCCGGCAGCCGCACCGCGGAGAGGCCGTCGCGGATGGCCCGCTCCGATGCCGGCAGACGGTCGGCCAATGCGCCGACGGTCATGATCGCGGCGGAAGCGTTGCCGAGCTGGTGTCCGCCCGGCAGGGCCGGATTGGGCAGGTCCGCGTACCGCGCGCCCTGCCGATCCCAATACGACCATCCGTCGCGCGCGCGCTCATGGCCGAAATCGCGGCCGATCAGGAAAAGCTCCGCGCCGATCGCCCGCGCGTGCGCGAGCAGGGTTTTCGGCGGATTGGCGTCGGCGCAGATCGCCGGCCGGCCGGCGCGATAGATCCCGGCCTTCTCCCGGCCAATGCTCTCCCGGTCCGGCCCCAGCCAGTCGGTATGATCGAGCGCGACGCCAGTCACCACCGCCGCGTCGGCGTCATAGACATTGACCGCGTCGAGCCGCCCGCCCAGGCCGACTTCGAGGAGGACGGCTTCCACTCGCGCCGCGGCGAATACCTCCCACGCCGCCAGCGTGCCGAATTCGAAATACGTGAGCGCCACGCCCCCGGCAGCCTGCCGCGCCGCCTCGACGCGGACAAAGGCCGCGCACAGTTCGGCAGCGTCCGCCGTCGCGCCGTCGACGCGCACCCGTTCTTCGTACGCCAGCAAATGCGGCGAGGTGTAGCAGCCGATGCGGTAACCGGCGGCGCGCCAGATCGCTTCGAGACAAGCGCAGGTCGAGCCCTTGCCGTTGGTCCCGCCGACGACGATCACCGGACAGGTCTGCCGCTGCTCCAACTCGGCCTGGACGCGCGCCACGCGCGCCAGCCCCAATTCGATCCCGGCCTGCCCCTTCGGATGCAGTTTTTCGAGGAATTCCAGCCAGTCGGGGAGTGATTTCATGGGGCTTGATTCGCAGCCGATTTCAAAGCAGGGGGCGAAGGAACACAGCCCCCCTGGGTCAAGGGCGGGGTCGATACCCCGCCCGCGAAACAAAAATTCATTCGTCGATTACAGAGGACTTCCCGCTCTTTCCATCGGCGCGAAACCGTTTGCCATTCACCCTGAACCACGCCAAGCCATTGGCAACGAAGCGCTCGATACAGTCAAAACGCGGCGGGATGACTTCCTCGCCCTTTGCATTGATCTAACCCCATTTGCAGTTCACTCAGACACGCGCCAGACCATTGGCAGTGAAGATCTTCCCACAGCTTTCCGCACTTCCCGTTGCCGTGCCTCTTCCGCCGACTGCGCGCCGGGCCGATCGATGACCGTTTCTTCGTCTTGCCCCCGCGACGGCGGCAGTGGCCGGTCGCCAGGGTTGGCCGGTAACCGGAACAGGCGCTTCCACAGCGGGGAGCGGGCGGAACGAGGCCATGGGATTCTCCAGAGGGGCGGACACGAAACATGTCTACATGGGTTCGTCGAGGACGGCAGGGACTTCGCAGCGGGTTGGCGGCGAGTGCGCCGCGCATCGCCTTGGCTCGACCCCGGTCACAGCCAGCCCGTGCGCTTGAAGCGCAGATAGAGCAGCAGGCAGGAGAGCGCGATGACGGACAGCGCGGCCGGGTAGCCGAATGCCCACTCCAGTTCGGGCATATCCTTGAAGTTCATGCCCCAGATCCCGGCGAAGGCCGTCGCCACCGCGAAGATCCCGGCCCAGGCGGCCAGTTTCTTGTTGTCCTCGCTCTCTTCGATGGCCACCATCGCCAGGTTGACCTGGATCGCCGTGCCGATCATCTCACGGACGTTGTCGATCGACGTATTGATGCGCGAGAGATGGTCGTGGACGTCGCGGAAATATTCGCGCCCGCTGGCGCAGACCGCGGGCGCGCGGTTGCCGAACAGCTTGCTCGTTTCCTCCAGCAGGGGCGCCACCGCGTGCCTCAATTGCATGACGCGGCTCTTCAGCGCGTAGAGGCCGCGAATGTTGGCGCGCGCCACCTCTCTGGTGAAGATCAGTTTTTCGATTTCCTCGAGTTCCGATTCCAGGCTGTCGGCAATCGGAAGATAACGGTCGACGATGGCGTCCATCAATGCGTAGAGAACGAATCCGGCACCCTGGCGAAGCAGTTGCGGCTCCCGCTCGCACCGCTCGCGCACGGCGACGAAAGGCTGCTCGCTGTAGTTGCGTATCGAGAGCACGTAATTGCTGCCGACGAAGATGTGCACTTCGCCGGCGATGAATTCATCCGCACCAGCGCCGGTGGCCGGCTGCAGATCCAGAAGCTGCATGACCACGAACAGCGAATCGCCGTAATCCTCGATCTTCGGCCGCTGGTGTCCGTGGCGCGCGTCCTCGACGGCCAGTTCGTGCAGGGAAAACTGCTCCTTCATCTGGTCCAGCTCTTCCGGCATCGCATTGGCGAGCGCCACCCAGACGAAGCATCCCGGCTTCGCCAGATAATCGCTGATCTGGTCGATCGCCAGATCGCCCAGGCGGGCGCCGTTTTCATAGGCCACGCATCGGATCAACACGATTCTCTCGCTTTCTCGTTCCCCGCTTGTCCGGATGGCCGGTGGATACGAAGCACGGCCCCGGAAACCGGGTTCGTTCGTCGATTTTTCCGTCTTTGCCGAACGGCTTCGCCGCGATGGCGGAAGGTAAATCTCTCCGCTCAGAACGGGATGTCGTCGTCCAACGAGATCGGATCTTCGATGACGCCGCCGGGCTTCTTCTTGTCCGGGGCCTTGGCGTCACCCGCGGGCGCGGGCGCCGGGAAGGGAGCGCCGTATTCGGTTTCCCCGCCGGAACTCCCCTGGCGGCTGCCGAGCATCTTCATTTCGTTGGCTTCGATTTCCGTGGTGTAGCGCTCCTGGCCTTCCTTGTCCTGCCATTTGCGCGTGCGGATGCGGCCCTCGACGTAGATCGGCGAGCCTTTTTTCAGGTATTGCCCGACGATTTCGGCCAAGCGGCGAAAGAACACCACGCGATGCCATTCGGTGGTTTCACGCTTTTCGCCGGATGCCTTGTCCGTCCACTGTTCGGAAGTGGCCAGGCGAACATTCGCCACGGCGTCGCCGTTCGGCAGGTAGCGGGTTTCCGGGTCGGCGCCCAAGTTGCCGATGAGAATCACTTTGTTGACCGAAGCCATGTCGCCTCCCTGGTGGATGGATGTTCAAGGGCGGGATTATATAAGGAACTCCTGTTCCATCGCAGTAATACGCGGCAAAGCATCCCTGACATCCTGCTCTGATGCGGGCGGCGTGTTCCAGCAGGATCGCTATCCTGGCCCGATCGAGCAAAAAAACGGCCGGAACGCCGGTCGAATCCCACGATGATCCGGGCGCTGTGACCGGGGTCGTCTCCATCGACAACCAGAAAACAGTTGGTGGTTCAAGAACAGATATCCTGGAATTTCCGGCCGCAGGAGCTTGCCGGCGCGAGGCTGGCCTGGGCGGTCAGCGGTCTTTCCCCGATACTGACATCGCTGCCCAGAGCGGCAAACGGGTTCGTGCTGAGTTTTTGATCCCGGATTTTTTGAGCGAAACATTTTTTGAGCGAAACAGTGACCCCCGGCGATTGGCGCCGTTTGTTTTCACCTCCGCGCTTGCCGTCAGCCAGGATCAGAAGTCAGAACTGATCCGGTCTGCGCGCGCGGCGGGCCGGATGGGTTTCTTGATTGGCAACGAAGTTCCGCCAGGAGGGCGTCTCCATGGCTGATCCTGGAAAAGCGAAAGGATTCGCTGCAGCGCGCGGGCCTGCCGCTTTGTCCCAGCCGGCTGTGCCGGCAATCCCCCTCGCAGAGGATGCCTTTCTTCACTTCCCTATTCGAGGGAAGTGGCGCGCAGCGCCGAAGGAGAACGGGGTCGAGAATCGCGCTCTCATCCCATCCAGGATCACTGGGATTCCTTGAGTCGGGTTGGTGATGCCACCGGCGCAAGCTAAACAGCGTCTCGCTGGATGTCTTTTCTTGCAGAAACGAAGCGTGAAGCACTCGCCGTCCGCAAGCGAGAGCGATAGCCGGGCAGGACCGCCGGCCGGCGTAGCGCTTGGCCAGGTTTCTGATTTCCATGCCGGCCATGGCCGGCGTTCACTTCTGCATGATTTCGGCGAATTTCTTGATCGCCGCTTCCTTCTTGGACATGATCGCCCGGTAGTCGATCTTCATCGCACGCTTCATCGCGTCCTCCACCATGCAGGTTCGCTGCGTATCGCTCCGTCAAGACCTTCACTCCCATGATCGCCTCCCGCCTTATTCGCTACCCCCTATCGTAATCCCCGTTTGGTTCCGGCTCGTCCGGCTTAGGTTTATTTGACCTTTACTTCCAGCGGATTGCGACCGAGCTGCGCAATTGCAAGCCATGCCGTAGCTCCGGTATGGATGCGTTTGTTATATTTCCATTCATAACCTCTGCGAGAGCCGTCGGCGCTCACGCCTTCGAGCCAGACACCCGTACTGACGCCGTCGCGATCGGCTGCCGTTATGCTGCCGTCGGCGTTGGCTGCTGCGCCGGCAATAGACAGTTGGGCGCGGTATTTTGCAGCGTTACCCGTGACTTTTTCGACAATAAGTTTTTGGAGACTGCCTTCCCACCATACGCCGTCACGGTCGTCGTTGAAATCGTACATGCCTTCCACAGCAAACCGGCTTTCGATCGTGTCCAGAATTTTCCGGACGTCGATAGCGGGGTCGTTGTAGAAAGCCATCAACCCCCAGGTGTTCACGTCGAGCGGATAGATTTCCTTGTTGACGGTCACGCCATCGGCTTTTGTTCCGGTGTAGAAAAGACCTTGATCAGGATCGTACATTCGCATCACGAACGCGCGGGCATACGCCGCATCCTCTCTGTAAAACCGCGCATTTCTGCCTTCGGCAGCGATATGGTTGATTTTTTCCAGTTCGTCGGCCAATTGAAAAAAAGCGCTATAGATGTCGATACAATGTTCAGTGCTGATGTAACCCGCTTTTTGCTGATTGTCGTCGAATCCTTCCCAGCCGCCTTTGAATCCTCCGTTTACTTCGTCTTTCAGGGTATGGAGATAATCGGCTATTGCGCAGGCTGCTTCGAGATATTCTATTTTTCCCGTCTGTCGCCATACTTCGAGAAATGCAAGGACAGCCCATGCGTTATTGCCGGTAGAGTACGAATCGCCATAGTAATCTTCCCACCACTGCTTGCTGTCGATATCGAAAAATCCGGCAAGTTTCGCGATAGGCGATTGGCCGGAAGCCGAGACCCATCCTGGAAACGATTCCGGATTTCCAGCGCTGTAGCCATTGCGGAGACCTCGTTCCGGAACGTTGAATTTCCGGTCGTTGTAGAGTGCGAACAGCAATCCGTCCGCTACTTTGCGGGCTTGTTCGCGTCTACCGGCATAACTCAAGGCAAGCACGGTCATTGCCAGATCGTAGGAATAGGCGACAGAATTTATGAAATAGCCTTCGTGGTCGAGCGGAACGGCTTCGTAACTTGCAGGGAAAACCGGCACGGGACGTGGTGCGGAAAATTCGTAGTACATGTCGTCAAGATAGAATGTGATTTCGTCGGTATCCCAATTGTAATCACGGTTCGTCACCCATCCGAAACCGCCGGAAATGTATGACAAATTGACTTCGGATAGATTGATTTCGAAGCGTTTCCATTCCTGTGTCAGTGTTACGTAGCCTGTTTCTTTACGGCCGGAATCAGGATATCGTTTGTTATCGCCAATGCCTCCAATGAAGAAATTGACCCTGGCCGTCTGACCATTTTCGGCGCGGGCATGGAAGACGAACCTGACAGCGCCCTGCAAATCCATTCCGGCCCGGAAATCGCCCCAATTGAATTGCGGTTCTCCGCCGGCTTTCATTACGCCGTTGCCAAAATAATATCCCGACCAACCCCCTATTTTGACCGGCGCCTTGACTTTGATGGATGTAATTCCCGAAAAGACCACCGTCGACGCCTCATCCATTTGAGGTTCGCCGACGCGTCCATTTTTCATCAAACCTCGTTGTGTGAAATTGTTGTGCGAATCGGAATAATCTTTGTAAACGTATACCTTTCGACTGTATTCGTCTACCTGCGCAGCAAGCCATTCGGCGGCAGGCGAATGGTCGCTGGCTCTGGCATGAACGTCAAATTTCTTTACATCATCTCCGGAATCGGATTTTTTTCTTTGGTTTATGTTTTTTCCTGTCGTAGCCGATTCATCCAATCCCAGAAATATCTTTATCAGATTCTCGTGATTGGGAATTTTATCTTCTAATTCTATTGAAAATATGTTATCCTCCAAATCGAAAAAATATTGTGTCAAAGGACGAGGTTTCTTGTCAATTATTTCACCCGTATCCGTATCGATTACATATCCTTGCGAGTTTAATCGATAGGTTCCTATATCACGACCACAAATTCCCGTATATTCTCCTCGTCTATACAGATATAAAGGACGTTTATAAAAAGATTTGCCTGCAATCGTAATTTTGGTGGATACTACGCGACGCGCAAAATCTTGCGCTGAAGAAGGCGGATTCAAGGAATATTTCCCAATGCCCTCTTCAATTTCAATGAAATATCCTTCATCGGTTTGGAAACGTATTCTCCCGGGGCCTCCTATTGCCGGCACAAAGCGCTCATTGGACCTTTGAAACCCGACAGGAACATTAAAACTTTCTCCTTCCAATCTCCATTCCACCGTCGATATATCGTTGTTTTTTGTCTGCGCATTACACACGGATAAACCTGATATCATTGCGACAATTGAAAACAATGCCAACTTTTTCATTTCTTCACCTCTGTTCGTGTTTTGTTCCGGTTATAAAGAGAGCATAAGCCATTCGGTCCGCCGCCGCCGCCAAAGGACCGTTCGATCCTCCACGGCTATCCGCGGCGGTTGATCCTGAATTCCTCAGTCGACCACCTCCTCCCTCGCCTGTAACCCACTCCACTACCGCCCTTACTCGGAGGTAACTGAGGAAAACAGGTTACTCAGCAGTCAGTAATTCAAGAAACAACCAGATCAAATCCATCGTCATTGCGAGCGCAGCGAAGCAATCCAAGAGGCCTCCTGGATTGCTTCTTCGCGCAGCCCGAGCAATGACGCAATCCGGAATTGTCTGCGTATTTGACATATTCATGTATACTGGATTACTGACCGCCGAGTAAGCATTCCCAACTCTTCAAGCATGGCGCAAAGATGCCAGGAGCCATTACCCGTCAATTCGAAGATATTGTTATCGTCTTCTTTTTCACGGATAAGCAGGCAATCGCGCCAACGCTCGACGATGTCGGTCAAGCCTTCGCCACGAAGCAGGTTTTTGGGAACGGAGCCGGTCATGAGATGCTTCGCGAGCATTGACGCGTCCGCATCTTCTTCGCATTCGGTAACGCCGCCCTGGAACAGAGGCGCCATCCGTGCGGTATCGAGAAAGGATTTGGACAGGCGCGGACATCTGTAATGGAGGTTCCCGAAAACACCGTCGGCGGAAGCGCCTACGGCAAGCAGGTCCTCGCCCCTTCGGGCATGGTTGTAATAGAGGTTCTTGTCCTGGGGCTTGGCGTAATGGCAAAAATGGTTCTTGCCGTAGCCGCTCCGCGTCAACGTACTGTCGGAAGCCATGAACATCGCATAATCTCTCACGATATCGGGATCGTGCGGGTGGCGCCGCAGAAACCCGCGATTGCGACGAGACAGGTTGAAACGGTACAGCGACATGCCGTGGATCCCCAGGCGATCCAGTCGGTCAATGCCGGAGAAAAAACCGGCGGCGGTTTGTCCCGGCAATCCGTACAGGAGATCGACGGTTGTCACGAAGCCCCGTTCGAGGCAGTCCGCGATTCTTTCGAGGACGGTTTCGGATGAATCGAAGCGGCCGATATCCCGGCGAAGCGTCTCTTCCAGCGTCTGCACGCCGATGTGCAGCCTGCAAAACCCCAGCTCCCGGAGAAAATCCAGGTGCGGCCCGGTCAACTGGCGTACCGTCGATTCCAGCGCCCATTCCGTAAGCCGGTGCGTGTGGAATCCTGCCCGAATGGCCTCCACGATGGACGCGAAGACCGCAGGCTGGAGATGGTTGGGCGTGCCGCCGCCGAAATGGATGGTGGTCACCGGCCATGCGGCCAGAGCGGTCCGTTCGGACCATTGTCGCAGGTCGCGGCGCAGGCGTTGGGCATAGTCTGCCTGCAGGGGGTGACCGGATTTTGCGCTATAAGTGTAGCAGTCGCAAAATCCGCACAGTTTTTCGCAAAATGGAATATGCACATAGATGGAAAACGGACGCACCAGACTCGCGTTAACGATACGGCGCAATCCGGCCCAGGTGGCTTCACTGCTGTCATACTGAAAACCCTTTTTCTCCCAGAGCGGCACGGGAAGCCTCCTGTCTTCCAGGCGATAGTACGGACGCGCCGCTTCCCAGGCTTGCAGAACCTCTTCACGGATGGGCCGGGGCAGATCGTCCAATGTCGCCGTAATGGTGTCGGCGGCCGAGTGTCCGTGAGAAACGGAAACGGACGCTTCCGCCTCTTCCCGGAGCAGTTCCAGGGCGGATTCATTGAGCAACGCATGGCCCACGGCCCGGTTCAGACGGCAGCGGAAAGAGGCTTTTGCCTTGGTTTCGGAAGGAGCATGGGCGTTCGGCAGTGCGCACTCATCCGGGCAGGAACGGGCGCAGTGATACGCGGCAAAGCATCCCTGACATCCTGCTCCGATGCGAGCGGCGCGTTCCAGTAGTATCGCTATTCTGGCCTGATCGAGCAAAAAACGGCCGGAACGCCGGTCGAATCCGCCGATGATCCGGTCGTTGTGACCGGGGTCGTCTCCATCGACAACCAGAAAACAGTTTGTCGCTCTGCCGTCGGGAGAAAGATGCAGCGATTGGCGGAGGGTATTGCAGTAGGGGCCGTGGTGTTCCTCCAGCCGGATCCCGGAGAAAGAGAGCGCGATGTCGTACCGTGAGGCTATCCGCTTCGCCCGCATGAAATGCCCGGCCCACTCCTCGGGGTCGGAGCTGCCGCGCCGGTCTTCGCCTGCCTCGGGACTGTACACCGGCTCAAAGCTTACGCTGTCCGCGCCGAGTTCCACGACGAGATACTCCAGGATATCCGCCTGACGGGAAACCGTTTCCGGCGTGATCGTCGCGCGCAGATCCAGGCGGACTCCGGCTTCTTTCAGCGCCACGGCGGTCCGGCGCACATGATCGGAAGTGGGCGTGCCGTTGGACGACGGCCGCTGCCTGTCCTGGATATCGGGCGGGCCGTCGCAGGACAGGCCGATCCTGCCGAAAACCGCCGCCATTCCCCTGACCCGCTCGAGCGGCATGACACCGTTGGTGGCAATATACCCGCTCCACGGCACGGCATGGCGTTCGGCAACGGCTTTGCTGATCCCCACCAGATGCAACAGGAGTTCCCAATGGAGGGTCGGCTCGCCGCCGCCATGACAGACGAGTTGCAACGCCCGGCCCTTGGCCGCGCAGTTGCGGCCGACAAGTTCGGCAGCCGCCGCGAACGCATCCGGGTGCAGACAGCTGCCGGAACGGGCCGCCGTTCTCGCCGGAGCGGCAAAACAGTAGGAACAACGCAGAGTGCATTGGTTGCTCAGGTATACGGTCAGACACTCGGGGCGGTATTCCTCCGCCAGCCACCGGTTTCTGGCCGCAACGGCGTTCCGGGCGTGCTCCAGCAGCCACTCGCTCTGCTCCCGGAACGACGTATCCTCTTGCGGTTCCGTGCCGTCTTTCCAAACCCGCCGCAACAAGGCCGCCTGCGTGTCCGTGAGCACAGCCAGGGTTCCGGGCGTATACAAGAGGACCGTTCCGCCGGGGCCTTCCAGTTGATAGATGGGCAGTTCAGGATGGATACGCATGGCTTTCGATCACGGCCGGTTTGCGCGGGCCGAGGTTTGCGGCCGCCCGTTCGTAATACTCTCTGCAAACCCGGCAGGAGTGGCAGTGTTTATCGCAGCGCAATGTCTTGTGATAAAAGACGTCGCTGATGCGGATCGGCGTGAGGGGCGAAGCAGGCCCTCCGCCCACGGCGTCGGGCGTCACGTCGCGGCGGGTGAGGTAGGCGTCGAGAACGTCCAGATACCGCTCGGGATCTTGCAGGGTCGCCCTGCCCGCGAGCTTGAAGGCCCGGGTCAGGCCGTCGAAAAAATGCAGGTGCTGCGGCAGCACCCAGGCGCCGGTCAGCCGCATCCAGGGATGCTCGTTCAGGAGCGGGTCGCACAAGGAGTTGGGCTCCTCTTCCGCGTAGCCCATCTCGTAAAAATGCTGCACCCGCATCAGGCAGTCCGGCAGGCAGCCTTCGTTGACGATCAAGCGCAAAATGCCGGGAAACACCCGGCGCAGGGCCTGGAGCGCCGGGTAGTTGCGCATGATCCGGCTGGCGGGAACGAGCGTCTCAAAGAGGCCTGCCAGTTGATGCGCCTGATGGGGCCGGGCCACGTCCATCAGGACCGAAGCCGTGAGCGGCAGGTCCGGCAGACGCTCCTTGAGGATTCGGGCGAGGCCCATGTCCGTGACGGTCGCGCCGTTCAGACGCGTCATGGTCCGCAAATCCTTGAGCGCCGCGACGATGGGAGCCGCCATGCTCGCCGCCGGGCGCGGCAGCACCACGGAATTGAGCAGCACGATCACGGGAAGCGGGCCATGGCGCAGGAAGGCGTCAAGATGGCCGTCCCGCAGAGCGGGCCGCCCGGAAGCCAGCAGATTCCGGGGAAGCGGTAGGTAGACTTCCCGAATTCTCGAGCCGTACCGGGCGTAAATTTCCCGCCAGAACGAAAGCGGCTGGTCGATATAGGGAATGGACCATTGTTCTTCGTCCGGTCCCACGGGAGGACCGTCCGCCGGGAACGCCGCGCCCGCTTGCGGCTCGCAAGGGGTTGGTTCGGGGTTGTCGCATGCGGTACGTTTTTCTGCTCCGACGGCAATCCGTTCCATCACGGGGAAAGGGCGCATCCGCTGCAGGGCGACGGCTCGGCAGCCGCCGTTGCACAGGGACTGTTCACGGAGCGGGCAGCGCCCGCACTCGCCGTAGATTCCCGTGTACGTCAACGCGGCCAGTTGCTCGCGAAGCCGTGCCTGGACGGACCGCGAGGTATCGCCGGGCAGACACGCGGTATGGCAGATGCGCGCCAGGGGATAGCAGGGGATCGCCCGCCCGTCGGGGAGAACATCCGGCAGCGGATTGCAGCGCATGCCCGGCAGTTCCCCGAGGCTCGCGAACAACGCAAGGTCTTCCTCGCCGAACATGCACGGCACGAAGCCGCAGTCGAATTCCAGCCGCACTCCCTGTTCCATGGCTTGGCGGGCGAAGAGACCGAGACCGCGCCCGACGGTCCGGTAATGGCGTGGGTGGAGGAATCGGTTTTCCGCGCCCGCGCAGGGATGCGCCAGGCCGACCCGGACGGTCCGGGCCAGGCCGAATACGTCGATCAGCGACAAGAAAGGGCCGGGAGAGATGCCGGGATGGTGGATGTTACAGCCCGGAATCACTGCGTCGCCCAAGGCTTCCATGACATGGCGCAGGCGTTTGTCTTCCGGTTCCGGCGCGCAGGCGGCGGGGTCGATATTCAAGAGGACGCTCAGGCACTTTGCCGGGAAGCGTTCCAGTCGTTTCAGGGACTTCACGGGCATCCGGCCGTTGGAGAAGAGCAACAGGTCGAGTCCGCGTTCTTCAATCATGTCGATGAAGCGGCCGAAGAAGGGATGAATCGTGGGCTCCCCTCCGAGCACGGGAACCTGCCGGATGCCGGAACGTTCGAGATAGTCGAGGGCCTGGGCGAAGACCTCCGGCGGCATATGCCCGGTTTTTTCGTCCAGGTTGCGGGCGAAGCAGTAACCGCATTGCCGGTTGCATGAAAGGGTAATGGAAATGTTGCTCATGCCGGCGTCCCTGTTTCCAGCCAGCCTTCAGCCCGCCATTGGACCAGGCAGGAATCGACCAGCGTTCGGGCCTCCTGCGGGCCGATTCCGGCAATCGATTCCAGCATGGAGCGGATTGTCTCCCCGGAACGGCCGCGGGTGACCAAGTCCCAGACCGCAGCTTCGGGGTAGCCAAGCTCGCGGCGCCGGCCGCGCGCCATGTGGATCAGCAAGACGCCATGCGGTTCCACCACCCAGGCGACATAACGGGCGACATGACAGGCGCGTTGCCTGACGGATCGTGTCTTTCGTCCGGTTTCCATGCTCATTCCGCCAGGTCGAAACGGTCCGAGGGGTGCAGGGCCAAGGCCTCCATCGCCTTTGGGTCAGCCAGCAGGGTATCGGCGACATGAGACAGGTTCATGTCCTCGAGAAGACGGCAGGCCGAGAGCAGCCGGGTTTGAATGCAAAACGGCTCGTAGGCGAGGGAACTTCCCGGATAACTGTGATGCACGTGGCAGCCTCCGGAACAGACCCACTGGCAGAAACATCGCTTGCAGCGGGGCTTGTCCCGGGCCAGTCCGCGCAGGCGCGCGATGGCCTCCGGGTCGACCTGGATGCCGCCCGGACCGGCCTCCCGTTCGAGCAGACGGCCCACCTCCATGTCCAGGCCGCGCTCCACCCAGGCTTTGCGGGGCAGGTAGCAACTGCTGACCCGGCCGTCTGGTGACACGATCAGCGCGTCCTTGCCCACCGGGCAAAAGCTGGTATGCGACGGCTCCCCTTCCGTGGCCGCGTAAACCGCCTTGATGCCGTAGCGTGCAGCCACGGCGCGGGCCTTGGCAAACCGTTCGGCAAAAACATAGGGGTTCGGGGGCAACAGCCCGGCGGTGGCAGCTTTGGGGTTGTTGGTCAGCGGCTCGAAATTGATCACGGACGGCTGAAATTCCTCGCAGAACCAAGCGGCGATCTCTTCCAGGCGATCGATGTTCAGGTTGGAAACGCAACAGCGCAGGCAAAGTTCCGTGGGCGATTGCGAAAGTAGGGACGCGGTTTGCCTGGCCGACGAAAAACTGCCGCGCCCGGCGCTGACGGGGCGGTGCCGGTCGTGAATTTCCCGGAAGCCGTCGAGAGAGAGGACCACCGCATGAAAATAATCGCCCACGAACCGGGCGTATTCCTCGCCAAAGATGCCGTTGGTGGAAACTTCAAGATGCAGGGACATGCCGTGACGGTCCACCAGCAGGCGGCTGCGGTGGACCGCCGTTTCAATGACTTCGCGGCTGACGAGGGGTTCGCCGCCGAAAAAGTGTACTTCCATGTGGCCGAGCCCGGCATCCTTCAAAAAATCGGCGTACCAGGTAAGCGCGGCCACGGCTGCGGCCGGGGACATTTCCGACGCAGCTTCCTTCCCGGCCTCGAAGTCGCAATAAACGCAATTGCAGTTGCAGCGCCGGGTAGTCAGAAGTCCGAGAAACAGGGGGTTGAGCGGTCCTTCCAGGGACGGCGGCCCGGCGGGTGCGCGCAGCAGCAGGTCGGCCAAGCCTGCCAACTCGGCGGACAAGGACGGGTCCTGCACGGTCGTTGCCATGCGTCGACGCAGCGCTTTCAGGGCGGACGCGTTGAGCAGCGAGGCGATCCCGTCGAGTGGGTTGTGAACCAGAAAGGCCTCGTTGACCGGCAGGACGAACAGCTTGGTCCGGAACATGCCACGCGGGTCGTCAAGCACGCCGTTATCCACGCCTGCCGCCTTATTCCGGCCTGTCCCGGGGATGGCAGATGCCGTTCTCGGCCAATGTCACGAACAGCGATTTGACCAGGTCCGTGGCAGCTTCGGATGAAAGGCCGAAGGCCGGTTCCATCTCCGCGCAGATCACCGCGACGGAATGGCTACCGTCAAAGCGGTTCACGGCATAAGCTTGCGGCTCGGTCAGCGGCGTGAGGCGCTCGAAGGGCGCATCCGGGTTTTTTTGCAGCAGCAGCCAGCCATCTGCCGTCCGAACGGTCATGCCCTGGAACACCACCGGCGTCATACCATGCAGCACGGCATCCGGGAGAGAGGCGATTTCGTCCAGGCGAAACTGCGGTTCTCCGCGCAGTTCGTCTACGGCGGCCAGCGTGTTCGCGAAGAGCGAACGTAAATACTGTCTGCGGTTTACGTTCTTCATACCGTGTCTTCGCAAGGGAACCGTCCCCGCCTACCCTGCCACACGCCGCCGCCTTCCTCGATATACCGGACTAGCAGTTCCCTGGTGATGGTCCGGTTCGATTCGCAGCGGTCGCCGTACGCCAGATGGCCGTCCGCCCCGCCGGAAAACGTTTTGGACGGGCAATCGCCCGCGCAGTGGTAGAAACAAAAACAGCTTTTGCAGTGCTGGCGGCGTTCCTCGATTTTCGCCAGAAAGCCCTGCCGGGCTCCGGGGGTGAGGCGGATGGAGCCGTTCGTCTCCAGATCGCCGAAAATGAAGTCTTTTGCCAGTTCATGCTCCCGGTTGCAGATTTCGTAACAGGCCGTGAGAAATCCGTCGGGTCCGACGATCAGCGCGTTGATGTAAGCATCGCAAAACCTGTTGGTCAAGAGCCATGGCCGTGCGCCGGAATAGTACATGTGCCGTTGATGCCGATTCGCGATATCGTACCCTTTCATAAAAAATTCGGCGAAATCATCCTGTTGTTGCAGTGCCACCCGGTCGACCCGCGCGCGCCCGTGGGCGAAGGCCGGTTCCACCTGGAAGGCCGGTGCGCCGGTCTCCCGGCAGAGATAATCGACGATCTCCGGGATGCGCGCGACGGTTTCGTCCGTGACCGTGACCCGGATGCCGTACGCGCTTCCTTTACGGTCCAAGGCGCGCAGGGTACGCTCCACGGAAGCGTGGCTGCCTTTGCCGTTCTTTCGCGGCCGCTGGGCGTTCTGGATGGAGGGCGGCCCGTCAAAGGACAGGCTGATCTCATCGATATTGTCCAGAATCCAGACGCGTTGGGCCTCGGTCCAGACGCCGTTGCTGGTCAGGTTGATTTTGGCTCGCAGCGGCGATTTTCGCGCATAGGCAACGCAGTCTTTGAGAAAGGGCCAGGCCGCGGTCGGCTCGCCGCCGCCGTGAAAGCAGAGGGAATAGTGCCCGCGCCCCTGCTGCATGGCGTTGCGGCAGACCGTGTCGACGGCCGCGCGGGCGAGGGGAAGGGACAACGCCCGCGTTTCCCTCGCGCCGCCGCCACGGGCGTAACAGTAAATGCAGCGCAAATTGCAGGCGTCGGTCAGAAACAGCACGCAGACGGTAGGCTGGAACTTGTCCGAAACCGCCGTGCTGTCGGCGGGGAGCGTGTCTTCTTCGAAAAACCCGACCGTACGAAGGAAAAAGTCCGCTTCCGTCTCCGTGCCTGCGTTATCTGCGTTTTTACCGGAAAGCGCTGCACACAGACGGACCATGGCCTGGTTGCCGATAAAGGCGAGCTGTTGCAGAGGCCTGTAAATGATGGCCTTGTCTTTATAGGGGAGGGTGTACAGTTCCATAACCGCATCCCGCCGCCCGCCCGGGGCTGCGGTCCGCCGCGTTTGTGTGTGCAACGATCAATTGGGCCGCCAGTAGTGGCCGCCTCCGCGCGAGACGTTGCCCACGCAGGAGCAACCGGCGGGCCGGGGCGCGGCGGAAGCCGGACGGGTGCTGGTTCCGACCAGGATCGTATTGCAGATGCAGACGCCGGGGCCGGCATAACCCGCCGGAACGGCGATGGTGTCGCAGGTGCAGATCTGTTGCGTTGTGAAGTAAGAGGTCCGGTTGGCGGCCACGCAGTCGCACACACAGGTCGCGCCTGGGGGCAAGGGCTCGTGGCAGGGCTGGATATGGGTACGATTGCCCATCTGGCGGTATCGCGCCATGGACGTCCCTTGGTCGAGCAACGCCGGGTCGAAGAGGCAGCCCAGCAATTCGCCTTTGGGCATCCGCCACAGATAAATGCGGCCCTGGTGCGTGCCGGCGGCGAGGATCTGCCCGTTGGCGGCGATGTCCATCGCGCAGGTCGTTTCCTGCAATGGCACATCCAACGACGCCTCCAGCTTGCCGTCCGGCAGACTCCAGAACTTTAGGGTCCTATCGTCACTTCCGGTGACGGCCAGTTTGCCGTCCGGGGTAATTTCCAGGCACTGAACCGGTTTGTCGTGCCAGCTCAGGGTCTTTCCGGCTTTCCCGTCCGATAGCCTCCATTCCCGCACTTTGCCGTCAGAATGGCCGCTCAGCAACACGGGTTCCATGGGATGGAAGGCCAGGGAATACACAGTATTTTTGACGCTCTGGAAGCCTTGCGCCTTGCCGCTCTTCAGGTCCCAGATGGTGATAGCGCCGTCCAAGTCGCCCGCAGCCAGCTTTGTCCCGTCCGGATGGAAGGCCAGCACGGCGATGCGCTCCGGGTTTTCTTTCAGCGTCTTGCTTTTTGTAGCTTTCCCCTTGACAGTTTCCCACAACGTGATCCCGTCCTCACCGTACCCCGCCATAGGTTCTCCATTCACACCGAAAGCCACCTTTGATGCGAGCCAGATGTTGCGGAACAGGTCCGGGAAAGTGGCTTCTGCCTGTTTGAATTCTTCCGCAAGCCTGGATCGCGACACGGTATTTTTCAGATTGCCTTTGGCGACATCCCAAGCTTTGAGCGACACCTCATCCCAGGAAAAGAGCGACTCGTCCCGTAGCGCCAGACCGACGATACGGCTGTTGTGCGCTTTTCCGCTGCCGGGTTTTTGCGGCGACACGGCGTTCTTGTTCCCAAGGAGCGGCGTGCAGGCCGCCAACGTTCCCGTCGCCGTAGCCACGCCGAGGAACGAGCGCCTGTTCAGGGCGATGCCATCTTTTCCCTTGGTGATCCCGTAAATTTCCGGCCGCTCACTATCGGATGACGCCGGGGATGGCGTTTCGAACGGGACTTCGGAAGAAGCTTTGAATGGCATAACGGGCTTTCCGGCGTCGTCGGTCATGGTGTCGTCCTTTTTCGGATAGGAGTATCGGCTTGTGGAGTCAATTGGGCCGCCAGTAGTGGCCGCCTCCGCGCGAGACGTTGCCCACGCAGGAGCAACCGCCGGGAGCTTTCGGGACGGCCTGCGGAGGCGTAGTCGCGGCAGGAGCCACCCTGGTTCCGACCGCGACGGTGTCGCAGACGCAGCCGCCCTTGGGTCCGGCGTACCCGGCAGGCACGGCGATGGTGTCGCAAGTGCAGACCTGGAGCGTCGTGCCGCCCATCCGGTTATCGCCCACGCAGTCGCATACGCAAGTCGCGCCTTGAGGCAAGGCCTTGTCGCATGCCTGGGTCCGCATCTCCCTGCCCATCTGCCGGTACTGCGCCATGGCCGTCCCTTTTTCGAGCAGCGCCGGGTCGTACAGGCAGCCCAGCATTTCGCCCATGGGCATCCGCCACAAATAGATGCGGCCCTGCGGCGTGCCGCTGGCGAGGAGTTGGCCGTCGGCGCCGAGGTCCATCGCGCTGGTCGTTTCTCCCAGCGGGACGTTCAGCGACGCCATTTCCTTGCCATCCGGCAGGCTCCAGAGCTTTATGGTCTGGTCGTCGCTGGCGGTGACGGCCATCTTGCCGTCCGGCGTCACTGCCAGGTGCCGGATCGGCTTACTGTGGCATTTCAGTATTTTTCCCTGTTTTCCGTCCGACAGGCTCCACTGCCGTACATTGCCGTCGAGATGGCCGCTCAGCAGCAGGGGCTTGGCGGGATGGAAGGCAAGGGAGAGCATCTCGTTCCTGGCGCCTTTGAGGCTTTGCATTTTGTCGTCCTCCAGGTTCCAGACGGCGATGAAATCGGCCGCCCAGCCCGCGGCCAGCTTGGTGCCGTCCGGATGGAAAGCCAGCGCGTTCACCAGCATCGGGAGTCCCAGGGCCCTGGCCGTCGTTCCGCGCCCGGACTTCTCCTTGGCAGGAAGCCATATTTTCAGCCCATCCTTGTCGCTTGTCGCCGTGGTTTTCCCATTCGGGCCGAAGGCCACCACCGGGGCGTCCCAGACGCGGCGGAAAAGGCTCGGGAAAGTAGAACCGGCTTTTGCGAAGTCTCCCCCAAGCCTGGCTTTTGCCACGGTTTTGATCAGGCTGCCCTTGGCGATGTCCCAGGCCTTGAGCGCATCCTTGTCCCACGAGAAGAGCGTCTTGTCCTGCAGTTCCAGGCCGTCAAGCTTGCCCTCGTGCGCTTTGCCGCTGCCGAGCGTTTTCGGAGACGCGGCAGGCTTGCCCGCGCCCAAGGCCGGAGGGCAAGCCGCCAGTGCCCCGGCCGTCGCCAACGCGCCGATGAATGACCGTCGATTGAGGACGATGCCGTCTTTCCCTTGGGTAATCCCGTAGATTTCCGGTTGCTCGTCGTCGGAAGAGGTCTCGGAAAGAGCAGGGGAAACGGGTTTTTGGGGGTCGTCAGTCATGGTGTCGTCTTTCTACGGATGGGAGTATGAGTTCCGCGAATGAGG
Source organism: Accumulibacter sp. (assembly GCA_031279425.1). Taxonomy (GTDB): domain Bacteria; phylum Pseudomonadota; class Gammaproteobacteria; order Burkholderiales; family Rhodocyclaceae; genus Propionivibrio. The sequence continues at coordinate 22,234 of JAITIQ010000163.1, forward strand.
TGCCGATCCGGGCATATCCGCCTGGTGAAAAACTCACTCTTTCGCCAATGAAGAATGAATTTGATGGCACCTTGCTCATACGCTACCTACATTGCACCCTGAGATTCTCCTTGTTTGTCGATGCTCATGCCACGCCTCCCCTGTGAAAGCATGATCGGATATTTTCAATACTTTTTCAACCTGAATTCCTCAGTTACCCGCTGTTTGCCCGTGCCCTTCGAACCCTGTAGGGGCGCGCTGCGCGCGCCCGTGCCTCTCAAACCGGAGAAGAAATTCGCAAGCGCCGGGGCGGGCGCATGTCATCGGCAGATAGCACACTGCCGGCATGTTGAAGGCGAGCTGGCAAACCCAGGCGGCGTCGACGATCCTCTCGGCCGCGCATCGATCATGATCGGCGCATCACCATTGCGAGAAGAGGACTTTTTCCGTCCAGAACAGCGCGACGATGGTCTTGGCGTCGGTGATCCTGCCATCGTGGACCGCCGCCGTGGCTTCTTCCAGCGACAGGTACAGAAGATCGATGAACTCCCCCCGGTCGAGGTTTTGTCCGCCGCGTCGTTCCAGGCCGCGCGCCAGGAAGAGTTCGATCCGCTCGTCCGAATATCCCACGCAAGGATGCAGGGTTCCGAGGCGCCGCCATTCTCTGGCGGCAAAGCCGGTTTCTTCGAGCAGTTCGCGTTTCGCCGTCGCTTCGGGGAGCTCGCCCGGATCGATCTTTCCGGCGGGGAATTCCAGCACGACCGTTCCGAGCGGATGGCGGAACTGGTGTTCGAGGATGAGCCGGCCGTCATCGAGGACGGGAACGATGAGGACCGCGCCGGGGTGCCTCACGTATTCACGCGTGGATTCGCTCGCATCCGGCAGGCGTACCCGGTCGCGGCGGACTTCGAGGAGCCTGCCTTTGAAGGCCTGCGAGCTCTCGATCGTCGTCTC
>JAITIQ010000237.1 GCA_031279425.1 Accumulibacter sp.
GCGCCTGGGGGCGGCGGCGCGGCGGCCCCCCCGCGGCCGCCCCCCCCCCCGCGCAAGGATGTGCCGCAGGAAACGCGACGGACGGGCTGTCTTGCCCGCGCGCGCCATCAAGCGACAAAGAAGGCGATCCATGAATGAAAACCTTTCCCTGAAACCCTGAAACGAAAAATGCTGCCAATGAACTGCCCCCGCCCCAGGGAGCGGGATATCCGGCTTTGTATGTTGCTTTTGTTGTTGACGCGCCGCAAGCGTTGGAGAATATACCCGAAGAGACTGAGCGGGACAAGCGTCATTTGTCAAGGCGGCCAAGGAAAACCCGCGACAGGGGCGCAATCGGAAGCGGAACTTCGCTCCAAAGACGAAGGCGGCCAAGGGCGATTCGCGAGCCGACCGCGAAAAAACCACGATGCACGGCCAAAGTCCGGAGGCGGTCGCCCTGCGCGCTTCATTTGACCGACAGGGCTCGTGTCGTGGATACTTGCCTCTGTTTTTCTTCATGGATCCGCGCCATGGAAATCACCATGCTCGGCGAGGCCCGTTATCCATCGCCGCTCAATTATCACGTCAGCGACCAGGCCCGCGTGCCCTTCCGCGTGGTCATCGATCCCGATGCGCCGCCGCGCGAGGAGCTTTATTTCGAAGTGGCCGGGCCGCGCGAGAAGCTGTTCTTCGATCCGGCCCGAACGCGGGCGGGCATCGTCACCTGCGGCGGCCTGTGCCCCGGCATCAACAACGTGATCCGCTCGCTGGTCCTGCAACTGCATCACGGCTACGGCGTGCGGGAAATCCTGGGCTTTGTCGACGGTTATCAGGGGCTGGATCCCTGGCGCGGCACCGAGCCGATTCCGCTGACGCCGGAATTCGTCGAGGACATCCACAAGGAAGGCGGCACGGTGCTCAATACCTCGCGCGGCCCGGTCGACTTCGGCGTGGCCGTGGACAACCTGATCCGGCGCAAGGTCAACATTCTGTTCGTCGTCGGCGGCGACGGGACGCAGCGCGGCGGCGCCGAACTGTTCCGCGAAGCCGAGTCGCGCGGCTACGCGCTGTCCGTGGTCGGCATCCCCAAGACCATCGACAACGACGTGGCCTTCGTCACCCGGACCTTCGGCTATGCCACCGCCGTCACCGAGGCCACGAAAATCCTGACCTGCGCGCACACCGAGGCGCACAGCGTGAAGAACGGCATTTCGCTGGTCAAGATCATGGGGCGCAATGCCGGCTTCATCGCGGCGGGAGCGACGGTGGCGAGCCAGGAAGTCAATTTCACGCTGGTGCCCGAGGTGCCCTTCGTCCTCGAGGGCGAGAACGGTTTCCTCGACGCGCTCAAAAAACGCATCGAAAGACGCGCCCATGCCGTGATCCTGGTGGCGGAAGGCGCCGGGCAGCATCTGATGACGGGCGGCGAGGAAGAGCGCGATGCCTCCGGCAACGTGAGACTCAAGGATATCGGCATCTTTCTGCGCGATCGCATCGACGCTTGTTTCAAGGCCGGGAAGATTCCCTTCGTGCTGCGCTATTTCGATCCGAGCTACACCATCCGCAGCGTGCCGGCCTGCGCCGAGGACGCCGTGCTGTGCGACTTCTACGCTCGCAACGCAGCGCACGCCGCGATGGCCGGCAAGACCGGACTGGTGATCGGGCAGCACCATGGCGTATTCACGCACGTGCCGATCGATCTTCTCGCCGGGCAGAAAAAACAACTCGATCTCGACAGCCCGGCGTGGCGGGGCGCGCTGGCGTCCACGGGGCAGAATTTCGCCCGGTTTCCCGCATGACGGCGTCTCGCGCGCCGAATTTGCCGCAATTTCGGTACAAATCAGGGGGGTATCAGCATACATGAGCACGCTCTCGGAAAAACTGCTGAAGATGGAGAAGCACCACTCGGTTTTCGAAACGGCCGTCCGCGCGCTGCCGCTTCCTGTCTGCTCCGCGTTCATCGACGCCGAGTGGCCGCGGCCCGTCGCTTTCGCGCCGAGTGGCCGCGTCCTCGCCACCCAGGACGAAGAAAAGGTGGCGGCGAGCTTCCCCGAATCGGTAAAGGCTTCGAGCAATGCCGTTCTGTCGACCGCCGGCGTCCATCCGCACCCGCCGCGCGGCAAGCGCGTCGCCGTGCTGTTCTCCGGCGGCCCGGCGGCGGGCGGACACAACGTCATATGCGGCCTGAAGCGCGCGCTCGGCTCGGAAAATACGCTGTTCGGCGTTTCCCCTGGGCCGAGGGGGCTGATCGAGGGCAGGCTGTTCGAAATCGCCGAGGCCGACATCGGACAGATCGTCAACATGGGCGGATTCGATTTTCTCGGCACGGACCGCACCAAGATCAAGACCGACGAGCAGTTCACCCGGGTGCGGGAGACCTGCGTGAAATACGGGCTCGATGCCGTGGTGATCATCGGCGGCGACGATTCGAACACCAACGCCGCGGTGCTCGCCGAGAAACTGTTCAGGGACGTCAAGGCCGATGGTTCGGGCGTGCAGGTGATCGGCGTGCCGAAGACCATCGACGGCGATCTGCAATGGGACGAGCTGCTGCCGATTTCCTTCGGCTTCGACACGGCGACCAAGATTTACGGCGAAATGGTCGGCAACATCCTGCAGGACGCGCGTTCCTCGCTCAAATACTGGCATTTCATCAAACTGATGGGCCGTTCCGCCTCGCACGTGACCCTGGAAGTGGCCTTGCAGACCAAACCCGCGATCACCCTCGTTTCGGAAGAAATCGCCGAAAAGAAGCGGTCGCTGGCTTTCATCGTCGAGCGCATCGCCCAGGCCGTGGCGGCCCGCGCCGGCAGGGGCATCCATCACGGCGTGGTGCTGATCCCCGAGGGACTGATCGAGTCCATCCCCGAGATGAACGCGCTCATCGCCGAACTGAACGAGGTGATCGCGCAACATGCCGTCGAATTCGCCGCGGTGGTCGAGGTCGAAAAGGCCGCGTTCATCGAAGGCGAGTTGACGCCGGCCAATGCCCGCCTGTTGTCCTCGCTGCCGGCCTACGTCGTGCGCATGCTGCTGGCCGACCGCGACTCGCACGGCAATCTGCAAGTTTCGCTGATCCCGACCGAGCGCCTGCTGGTGGATATGGTCATGGCGCGCGTCAAGGAAATCGACGTCCACATTCCCTTCGCCGCGCACTGCCACTTCTTCGGCTACGAAGGCCGCTGCGGCGCGCCGACGCCGTTCGACGCCGCCTACACCTACAACCTGGGCCTGACGGCGGGCTCGCTGATCCTCGACGGACGCACCGGCTACATGGCCACGGTGACCGATCTCGATCGCGGCGGCGTGCCGCGGGCGCTGCCGCTCACCGGGATGCTCAAGGTCGAGCGCCGGCACGGCAAGGATGAGTTCGT
>JAITIQ010000066.1 GCA_031279425.1 Accumulibacter sp.
AATCAAGTTCGGCCTCGTTCGCGGGAACCTCGTTTTCTCATTTTATCTGCGCGAACTCGATCAATTCCTGTGTCACGCGTTCCTTGATGGCGAGGCGGTCCTGGGCATCCAGCCCGTAGCGCGCCGCCAGCGCCGCGTAATCCTCGGGAGTCAGGGTGACCGTGAGGCGCGGACGCTTGGGGCGGCGGCTGACGGGAAGCCCGAGGATGCGGCGGATCTGGTCAGACGCCGACAGATTGCGGTCGCAGGCGGCGCGGCGCACCGCCTCCAGCACCGCCGCCTCCACGTCGAAGGCGACCTGGACCGCGCGCAGCGCTTCGTCCGACCCTTGCCAGCGCGCAGGTTTGCTGGCGACCGTCACGCCGTGGGCCCCGCGCCGGAAGCCGCCGGCTCGGACTGGCGGGCGCGGATGCGCGCCAGAACCTTTTCCTTGCGCGCGGTGTCCTCGCCGATGCCGGCTTCCGCCAGCCTGTTTTCCAGCGCGCGACTGCCGAATTCGCGGTCCAGGGTCTCGGCGGCGTTGATGCGGTCGCTCAAATCCTCGTGCCGCTTCCGGATGCGCTCCAGCGATTCCCTCGCGCTCACCAGCCGCGAACCGGAAGCGCCGATGTTGTCGGCGATCGACTGAGTGGCCTTGTAGACGCTTTCCGCCGCGCGCGTCATCTGCACGGCGCGCTCGTGCTCGCGGATCTTGGCCTCCGACGCCTTGATCAGATCCTTCAGACGATTGGCCTGCACCGCGTATTCCGCGTGCAACTGCGTTTGCCTTTCCAACTCGGCTTCCAGTTCCGCGACCCTGGCCGCGACTTCTTCGGCCAGCGGTTCTTTCTCCTTGTTCAAGGCTTCCACGGCCAGGCCTTCCAGCCGCGCGATCTCCGCGCTTGCTCGCTCGATGTCGCGCGCGCTCTGCATTTCCTTGGCCATGACGCCGGTCAGATCGATCTTGGCTTGCGCGATCGCCGTCTTCGCGTCGTGGATTTCCTGTTCGTAGATCCGCACGCCGCCGGCATCGACGATGCTCTCGCCCAATTCCCGCGCGCTGCCGCGCACCAGAGTCACCAGTTTTCCAATCACGCCCATGATTCACTCCTTTTCCATGTCATTCAAAAATCCGCTCAGGCAAGGTAGACGGCCAAGGCGTCCAGCGCATCCAGCGCGTTGTCGCTCAAGGTCGTTATTTCGTCGGCGATGTCCTCGGCGCGCGCTTCCCTGGAGAGCGCGCCGAAGAGCAGGTAACGCCCATCCACGCGTCCGAACGACGACAGCGGAATCGTCGGATTCAGTTCGAGCAGCACCTCCATCAATTCCGCGCGCCGCTCGGCAACCACCTCCCCGTCCGTCCAGAGATAGCAGATGCACAGAATCTGCGCCCTGGAAGCCGTCACGAAAATCGGCAATTCCTCGCGCCCGCCGATGACCACCTGAATCACCGGGACCTCTCCCGGAATCGGCTGGAAACTGACCGCCGCGCCGGAGAGGCGCGCGCCGATCAAGGCATCCAGCCCTTCCATCCGTTCCCGCAAGCTTTCCATTCTTCCTCCTGACGTTGTCGATCACGCCCCTTGCGTGTGAACCGGATTATGGAGTATCTGACATATGATGTCAAGACATATCATGTCCAGGGGTCAGAGGACAGTCAGTTTGCGGCTACGCCGGATTCTTCTGATGGATTCCCCTCCCCCGCTGGGCGGGGGAGGGTGCCCCGCAGGGCGGGAGAGGGTGTCCGTCCCTCCGGCGCGCGGCACCGCTGACTTTTCTGTCCTCTGTCCTCTACCCTGGCGGCCGCGCATCCTGCGCCGGGTGTTGCGCTGACGCAACAGTGCCCACCGGGTTTTCCTCGGCCTTTTCGCACCGGAGCGCTCAGGCTGCCGCGCCCTTTCGCTGAGGGCCGGAAGCCAGTTCCTTGATTTCCCTCGATTTTCCCGGATCGAGGAAACGACGAATCCCGGTCGATCCGGGTTTCCTCGAGGAAGCCAGCTTTTACCATGATAACGATTATCGTTTACAGAAGAAAACCTTCTCATTATCATTTTTCTGGCGTTCTGCACATTTTCACTCTTTCACTCTCGTCGTTTTTTCAGGCCTCATCACCACGGAGATCCCTGCCATGCCTTTGACGTACCCTCCCCAGCCCGCCGCCGTTCCGTCAGCGCCTTTTTCTCTTTCTCCGCTCTGCCGCCATCTGCGCCTGGCGCTGCTCGGCATGGCGGTGGCTCTGCCCGCCGCCGCGCAGGAAACCACGCTCTCGGAAGTCCGCGTGCTCGGCACCGCCGAGGAAGAACTGAAACAGGCGCCCGGCGTGTCGACGATCACCGCCGAGGACATCGAGAAGCGTCCGCCGGCCAATGACATTTCCGACATCATCCGGCGCATGCCCGGGGTGAACCTCACCGGCAACAGCTCCACCGGCGCGCGCGGCAACAATCGCCAGATCGACCTGCGCGGCATGGGGCCGGAAAACACCCTGATCCTGATCGACGGCAAACCCGTCACCTCAAGGAACTCGGTGCGCTACAGCAGGAACGGCGAGCGCGACACGCGCGGCGATTCCAACTGGGTGCCCGCCGAGGAAGTCGAGCGCATCGAGGTCATCCGCGGCCCGGCGGCGGCGCGCTACGGCTCCGGCGCGGCGGGCGGGGTGGTGAACATCATCACCAAGGGCATTCCGGAGAAGCTGCGCGGCACCGTTTCGCTCTACGCCAACATGCCCGAGGATTCCGACGAGGGCGACACCCGGCGCGTCAACTTCAACGTCGGCGGCCCCTTGGGCGATCGTTTCGGTTTCCGCGTCTATGGCAATTACAGCAAGACCGACAGCGACGCGCCGGACATCAACGTCGATGAAACCGCCTCCGGCGCAAGCGTGGCGGCGGGCCGCGAAGGGGTGAAGAACAAGGATATCCGGGCAATGTTGCGCTGGAAGCTGACCGAGCGGCAGATGCTCGATTTCGAGACCGGCTATTCGCGCCAGGGCAACATCTACGCCGGCGACAAAAACGTCGGCGCGAGCGCCACCGATCCCGACGCGGCCACCGGCACCAACCCCGAGTCCTTCCTCGGCAAGGAAACCAATACCATGACCCGCAACACCTACGCGATCTCGCACCGGGGCCAGTATTCCTTCGGCAAGTCGAGCGCCTACTTCCAGTACGAGGACACCAAGAACAAGCGCCTGGGCGAAGGCGCG
>JAITIQ010000083.1 GCA_031279425.1 Accumulibacter sp.
TTGATGAGCTTCATGTCCTTGTCGAAGCCGAACAGGCCCTGGTAGAACGACTTGGCCACGGCCATCGACAGGGTGTCGTTGGCATCGTACGGATCGAGCGTGGTGAAGGTCGAGGCCACGGCCAGCACCACGTCCTTGGCGGCGAAGGCCGGCGGGGTGAAGCAGGTCACAGCCGCCAGCGATCCCGCGATGAGCAGGCGCCGGATCGGCCACTGGAATGCAGGTTTCATCGGTTCGTCCTTTATCAAAAAAACCCGCGGAAGCGGGAAGTGCAAGAGAAGCGCCTTTCAGACCGCATGGCGCGCCACAAAATGCCCCGGCCCGACTTCCTGCAAGGGAGCGAGCAAGGGTTCGTCGCCCAGCGCCCGGACGGGGCTGGGAATTTCATCGGAGAGCAGCGGCAGGTGACGGCGGCGCTGCGCCGGATCGGCCACCGGCACGGCGTCCATCAGCTTCTTGGTGTAGGGATGCTGCGGATTTTCGAAGATCGCGCGGCGCGGCCCGATCTCGACGATCTGGCCGAGATACATCACGGCGACGCGGTGGCTGACCCGCTCGACGACGGCCATGTCGTGCGAAATGAACAGGAAGGCGAGGCCGAATTCCTTCTGCAGGTCGAGCAGCAGGTTGACGATCTGCGCCCGGATCGAAACGTCGAGCGCCGAGACCGATTCGTCGGCGATGACCACCTTCGGACCCGTGGCCAGCGCGCGGGCGATGGCGATGCGCTGCCGCTGTCCGCCGGAAAATTCATGCGGGTAGCGCTGGGCGAATTCGGCGGGCAGCCCGACCTTTTCCAGCAGCCAGTCGACGCGTTTGCGCGCCTCGACGCCGGAGGCGATCCGGTGGATCAAGAGCGGTTCCATGATCGAAAAGCCGACGGTGACGCGCGGATCGAGCGAGGCGAAGGGGTCCTGGAAAACGAACTGGATGTCGCGACGCAGGCGCTGCAAGGCGGGGCCCGCGAGCGTATCGATGCGCCGTCCGGCGAATTCGATGGTCCCGCTTCTCGCCTCGACGAGGCGCAGCAGCGAACGCCCGGTCGTTGACTTGCCACAGCCGGATTCGCCGACCAGGGCCAGCGTTTCGCCGGGGTAGAGATCGAAGCTGATCCTTTCGACGGCATGCACTTCCCTGGTGACGCGCCCGAACGGGCCGCTGCGGATGGGAAAACGGGTCACCAGCTCGCGCACGCGCAACACCGGGCCGCCCCCGGTGACGACGGTGTCCTGCCCCGCCAATATTTCCCGCGGCTCGCCGCGCTCGTCGGAATCCATCCTCAGCAACTGGAAGCGGGCGGGAAAATCCTGTCCGCGCATGGCGCCGAGCCGGGGCACGGCGGAGAGCAGGGCCCGCGTGTAATGATGCCGCGGCGTGGCGAAGAGGGCGCGCGTCCCGCCTTCCTCGACCTTTTCCCCGCCCAGCATCACCAGCACGCGATCCGCGACTTCCGCGACGACGCCCATATCGTGAGTGATGAACATGACGCCCATGCGCATTTCTTCCTGCAGGATGCGGATCAGCCGCAATATCTGTGCCTGAATGGTCACATCGAGCGCGGTCGTCGGCTCGTCGGCGATCAGCAGGGCGGGGCGGCAGGACAGGGCCATGGCGATCATCACGCGCTGGCGCATGCCGCCGGACAACTGGTGCGGATAACGCCGCAGCACCTGGCGGGATTCCGGAATGCGCACCAGGTCCAGCATGCGCAGCGCCTCGGCGGCGGCCTCTCCGCGATCCCTGCCCTGGTGCAGGCGGATCGACTCGGCGATCTGCTCGCCGACCGGGAACACCGGATTCAGGGAAGTCATCGGCTCCTGGAAGATCATGGCGATGTCGCCGCCGCGCACGCGGCGCAGCGTGCGCTCGTCGGCGCGGGCGAGATCGAGGTGCGTTCCGTCCCCGCGGCGCAGCAGCAGGCGGCCCTCGACGATCCGGCCGCCGCCGTGCTCGACGAGACGCAGGAGCGAGAGCGAAGTGACCGACTTGCCCGAACCCGATTCGCCGACGATGGCCAGCGTCTCGCCGCGATCGACGTGGAAGGACAGATCCCTGACCGCCACCACGGTACGCTCGCTGGTGGTGAACGACACCGTCAGCCCGCGCACGTCGACGACGCGCTCGTCGGGGAGGACCGGGTCCGGTGCGGCGGGGGCCAGGCCAGTCTCCGCGCCATGAAAGGCCATTGCGTTCCTCTTCCTCGCCGTCAGCGGTAAATGGCCGTCGAACGCGGACCGCCCGCGCGCGCCTCGCCGCGGTACATGCCCTCGCTGTTGAACGGCAGGCAGGTGTTGCCCTGGGCGTCGACGGCGATCAGCCCGCCGAGCCCGCCGATCGCCGGCTGCTTTTCCATCACCACGACCCGGCAAGCCTCGGCGAGCGGCAGGCCGCGGTACTCCATCAGCGCGGAAACGTCGTAGGCGGCCAGCAGGCGGATGAAGGTCTCGCCCGTGCCGGTGCAGGACACGGCGACGGTGCGGTTGTTGGCGTAGCAGCCCGCGCCGATCAGCGGACTGTCGCCGACCCGGCCGACGCGCTTGTCCGTCACGCCGCCGGTCGAGGTCGCCGCCGCGAGGTTGCCCCGCGCGTCGAGCGCCACGGCGCCGACCGTGCCGATTTTCATGTCGGCGGCAAGCGCCTGCGCGTCGTGGTCGAGCAAATCCGTCCTGCCTTCGGCCAGCGCGCGCTGCCATTGGGCGTGGCGCGCCTGGGTGAAGTAATGGCCGGGCGAGACGGTCTTCAGTCCGCAGGCGCGGGCGAACGCCTCGGCGCCTTCGCCGGCGAGCAGCACGTGCCGGCCGTCCTCCATCACCCGGCGCGCGGCCAGGATCGGGTTGCGCAGCGTCCGCACGCCGGCCACGGCGCCCGCGGCCAGCGTGCGGCCGTCCATGATCGAGGCGTCGAGCTCGTGCGTGCCGGCATGGGTGAACACGGCGCCCTTGCCGGCGTTGAACAGCGGACATTCCTCCAGGCGGAAGACGGCCTCGGTGACCGCATCGAGCGCGCTGCCGCCCCTCTCCAGGACTTCCTGCCCTCCCCGCAGCACCTCCTCCAGGGCCGCGTGGTAGGCGGTCTCCTGTTCGCCGGAAAGCGAGGCGCGGGTGATCGTGCCGGCGCCGCCGTGGATGGCGATGACCGGGTTCATGCGATCCTGTCCTCCTGGGTGAGCCAGGGCAGCACGAATTCGGTCACGTCCGCGGCGGATTTCACGGAATTCTTGGCGCGGCGGGCCACGGCGGCGCACAGCGCCTCGATCACGGCGAGCAGGGTCGAATTGGAAGTGGCGGCGAACCGGCTCGTCGCCATGAGGAACAGCCTCAGATCCCCCAGCGCGGCCAGCGGCGAGGTGGGCGAGTCGGTCAGCGCGACGATGCGCGCGCCGCGTTCCTTCGCCTTGCGCGCGATGATGATGCTGTCCTTGACGTAGCGCGGGAACGAGATGACGACGACGAGGTCCCGCGGGGTCAGCCTGAACAGCGCGCGCGCGCCGTGCGACGGGCCGCCGACGCCGGCCAGCGAGCGCGCCTGCGGGCAATACAGTTCCAGGCCGTGCGCCAGCATGCCCGCGAGATAGCCGCTGTCGCCGAAGCCGGCGACCAGCACCTGGCGGGCGTCCAGGATGGCGGTGACGACGTGCTCGCAGGTATCGGCCGGCAGGCCCTGGCGGATGGATTCCAGATTGGCGAGCGCATCGGAGAGCGAGGCGGCCATGACTTCGGCGCTGGTCGCCTTGCGCGTCAACTCGTCGCGCATCCGTTCGACCGGCGCCAGCACCGCCTCGAAACCGCGCACGAGCTCCGCGCGGAACCCCTGGTAGCCGGAAAAGCCCAGCACGTGCGCGAAACGGTTGGCGGTCGCCACGGAGACCTTCGTCGCCGCGGCGAGTTCATCGATGCTCATCGTCGCCGCGCGGAACGAATGGGCCAGCACGTATTCCGCCATGCGCTTGAGCGACGGCGTGAGATCCGGCATCGACCTGGCGATCCGGTCGGCGATCGTGCCGGAGAACGGCCGGGAAACGGGTCTGGACGACATGAAAATGAACGGCGCGGGAAAATTCCGACTGTCTGATGGATGATCCGATGAAATAATAGTTACACGAAACGGTTTAGTAAAGAAATAAATTTACATCGCCCGAAGCCGCCGGGAAAATCGTTCAACTGATTGAAAACAAACAGGAAACATGCATCATTCC
>JAITIQ010000125.1 GCA_031279425.1 Accumulibacter sp.
TCCCCCGCGTTCATTTCACCTTGGCGGCGATATGGCCGAATCCGGTTTACTTCCCGGAATCGCTTCCGGCTTTTTGTCGCGCGGGGCGCTTGGGAATCTCGAAAACCGTGATACCGCCACGTTTTAGGAATAATCTATTGCTATTGGGCTGAAACGCAAGGTTGTATTTATTTTCATTTGCCCAGCCCACACCGGGGAAACTGTGTTGCCCGGCAAGACTGCCTGTGGCAATATTCCAGACACGGAGAAAACCTTTGTAATCGTAAGTAGCCAGCAGACCATCCGACAAGGCCAATGCAACCACCGGGCCGGGCGTGCTTGTTTCCAGTTCGAGTTGGAACGGCTCGATACGATAGACCCGCACATTGTTGTCAACGCCGACGGCAAACGATTTGCCATTGGGGGAAAGCGCCAATACCTCAAGATACTCGGAATTTTTTCCGAAAATCCCACGGAGACGCCCGCTGCAATGCCCGATTTCTTTCTTTTCCGGCCAGCTCCAGAGCGTGCATTTGTAATTCTTCGTAGACAGACCAATCGCGTGGCGATTATCCGGCGTGACAAGGATTGCCTGATCCAGGGAGGTTGCGCCTTTCCAGACTTCCATCGTGTCGTTGAGCGGGTCGAAGATCATGGTTTTCCTGCCCAGATACGTGATGATCCGGTTGTCGGGGGTCAGTGTGGGAACTATCTGCTCCCGCGGTCTAAAAACCGGGGCCTTGGTGGGGTAGCGTTTCCCGGTACGCCAGTCGATCAACCCGTTGTTATGGGCAACATAATTCCTGTTGGCGGAAGCGATAATGTTGCTGCGAGGTTCGTCCACGGTCGATACGCTGATCTCCCGCGGAGGGTGGATCGTCCGGACGTGTACGCGAATATCTGCTTCCCTCAAGATTCTTTCGATGAAATACCAGGTATTCGCGTCGATGTAGCCAAGATCATATATGGCCGCATCTGTATTGCAAGAATAACCACCATCTGATATTGCGAGCGTTTCCCCCTCACATTCATAGTGCCTTTCCAGCGGTGCATAGTCGCTCGCGCGATATAGTCCTACACTGTATTTGTTTCCGGCGACAAATGTGCTGCCGTCTTCCGAAAGCGCGAAAAAATCGGTACCGCCTGAAAACAAGTTTACCGAACCAACTATTGTCAATTCGGGTATTGGTTTTCTTTCGGCCTCGGCAATGGGCGGCGTACTCGGGCATCCCGCCAACAGCATGGCAAGAAGGCATGGGAATGGTATCAAGGAACGGTACATGATTTTCTCCGTATGTTCATTACACCGTGGCGGCGACATAGCCGAAATAGCCGGTCAGGAATTTTTCCACGGTCAAATCGGCGGGATGCCTCCGGATTTCAGCCCAGGAATAAACCTCGAAATTCAGTTTCCCTTTTTCCAGTTCCGCCCTTCTCGACGCCCTGGGGTCGCCGCTGTTGGCGACACAGGCCGGACTGTCGGGCAGGCAGGAAACGCGCGGCGCTATTTCATGCTGGTAAGGCGTTTCCACTTTCGGGACGATCATGACGGGGCGTCCGCGCGAATCCAGGATTTTCGCGCCGGGGGTGGCGATCCGGATGGTCGAGCCGTCGTTGCCATTGCTTCCGCCGCCTTGTCCCGCGCCGTCGCCCAGGACGACCCAATGATTCGGGATACGAAGCGCCAAGTCTCCAGTCATGACGCTGGCGTTGATGAGCAGGCAGACGTAACTCAGGGGAAGCGAATTGATGCCCAGCAGATGGCGGAGAGAATCGTTGAAGCCGAGAATGTCGGCATTGTTGCGCACGGCGCTGAACCAGCCGGTTCCCCTGAACCAGCCCGCCAAGGCGTCAGGGAAGGTCATTCCGCCAAGATCCGAATTGACGCTTGGCATGGCGCTGAGCGAACCGGTACTGTCCCGCAGACTCGCCAGCGTGACCCAGTCGGCCGGGGCGATGGTTCTCTTCTGAGTAAAAAAGAAACTTGCATCAATTGAGAGACTCTCGCTGTCGCGGCATGTTTGCCCCGGCGTGACCTCCAGGCCGCCGAGATGGCCTTTGCCAGTGAGCGCCAGATCGAGCGCGTAGAGGGCGAAATCGTCGGGCTTCTCGCGGGCGATGCAGTACATGAACGCCGCCGCGCCGCACAGGGAAGAACCACCCTGGGCAATGTACGTGGGGTTGTTGCGCCTTTTCTCCACGTCTTTGATGAATCGTTCCCTGGCTCGCTTGATATTGCCTGGCTCCGCCGCATCAATACACGCGAACGCCAGCTTCCTGTTGATGTCCAGAATCTCGTTTTTCTTGATATCGAACGCCGATGCCATGCCATTTTCCCCTTGTGGCGCGCGGCATCGAAACCGCGCGCAGGCCCTCAGGCCAGTGGGTTGAAATTCCCGCCGTGACTTTATCCCTCGACTCCGGCATCGTCAATGCATTGACACTCCCCGCCGTGAGGCATACAGTCCGTGCGCCCGGTCATGCGGTGCGGTTTTCGCGCCGCATGACCGGGCGAGGGTTTCCACTGTTTTTTCATCTTTCGGGAAGGAGTCGTGCCATGTCGGAGATATACGTCAGGATCGAGGGCATCGAAGGCGAGTCCAAGGATGCCAAGCACAAGGGCTGGATCGACGCGGTCAGCCTCGGCTACGGGGTTTCGCAGTCTTCCTCGATGTCTTCCGGCGGCGGCGGCGGGGTGGGCAAGGCCGATTTCAACGGCGTGAGCTTTTCGCATTATTTCGACCGCGCCTCGCCGAATCTTTTCAAATATTGCGCCGCGGGCAAGCATATTCCGAAGGTGGAAATATCGGGCTGCAAATCGGGCGGCGGACAGCAGGAATTCGTGCGCGTCACGCTGACCGATGTGATCGTGACCGGGGTGACGCCAAGCGGCAATGCCGGTTCCATGTGGGTGGAGGCGGTGAGCCTGTCCTATTCGCAGATCGTGATCGAGGCCAGGGAACAAAACGCGGACGGCAGCATAGGGGCGGGAGTCGCGGGGGGATGGGATGTCAAGGAGAACAGGGCGGTCGCTTGAATCAGGAGACAGTCAAGCCGGACCGGCGGCAGAAGCGGGCGCGAAAACCCGCGCCGGAAGCCCCCGTCAATACCCCCTGGCCGATCTTTCCGCACCCCAAGGGCAAGGAATTCGTCGACTACGATGAAGACCTGCAAATCCGCGACATCCTCAACGCCGTCCGCCTCGGCTACCGCGACATCCAGCTCATCAAACGCTTCTCCACCGTCGGCATGGGGCCGCTGCAAGGCCGCCAATCCGCCCTGCCCGCCGCGCGGCTGGCCGCGGAGGCCACGGG
>JAITIQ010000250.1 GCA_031279425.1 Accumulibacter sp.
GAGTACGTGGCGATCGGTTTTTACAGCGCGTCGCTCGGCGTTTCGGCCGCGTCCCTGGTGGTCAATACCGCGTCCCTGGCGACCCTGATCGCCGGAACGGTTCAGGCCGGTCAGGTGGCGGGGCGTATGGGCGGCGACGAGTCTCTGGTGGAGGATTTCTGCGAAAGCACCGAGATGGACCTGAATCTTGCAGCGGAATTCGAAGCTCAAAAAGCAAAACTGTGGCAAGCCAGGGAGGCGGCGAGGATCGCGATGGAAGAAGCGGGGGCACAATTGGACGAAGACAAGGCGGTCATCGAGGCTTGCCGCGCGGGCCTTGGCACGGCGCTTTCGGAATCTTCGGTAAATCTGGTGGGCGGGGGCACGTGTTCGCTCCCGGGCACTTATGGAAGTTTTTGTCCTGCCCTGGTGACTTATCTGAACCAGTACACGGAATTTCAGGCGGATATGAGCAGCCTTTATCCAACCTTATACGCCGCCGAATGGGCGCTGGCCGAGACTGAAGAGGGGATAGCGGAGATGGAGGCGAAAATGGCGGCGACAAATAGAAACCTTGCCGACGTCCAGGCTGAAATAAACGCGGCAGTGGCGAGTTACCAGGAGGCCCTGGAGAAGGCCGGGCTTTCCGGCGCGGCGCTGGCAAACGCCGTCGCACAAAAGAGAGCGGATCTGGAGACGAGCTATGACGAGGATTACCAGAACGCGGTAAGCGAACTTCAGGCTTTGCAAACCCTGAAAACCACACAACAAACCGCCGTGAGCAACGCAAAAGCGGAGCTTGAAACCGCGATAGCTGGCTTGACCGATCCCGCGTCCGTGAGCAATGAGACGCGGTGCGGTGAACAGGAGCCAGATGAGCCGCCGCCGCCGCTCGTCGCCTGCGCCGAGAAATACTATGAGCTTTGCGGCGAGGCATACCAACTCATCGCGAAACCGGTCACCACAACTGAAACCGTGACGATTAACACTGCGGATGGCGGATCGTACACCATGAATTACACCAAGGAGTACACCGGCCAGTTTCATGCCCACTGGACGGACTACGAGAGCAAAAAAACGCTGTTTGAAACGGCGGACGAGATTCATGGGGAATTCGCCGCGACGCCGCCGCCCGCTGCTCCGGAATGCTCGCCCGCCGGCAACGACGGCACAGTAAAGGTGTGGTCCGTCACCGACGCCGTGGAAGTCCTGCGCCGCGTCGACAAGCGGAGCGTGCTGCAATGAACGCGATCTTCCTGCCGGGGGCGCGCGGCCGCGGATTCTCGCTCGTCGAAATGTCGGTGGCGCTGGCGATCGCCGGGGTTCTGGCCTTTGCCCTGTGGAAAATTCTCCCCCAAATCCGGACGATCGACGACGCGCGCCCCGTCGAAGCGCAGATCGCGCTGGCGGACGAGGCGATCCTGGGCTTCGTCCTGAAAAACCATCGCCTGCCCTGCCCGGACACGAACGGCGACGGAAGGGAAGACGCGTCCGCGCCGTCCGGCCCGTGCGCCGCGGCGCGGGGCGGCTTCCCGTTCCATACCCTGGGTCTGAGCCTGCCGTCGCGCCTCCACTATGGCGCGTATCAGGACGGTTCGGAGAAATCGCTGACGAGCGCGCGGCCGCGGCATGCGCCGATGCTGCCTCCCGCTCCTGCCGTGACCGGTACGGAATGGCCCTTGACCGGCGGTGCGTTGAGCTATACCCCCGGCGGTTTACCGAATATCGACGGAATTCCGGACGACTATGCGCCGGCCTTCCCCGAGGCGACTGCGATCAAGGACTTGTCGTCGCTGAAGGAAGTCGTATTCGAGCGCCAGGTACCCGATTCCGCCGCGGTCGCCGCGCAAATACACGGCCTCGATTTCTGCGCCGCGCTGCGCGAGGCGCAGTCGGGTTCCTCGCCGGTCCTGACCTCCAACGGCGTGACCGTCGCCTACGTCATCGCGCACCCCGGCGCGGGCGACGCCGACGGCGACGGCAGTTTCCTCGACGGCCTGAATGACGGCGCCACGGCGGCTTTCGAGCCGCCGGACCGCGCTTCCTCCAATGTTTACGACGACCAGGTGCTCGCCGTCGGTTTCGGCGAGCTGGCCGCGCGTCTTTCCTGCGCCGCGCTGCTCTCGCGCGCCAACGCGGCGGGGCACGCGGCGCGCGCATCCTACGATCATTACCTCTTCGCCCTGGCGCACTTGCAGGCGCGCGCCTTCCTTCTCGACATGGCCTATCTCGACCTGCAACTGGCGTATGCGAGCCTGGTGTTCGCCATTGTCAACGTGGCCGACGGCGCCGCCACCGTGATCATGACCACGGCGGCCGGGATCATGACCACGGATGAAGCCATGGGAGGGGTCTTGCTTGGGATAGGCGCGGCGCTGGGTGCCACCACCCTTGTCCTGGCCGGTATCGACCTGGATTCGGCGATAGAGGGGATGCCCGATGCCGTCGCCGCGACCGAGGAAGCCATCGCCGCGCGCATCGAGGCGGAAATCCATGCGCGCAAGATGCTCGCCGCCGCCGATGAAACGGCCCGATACGCCGTGCAACTGGACACGAAAGGCCTGCTGCCATGAGAACGAAGGAAGAGGGATTCTCGCTGCTCGAACTGGCGCTCATCGTGCTGGTCCTCGGCCTGCTCACCACGCTTTCCTGGCGCTTCATCGCGGCGCGTCTGGAGCAAAGGGAAAGCGTCGCGGCGCGTTCCCTGCTCGAACGCGCCGACTGGGCCTTGACCGGCTTCGTGCTGTCGAACCATCGTCTGCCCTGTCCGGCGGCGGACGAAGGAGGCGACGAAAACTGCGGCGGCACCGAAGAAGTCGGGAAGCTGCCCTGGAAGACGCTCGGCATGGCCGACGCGCGCGCCGGAATGATCCGCTACGGCGTGCTGCGGCGTACCGGCGCGGTGGCCGACCCGGAGGCGGACGCCGGCGACCCCGCGCCCGCGCTGTCCAGGAACGCGGATTTGACGCTGTCGTTCGATCGCTTCTACCCGCTGGTGGGCTGGGCCGGTACTTTCACTCCGTCAGCGCCGGACCTGCCGAAGCTGACGACGGACACGGTCTTGGCATCGCGTGTCTTTACGCCGGTCATTGCCTCGAATGTCATGCTTGGGAATAGCAACGGCCTCGATCTTTGCCAGGCCCTGCGCGTCGCGGAGGACCCCGCGCCGACCGACGTCACCGGCCATGTCCATGTGACGGCGGGCGGCGCGCCGCGCCAGGTGGCCTACGCCCTGGCTCTGCCGGGCGCGCGGGACGCGAGCGGCGACAACGCCCTCTTCGACGGCCCGGCGGGGCTTGCCTTCGATCCCCCGCGGGGCGGACAGACGGATCGGAATGACGACCGGGTTCGCGCGGTCAGCCCAGGGGTTTTGTGGAACCGGCTCGGCTGCGGCGAGGCGATCGCCGCCATCGGCCATGCGCAGCCGAACGCCGCGACGGCCGCGGCGATGCTCTACGTGAGTCTCTACGACTACGAGCAGGTGCTCGAACAGGCGCTGGCGCTGGCGGATGCCAACGTGACGGTGGCCGTTTCGGGGGTTCTCGGCGCCGTGGGTTCCATCATGGACGCGGTGTCGGCGGGGCTGCACGCGGCGGGCGACTCCGCGAAAATCGCTGTCCTGGCGGGGACTTCCATTGCCGCGGCGGTGCTGATGTCGGTCACGGCGGCCGGAATAACGCCGATCGCGATCATGACGCTGGTCTCGGCCGTGGAAGTCCGGGACATGACGGACCAGCGTTATCAATTCCTGCAAAACCTGAGAGCTTCCGCGGAACCTTTCGCGGAAGGCGTGGCGGCCGGTGTCCTGGTGGCGGACCAAAAGGGCCTGTATCTGGGGCAATGAACGCGGATTCCTGTAATGGACGAACATTTTGCGCGAAAGGATGGAAAGATGCGCCCGATAAAATGGCGGCAGGCAGGCAGGCGCGCGGCGCGCGGTTTTTCCCTGCTGGAGATTTCCCTGGTCCTGGTGGTCATCGGCCTGATCATCGGCGCGGTCAGCATCGGCAAGGACGTGCACCGCAACGCGGTGTATCAGCGCATCACCAGCGAATTCGTCCAGGGCTGGCTGCTGGCCTACGACAACTATCTCGCGGGAACGGGCGTCGCGCCGCGGGACGACGTGAGCGCCCCGACGGGATGCGTCCAGGAAAGCTGCGCCACCGCCATCAGCACGCCGGGCACGATTCTTTGCGACACGGACTTGAGGAACGCCATGCTGGCGGCGGGAATCGGACTCCCCGCCGGGCGGGCGGAAGGACGCGAGGACCGCTACGCCTATCTCGACAGCAACGGCCTGCCCCACGATCTGAAGGTATGTTTCCGGAATGTGCGCTGGAGCGAACCCGGCGCCGCGTCGGGAAGCTACGTGGAGCGTTCGCGCAACGTCATGATCCTCACCGGCCTGACGCCCGCCCTGGCCGGCTACATCGATCATTATTTCGACACCGTCATCGACGCGCGCTTCGGCAACGTCCGTCAATCGGACTTTGCCGCCAGTGCGGGTACTGCCAGACAGCCCTGGAATCGCGACGAGAGAGATGATATAGCCAGCAATATCGGCGCCGCCCATGACGAAGATCAGGTCGTGGAAGTGACGGCCTACATGAAAATGTTTCGCTAGGGAAACACCGGTCAAGTCGATCGTCATTGCGAGCGCAGCGAAGCGGGCAGCGTCGCTGCGCTCCGCATGGAAGGAAACCCTCTCCCGCCCCTGCGGGGCACCCTCTCGCCCGCCTGTACAAAGCGGCTCTTGATCAGCAACGAAATTCCGCCAAGAGGGCGTATTCATGACTTGAGGCTTCCCGTCGATCAGCGGCTTGCTTCCGTGCGGACATTTGCCTTCCTCCCCCGCCCGGCTTGCCTTCACACAGACGTTTGCCTTCCCCTCCCCCGCCGAGCGGGGGAGGGGAAGGCAGGCGGCGGCGCGAAAGGAAGCCTGGTCTCTCAAAACCTGATCTTCGAAGAAAAGGCGGCAAACCGTTGGTCAGGCAAAGAATCATCCCGTTCAAGATCACTGAGATTCCTTGCTGATCGAGAAGCGGCTCGAGGGGGGGAGGGCAGGTCTGCGGTGGGAAAAGCCTGGTCGCTCCATCCCGTTTCATGCTCCCGGCTCGTGGTACCATCGAACGCGACATCCCGCCGTCTCGCGTTCATCATGGAGAGCTTCGATCCGAAAGTGCTGCTGGCCACGC
>JAITIQ010000041.1 GCA_031279425.1 Accumulibacter sp.
CGGGGCCGGGGCCCGGCCCGGCCACGCCCCGGCGTGACCCCCCCCCCCCCCCCCCCCCCCCCGAAAGCTCCGAAAGGACGAGCTTCCAAATGGAGTGAGTCCCTGATGAATCCTGGAAAAGCGGCGCGTGGCGAACCTGTCCCGCGTCATTGCGAGGAGCGCAGCGACGAGGCAATCCAGGTGGTGGCGGTTCCGCCTCCCGAAACGCCAAGGCAAACGGAAAGACCCTCTGGATTGCCGCGGACCTGCGGCCTCGCCATGGCGGTGTAAATATATGCTCACCATCAAATTGATCCGCTCTAATCAAGAGGTTCTTCCCCGGAGACAGGCTGGTGCTCGTCCTCGATGAGCCTTTCCGCTCGCTGTGGGCCGGGCGCGATCCCTTCGCCGCCGTCGAGGCGCTGGAGGGCGAAGTATTCCGCGAACTCGAGGCGCGCCGCACGCTGCGCGTCGAGATCGCCGGACGCGGTTATTTCGTCAAGATCCATCGCGGCGCCGGCTGGATGGAGATCGTCAAGAATCTGTTCTGCCTGCGTCCGCCGGTGCTCGGCGCCAGTAATGAATGGCGGGCGGCGAGGCGGCTCGGACAACTCGGCGTCGACACCCTGCGCGGTGTCGCCTTCGGGCAACGAGGCCGCAATCCGGCGAAACGGCATTCCTTCATCATCACCGAGGACCTGGCGCCGACGGTCAGCCTGGAGGATTTCTGCCGCGATTGGCCGACCCGTCCGCCACCGCCGGCGTTGAAGCGCGCGCTGCTCCGGCGCGTCGCCGACATGGCGCGGCGCATGCACGGTGGCGGTGTCAACCATCGCGATTTCTATCTCTGCCATTTCCTGCTGCACCTCGATCCCGCGCCCGCGCCGGAGCGCCTGAAACTGTCGCTGATCGACCTGCACCGCGCGCAGGTTCGCCAGCGGACGCCGCGGCGCTGGCGCGACAAGGATCTCGCCGCGCTGTACTTCTCGGCGCTGGATGTCGGACTGACCCGCCGCGACGTGTTCCGTTTCCTGGAGAGCTATTTCGATCGCCCGCTGCGCGACGTCCTGCGCGGCCAGCGGACGCGGCTGGAAACCCTCGCCGGCGAGGCGAAGCGGCTGCGCCAACGCTATCTGCGCAAGTACGCGCCGGAGGCGGGATGACGCGCGCCGGCGCATCGCCGTTTTCTTTCGAGGGGCGGGAATGACGGCTTCCTCCACCGATCCGATCCCCTGCCTGACGGCCGAAGAGCTGCGCCGGGCCGGGCGCGCGCCGGCGGCGCCTTTCCAGGTGCGCGGCGACGGCGAGGCGATCCGCGTGCTGCGCCTCCTGCGCGTGCTGCCGGGCAAGCGCCTGACCGGCGAGGCGCGCTGGCGCGGCCGGCGCGTGCTGGCCAAACTGTTCGTGGCCGAGGGCGGCGCCGGCCGTCACTGGAGGCGCGAACGGCGGGGCCTCGATCTTTTGCGCGAGGCCGGCCTGCCCGCGCCGGAAGTGGCGGGCGCCGGGCGGCTCGACGGGGACGGGTATTTCCTGCTGACCGCGTTTTTCGAGGATTCACGCACATTGGCCGACGAATGGGTTTTGGCGCCCGAGGCGCGGACCATGGAACTCCTGCGCCAGGCCTTCACGCTGCTCGGACGGCTGCACGCGGCGGAACTGATTCAGAACGACCCACATCCCGGCAACTTCCTGGAGCACGCGGGCCGACTCTTTTTCATCGATGGCGACGGCGTGGAACGCGCGCGCGGGAAAGAACAGGCGCGCGACAACCTGGCCTTGTTGCTGGCGCAATTGCCGCCGGCCTGCGAATCCCGCTTCGACGAACTGTTGACGGCCTACGCGCCGGAGCGGATGAGCCGAGCGCATGGCGAAGCCCTGTCGGAAGCGGTCGAGCGGGCGCGGGAGAAGCGCCTTGCGGATTTTCTCGGCAAGACGCTGCGCGAGTGCAGCCAGTTCTCCGTGCGCCGCACCGCGCGCCGCTTCTCGTCGGTCGCGCGCGCCGAGGACGAGGCGCTGGCGGAGGTGCTCGCCGCGCCCGACGCGGCGATTCGGCAGGGCCGTCTGCTCAAGGACGGCCACAGCTGCACCGTCGCCCGGGTCGATGTGGATGGACGGGCCTTGGCGATCAAGCGCTACAACCTGAAAAATCCGTTCCACGCCCTGTCGCGCTGCTGGCGCCCGAGCCGGGCGTGGCAGGCCTGGCTGGCCGGCCATCGGCTGGCTTTTTTCGGCATTGCCACGCCGCCGCCGCTGGCTCTCGTCGAGGAGCGGTTCGGGCCGCTGCGGCGGCGCGCCTTCCTGGTCACCGAATTCTGTCCGGGAGAAAACCTCCTGCGGCATCTTTTGCCCGACCGGGAGCCGCCGCCGGCCGAGGCGGCGGCGATCACGGCGCTCTTCGCCCGGCTGTTCCGCCTGCGCATCGCGCATGGCGATACGAAGGCGACGAATTTCCTGTGGCACGCGGGTCGTCTCGCGCTCATCGATCTCGACGCCATGGTCCGGCACGAAAGTGAAGCGGCCTTCCTGCGCGCCTGGCGGCGCGACCGGACGCGCTTTCTGCGCAACTGGCCGGCGCCATCGGCGCTCTGCCAATGGCTCGACGCGCATCTGCCGGAGGCGCGATGAGGCGGCCAGCGCCCGTGGCGATCGGAGGACAGAGGACAGAAGACGGTCAGTTACCGGGCGCTTCGCGCCCGCAAGAATTACTGTCTTCCGTCCTCTGAATCCGCCCGTCGCTGATCCGGATGACGCGCCCGGCCTGCGCGGCGACCTGCGGGTCGTGGGTGATCAGGAGGACGGTGTGTCCGACATCGGCCAGTTCGCGCAGCAAGGCCACGACTTCCGCGCCGCTCCGGGTGTCGAGCGCGCCGGTCGGTTCGTCGGCGAGGAGGACCGGGCCGCCGTTCATCAGCGCGGCGGCGCGTTCGGGCGCGGGGACGCCCGCATAGACGGCGGGGCACCTGCGCGTTGTGCCGCGCGTCGAGCGCAGGCTCGCCCAGCGCTCATGAATGCCTGGATGCTTGAGTTCCCTGCGAATGAACTGGACGAACTGATAAGCAAGCACAGAGAAAAAAAGATGCCCGACGACACTTTTCC
>JAITIQ010000047.1 GCA_031279425.1 Accumulibacter sp.
GAAGAGACGTGGAAGCGACGTACTCATGACATGAGGGCAATGGCAGTCGTTGTGTTCGATGAAAATGAAAAACCAATCCACGAAAAAGATGAAAAGTCGATGGATCAAAAGAAGCGCGATTTACTGTTCTCCCATTACATCACGCGCGCAGGCGATTGTCCAATGAAATCGAGTATGGGTGAATTCCTCCCGCGGGCCTCGTTCCATCGCCGCTGTCCCAAGCGGGTTTTCCCGCCTCGCCACTGCGATCCGGAAGACTGCCCGGCGCGAGAACGCGGGGGAACCCGCCCCGGTTTGCCATTCCCGTGAAGAATAGCGAGGCAGGGTGGAAGGCGCATGAATGAGGTCCGGAGTGAAGTTTGCGGCTTCGCCGCAAGCAAATATATGGGTAAAGGCCCACTCGAAGAGGGAGGCTTGCCAAGGCCCCTTTTCGAGCTTCCTGCCGAGGCTGCCGGGGAAGAAGCCGGCCCTCTTCCCACCTTTCCTGGGTCAGTCATGGATACGCCCTCCTGGTAAAATTTCGTTGCGAATCAAGACACCTTTAGAATGTCCTTTTTGCAACCACCTGGCGGAGGAAAAATGGAAGAACAACACCAGGCCGTAGTCGTGGACTGCGACCATTCGAGCATCGAGATCGAGCGCGAAGTGCTGAGGGACGTCTGCGGCGAGGTTCCGTGGCTGGCGTGCAAGACGGAAGACGAGATCATCGGGCAATGCGCGGAGGCGGAGGGGATGCTTCTCCAGTACGCCCCGGCGACCCGGCGGGTGCTGGAAAAGCTGCCGCGCTGCAAGGTCATCGCCCGCTACGGCGTGGGCGTCGACACCGTCGATCTCGAAGCGGCGTCGGAGCGGGGCATCGTCATCTGCAACGTCCCCGACTATGGCACGGAAGAGGTTTCCGACCACGCCCTGGCCCTGATGCTCGCCCTCACGCGCAGGATCGTTCCGGCCAACGCGCTGGTCAGGAGCGGCCGATGGGATTGCAGTCTCTTGCAGCCGATCTTCCGCCATCAGGTGCAGACGATCGGGATCATCGGCCTGGGGCGCATCGGCCAGGCCATGGCGCGCAAGACCCACGCCCTGGGCATGAAGGTGATCGGCCACGATCCCTACCCGCCCTCGTCCGGACTGCCCGGCTACATCACGCCGACCGGTCTCGATGAGCTGCTGCGCAAGGCCGACGTCGTTTCCGTGCATTGCCCGCTCAACGACCAGACGCGCCATCTGCTCGACGAGGCAAGGCTGGCGCTGATGAAACCGACGGCCTACCTGGTCAACACCGCGCGCGGACACATCGTCGACGAAGAAGCGCTGGACAGGCTGCTCGGCGGAAAGAAGCTGGCGGGAGCGGCGATGGACGTCCTGGCGAAGGAACCCGGCCCGGCGGATCATCCTCTCTTCCGACACGACAATTTCTTGTGCACGCCCCACATGGCCTGGAATTCGGAAGAATCCGCGCGGGAACTCAAACGCAAGGCGGCCGAGGAAGTGCGGACGGTATTGCTGGGCGGCGCGCCGCGTTACCAGGTCAATCGATTCTGAGCCCGCCGAAAACTTGGAGAACCATCATGAAGAGCATTCTATACACCGGGGCGAAGCAGGTGGAATTCGGCGAGAAGGCCGAACCGGAAATCGGGCCCGGCGAAGTCCTGATCAAGGTGGCCTACGCCGGCGTCTGCGGCTCCGACATGATCATCTACCAGGGCATCCATCCGCGCGCCAAGGCGCCGCTGGTCATGGGCCACGAATTTTCCGGCACGATCGTCAAGGGGCACGGCAGCCTGCCGCCGGGAACGCCGGTCACCGTCTATCCACTTCTTTCCTGCGGCCATTGCCAGCCGTGCCGGAACGGCTACGCCCACGTCTGCGACACCCTCCGGCTGATCGGCATCGACTGCGACGGCGGCATGGCCGAATACGTCAAGGTTCCCGAAGACAAGATCGTGCCCATCCCGGAAGGTTTTTCGCTCAAGCTGGGCGCCTTCATCGAGCCGGTGGCCGTCGGCGTGCATGCCGTTTCCCGTTCGCGCTACCGGCCGGGAGACACCGCTGTCGTCTACGGCGCTGGTCCGATCGGTCTGTGCGTCGCCGGCTGTCTTGCCTGTTTCGGCGCCGCCAGGGTCATCGTCATCGAAGCCAACCCCCACCGGCTCGAAGTCGCCCGGCAAATGGGCTTTGCCACCATCGACGCGGCCAGGGACGACCTCCGCGCCAAGGTGCGCGCATACACCCGGGGCCGCAACGCCGATCTCGCCTTCGATTGCGCCGCCCACCCCAGCGTGCAGGCCAGCATCCTCGACATCCTGCGCGTGCAGGGAACCGGCATCGTCGTGGGCTCCTACAAGAGGCCGGCGGAAGTCGACCTGATCCAGATCGAATTCAAGGAACTCACGCTCGTCGGCATCCGGGTCTATGAGTGGCGCGATTTCGAGACCGCCGTTGCCATCCTGCAAAGCGGACGCGTCGACTTCGAACGCCTGCTCTCGGTCGCCGCGCCGGAAGACGCTCCGCGGCAATTCGGCGAATTGCTCTCCGGCGACACCGACGCCATCAAGCTCTTGTTCCAGCTTGGCTGATCAAAACCTTTAACCACGAAGACACGGAGGCCGTTCTTTTCCTGGTTTCTCCGCGTCCGGGCGGTCAATTCGTTTCCTTCCGGGAGAAAAAAATGGATCTCTTCAGTCTCAAGGGCCAAGTGGCGCTGATCACCGGCGCCAACCGCGGTCTCGGCCAGGCCATGGCCGTCGGGCTGGCCCAGGCCGGCGCTTCGGTCGCCGCCGTCGGCCGCACGAGCGCGTCGCAGGCCATCGAAAAAATCAGGGCACTCGGCGTGCGCGGCGAGTTCTACCGCCACGACCTCGCCGACATCGACGGCATTCCGGCGCTCGTCGCCCGCGTCCAGGCCGATTTCGGCAGGATCGACATCCTGGTCAACAACGCCGGTATGCAATGCCGGCACAAGTCCGCCGAATTTCCGAAAAAGGACTGGGACCGCGTGATCGGCGTCAACATGAACGCGGTCTTCTTCCTGTGCCAGGAAGTCGGCAAGGTCATGCTGGCGCAGGGCCGCGGCAAGATCATCAACATGGCCTCGCTGCTCTCCTTCCAGGGCGGTTTCACGGTGCCCGCGTATGCCGCGAGCAAGGGCGGCGTGGCGCAATTCACCAAGAGCCTGGCCAACGAATGGGCGAGCCGGGGCATCAACGTCAACGGCATCGCGCCGGGCTACATGGAAACCGAGATGAACACGGCGCTGATCGCCGACGCCACGCGCAGCCGGCAGATTCTCGAACGGATCCCGGCGGGGCGCTGGGGCCGTCCGGAAGACATGGTCGGCGCGGTGATCTACCTCGCCTCCCCGGCTTCGGACTACGTGAACGGCACCATCCTCACCGTCGATGGCGGATGGATGGGGCGCTAGGGCGGCAGGGCCGGGGACCCGGTTTTTCGGCTAGAATGATGGAACGCCGTTTCATGATTCCGTTCCCGGGCCGGGCCGCGCCATGACTGAAAAGCTCCATTCCGGTACCGACAAGACGCTGAGCATCCTCGAATTCATTTCGAGGAATCCGAGAGGCGTATCGCTGACGGACATCGTCAAGTCGATCGGCGTGCCGAAGACGACGGTCTTCCGGATCATGGGCGTGCTGCTCGCGCGTGAGTACGTCAATTGGGACGAAGACAGCGGGAAATACTCCATCGGACTCAAGACGCTGGAGATCGGGCTTTCCGGGCTGATCGGGCAGAACATCGTCGAAATCTCGATTCCCTACATGCGAGGACTGTCCTCGGTCGTCGGCGAGACGACGTTTCTGGCGGTGTACAACAACGGCGACGTGGTCTACCTGTACAAGGTCGAGGGCACCCAGTCGATGGTCACGCACTGCACCCTGGGCAGCCGCCGCCCGGCCTACTGTACCGCCCTGGGCAAGGCCATCCTGGCCAACCTGCCGATCGAGGAATCGGAGCGCATCTTCGAAAAGCCGCTGGAGAAGCTGACCGACAAGACGATCGTCGACCGCATCCGGCTGATCGAGGAATTCGCCTGGATTCGCCAGAACGGCTACGCGGTCGATGACGAGGGCATCGAGTATGGGCTGTACTGCATGGCCGCCCCGATCCACGATTACACGGGCCGGGTCGCCGCCGCGATCAGCGTTTCCGGGCCGATCCGGCGCATGAGCGCGAACCGGGAAAGGATCCTCGGCGAATTGCAGTCGATGACCAGGACCGTTTCAAGACGCCTTGGCTATGTCAAGGCGCTGACAGGCAGGGTTTGATGGTTTTCAACGAACAGGAGGAAAAAATGGCAAGCAAGGACAGGTTGTCGGTTTTGACCGCGATGATGGAGCAATCGGTGATCCCGGTCTTCTACCATGCGGACGAGGAGGTGTGCAAGAGCGTGATCCAGGCCTGCGCCAACGGCGGCTGCAAGTGCGTCGAATTCACCAATCGCGGCGACTTTGCGGCGGACGTCTTTCTCCGCGTGACCCGGCACTTCGCCCAGGCCGATCCGAGCGTGATCATGGGCGTCGGCTCGGTGGTCGACGCGCCGACGGCGGCGCTCTACATCGCCTACGGCGCCAAGTTCGTCGTGGGTCCCCTGCTCAACGCCGAAGTCGCCAGGTTGTGCAACCGCCGCGGCGTCCCGTACAGCCCCGGCTGCGGCTCGGCCAGCGAGATCGGCGACGCGCAGGAGCTCGGCTGCGAAATCATCAAGGTCTTCCCCGGCGCCTCGGTCGGCGGCCCCGACTTCGTCAAGAGCGTCATGGGCCCGATGCCCTGGACGCGCATCATGCCCACCGGCGGCGTCGAACCCACCGAGGAATCGCTGAGGAAATGGTTCGGCGCCGGCATCGTCGCCTGCGGCGTCGGCTCCAACCTGATCACCAGGAAGCTGCTCGAAGCCAGGGACTACCGGGGCCTCGAAGAAAACGTCCGGCAGACCATCGCGCTGGTGAAGCGCATCAAGGCTGAGCTGGCGGGCAAATGAATCGAGTCGAACCTCTTTCGACACGGAGAGCACGGAGACACGGAGTGCACGGAGGAAAACGGGAACAGTCGTCTTCTTCTTCGTCCGCGTGTCCCGTCCCCGTGTTGATTGCTCGTATTGGCCGCTTTTCCCGGAATCGATGGTTCTTTCGACAGGGACGATACTCGATGCGAGCGGGGCACGGGGTAGCCTTATCTTTCTCCGTGTTCCCCGTGTCTCCGTGTTCTCCGTGTTGAAAGCGGTTTCCAACTTCTTGAAAGGACTTCTGCATGAGCGAACTCATCATCAAACCGGCCGACCAGGCCCAATGGGACTGCGTCTCCTTCGGCGAAATCATGCTGCGCCTCGACCCCGGTTTCGGCCGCGTGCGCAACGCGCGCAGCTTCCAGGTCTGGGAAGGCGGCGGCGAATACAACGTGGCGCGCGCCATCCGCAAATGCTGGCAGAAACGCGCCGCCGTGGTCACCGCGCTGCCCAAGAATGATCTCGGCTGGCTCGTCGAAGACTTCATCCTGCAGGGCGGGGTAGACAACAGCCACTGCATCTGGCGCGACTTCGACGGCCTGGGCAGGAATACCCGCGTCGGCCTCAACTTCACCGAAAAAGGCTTCGGCATCCGTCCCGCGCTGGGCTGCTCCGACCGCGCCCACTCCGCCGCCTCGCAGATCAAGCCCGGCGAAGTCAACTGGGAAAAACTCTTCGGCGAGGAAGGCGTGCGCTGGTTCCACACCGGCGGCATCTTCGCCGCGCTCGCCGCCAACACCGCCGAAGCGGTCATCGAAGCCGTCGAGGCCGCCAAGAAATACGGCACCGTCGTCTCCTACGACCTCAATTACCGCGCCTCGCTGTGGAAGAGCCAGGGCGGCAAGGAAGCCGCGCAGCGCGTCAACAAGGCCATCGCCAAGTATGTCGACGTGATGATCGGCAACGAGGAAGACTTCACCGCCTGCTTGGGCTTCGAGGTCGAAGGCGCGGACGAGCACCTGACCCACATCAAGACCGATTCCTTCGCCAAGATGATCCAGAAGGCGGTGGATGCGTACCCGAACTTCAGGGTGGCCGCCACCACCCTGCGCAACGCCAGGACGGCGACGATCAACGACTGGTCGGCGATCCTGTGGTACGAAGGCAGGATCTACGAGTCGATGAAACGCGACAACCTGGAGATCTACGATCGCGTCGGCGGCGGCGACGGCTTCGCCTCGGGGCTCATCTACGGCTTCCTCGAAGGCAAGGGGCCGCAGGCGGCGGTCGAGTACGGCGCGGCGCACGGCGCGCTGGCGATGACCACGCCGGGCGACACTTCGATGGCGCGCATCGAGGAAGTCGAAGCGGCGATGAAGGGCAAGGGCGCGCGCGTCATTCGCTGACGGGAGGCGAAACCTGGCGGCCGGACATCGTCGCTCCGGGAAAAACGGCGTCAGGGCAGGGGTGCGCGCGCAGCGCGCCCCTGTGTCTCATCACCCGGATCATGAACAGGTTCTCAGGCTGATCCCTGAACTTCACGCCGGAAACACCCCCGTCGACAGATAGCGGTCGCCACGATCGCAGACGATGACGACGATCGTCGCGTCGCGGACTTCCTCGGCGAGGCGCAGCGCGGTGACCAGGGCGCAGCCCGAGGAGATGCCGGCGAAGATGCCTTCCTCGCGGGCGAGGCGGCGGGTCATCCGTTCCGCGTCGCCCTGGGAGACGGATTCGACGCGGTCGACCAGGGCGCGGTCGAAGATTTTCGGCAGATAGGCATCCGGCCATTTGCGGATGCCGGGGATCTGCGAACCATCCTCGGGCTGGCAGCCGACGGCGCGCACGCGCGGATTTTGCTCCTTGAGATAGCGCGAGACGCCCATCAGCGTGCCGGTCGTTCCCATGCTGCTGACAAAATGCGTGACGCGCCCCCCGGTGTCGCGCCAGATTTCCGGCC
Source organism: Accumulibacter sp. (assembly GCA_031279425.1). GTDB lineage: Bacteria > Pseudomonadota > Gammaproteobacteria > Burkholderiales > Rhodocyclaceae > Propionivibrio. The sequence continues at coordinate 6,918 of JAITIQ010000047.1, forward strand.
CCGTTCCCTCGTAATGCGCCAGCGGATTGTCGGGATTGGCGAACTGGTCGAGGATCACGCCCTTGCCTTCATCGCGCAGTTCTTCGGCGACGTCGCGCGCCAGTTCCATGCCGCCGTCGCGCGGGGTGAGCACCAGTTCGGCGCCGAAGGCGCGCATCGTCTGGCGGCGCTCGACGCTCTGGTTTTCCGGCATGACCAGGATCATGCGGAAACCGCCCGTCGCCGCGGCCATCGCCAGCGCGATGCCGGTATTGCCGGAAGTCGCCTCGATCAGCGTGTCGCCGGGCCGAATGTCGCCGCGCCGCGCCGCCCGCCGGATCATCGACAGCGCCGGCCGATCCTTGACCGATCCGCCCGGATTGTCGCCCTCCAGCTTGGCCAGGAGGACATTCCCGCGCGCCTTGAGTTTCGCCGCGGACAGGCGCCGCAGGCGCACCAGCGGCGTGTTTCCGACGCAGTCTTCGATCGTTCGGTACATGGCCGGTCAGCCAGGCTCCCCGCGCGCCGCGCGCCAGCGGACGTAGCTCGCCACGCCTTCCTCGACGCCGGAAAACGGCGCCTCGTAACCCGCCGCGCGCAGCTTCGTGAGATCCGCTTGGGTGAAGCTCTGGTACTTTCCCTCGAGTTCCCTCGGAAACGGGACGTATTCGATGAACCCCTGGGCGAGCAGGGCGGCGAGCGGTTCGGCGGGCTGGCCCGCCAGGGCGCGGCAGGCGTTCACGTTGGCCGCGGCGAGTTCATTGAAGCTCTGCGCGCGCCCGGTGCCGACGTTGAAGATGCCCGATTTTTCCGGATGATCGAGGAAGAACAGATTGACCCGGGCGACGTCGCCGACGTAGACGAAATCGCGCTTCTGCTCGCCGTCGGCGTAGCCGTCGCAGCCCGCGAACAAGCGCACCCTGCCCTCGCCGCGAAACTGGCGGTAGTGGTGGAAGGCGACCGAGGCCATGCGTCCCTTGTGCGCTTCGCGCGGGCCGTAGACGTTGAAATAGCGAAAGCCGGCGATCTGCGCGGAGGCGACCGGCAGGCGGCTACGCACGATCTGGTCGAACAGGAACTTGGAATAGCCATACACGTTGAGCGGCGCTTCGCAGGCGCGCTCCTCGACGAAGCGGCGGCCGCCGCCATAGGTCGCCGCGCTGGAGGCGTAGAGGAACGGAACCTTCCGCGCCTGGCACCAGTCGAGCAGGGCGGCCGAATAGCGGAAGTTGTTCTCCATCATGTAATGGCCGTCCGTCTCCATGGTGTCGGAACAGGCGCCCTGGTGCAGCACGGCATCGACGGCGCCGTCGAACCTCCCGGCCAGAAGCTGCGCGAGGAAGACTTCCTTGTCGAGATAATCGGCGATTTCGCAATCGACGAGGTTCCTGAACTTCTCCGCGCGTTTGAGGTTGTCGACCGCGACGATCCGCGTCACACTCCGCTCGTTGAGCGCCTGGATCACGTTCGAGCCGATGAATCCGGCGGCGCCGGTGACGATGGTATACATGGCATGGGTTTTCCTGTTTCGACGGCTTTCGTGATTCTAGATCACGAACGGCCGATCCGTCGTCCCGGGCTTCTTTTCTTGTCAGGAGTCTTTAGAGCAGAGGACAGAAAAATCCGCGGCGGCGCCGGTTTGGAGAATAGGCAAAACGCCCCTTCAATGCGAATCCGGCGGCGCGCCCATCACCTCCGCCAGACTCGCCGCGTCCAGCACGGCGCCTCGCAATGACAAGCGCCGGGTGTTGCGCGCATCCGTTCGTCACCGCGCCCTAGCGGCACAGGTATCTACCCACCCCGACCGCGGCGCTTCGCGCCGGGCAGAACGAACCGGATTGCCACGGCGCATGGCCCGAGCAATGACGAGTTCTCCCGATGGATTCCCCTCGCCCCCCGCAGGGGGAGAGGGCCAGGGAGAGGGGGCCGAACATGCGCAGCGCGGCGACGCGGTTTTTTCGGCGGGGAAGAGTGGATGAGCGTTCGTTCATTCCTCCCCTTTTCGATCAGCGGCGCTCTCGCGCCGGAGGGAAGGACGCCCTCTCCCGGCCCTGCGGGCCACCCTCCCCCGCCATGCGGGGGAGGGGAATCCGCGGTTCGCGCAACAGTGTCGGACAATTTGGGCCACCCTCCCCCGCCAAGCGGGGGAGGGGAATCCGGCGCGCCGCTGTTTCGGAGTGTGTAGATACCTATGCCCTAACGGGCTGGAAAAACCAGGCGCACGTCCAGGCCGCCGCCCGGCGCGTCGGCGAGTTCCAGCGCGCCGCCGGCGCCCTCCACGATACGGCGCACGATGGCCAGACCCAATCCGCAATTGCCGCGCGTGGCGCGCGCCGGATCGATCTGGACGAAGGCTTCCAGCGCGCGCGCACGCCTGGCCTGGGGAATGCCCGGTCCGTGGTCGCGCACGGAGAGGCGGACGCGACCGGGACCTTCGGTCGACAGCGAGACCTCGATCGGCGGCGCGCCGTAACGCGTCGCGTTGGCGATGAGATTGTCGAACAGGCGGCGCAGATCGTGGCGGTCGATGGATACGCCGCAGGTCGCCACTTCCTCGTCTACCGAGATGCCGATCGCGTAACCCAGATCCCGGTACCGCGCCACTTCGTCGCTGACGGCATCCGCGAGCGGCAGGGGATCGGCATTCACCGGACGCGGCGCCTCGCTGCGCAGGAAGTCGAGACACTGGCCGACGATGCGCTCCATGTCCTCCGCGTCGCGTTCGAAGCCGCCGCGTTCCGCCTCGTTTTCGAGCAGCGCCAGGCGCACGCGCAGGCGCGAGAGCGGCGCGCGCAGATCGTGCGTCAGGCCAGCCAGCATCTCGCGCCGTTCGGCTTCCGCCTGCGCCAACTGGTCGAGCATCGTGTTGTAGCGCTCGGCGAGCCGGCGCACTTCCCGCGGACCCGAGGGCGTGGCGCGGCGCGCGCTCACCTCGCCGGCGGCCGAAACGGCATCGCCCAGCCGCCGCAAGGGCCGCACGATGTCGCGCACGAACAGGCCGGCGATCACGATCAGCACGGCCAGCGCGATGCCCAGCTTCATCCACAGGTCATGCGGCAGATCGTGCGGCTTGAAGCGCAACACCGGAAGAATCAGCCACCAGCGTTCGCCGCCCGCGCGAAAGCCGATCCACAAACCGCCGCGCGCGTCGCGTTCAGGCTGCCGCAGGAGGATCTCCTCCCCGAGCGCGCGCCGCAAATCCCCGGCGAGCACGCGCGCAAAGCCGGATTCCGGCTCGACGGTCGGCACCCGGCCATCGTCGTGGCGCAGCGGCAACCACTGTTCGCCCGCTTCGGCCTCCTCCAGCCGCCGCCGGGACGCTGCGTCGAGACCGGGCAGCATGGATTGGAGCAGCCGCACATGGCTGGCGATGTAGCGCGCCGCCTGGTGCTTGTGCTCCGCGATGCGGTACTGGTGGATCAGCGAGAAGGTGGTGATCTCCGCCACCGCCACCACGGCGATCACCAGCAACACGGTGCGCAGCGCGAGCGAATCCGGGAAACGCCTGCTCCGGAAAAAACGGAAATTCATCCTGAAAACCTCGGTTGACTGCGTCGAAAAACAGCGAATACATCGAAAAAACAATGGATGGCCAAAGACCAGGAACCCGGATATATATTTTGTCTTCCCTGTGTAGTTACTCAGCGGTCAGTGATTTGGAAAACACCTGGATCGTCATGGCGAGGGACGAAGCCCCGTGGCAGTCCAGACGTCCTTTCCGCTTGCTTCGGTGTCCCGGAAAACTGAGCCGCCGCATGGATTGCCACGTCGCCGCGTTCCTGGCAATGACGGGTTGGGAAGCGTTCCCCTCCCCCGCTCGGCGGGGGAGGATGCCCTGCGCTCGACGTCGTCGTGGCGCTCGTCGGGTGTTCCCCTCCCCCGCTTGGCGGGGGAGGGTGCCCCGCAGGGGCGGGAGAGGGTGTCCTTCCCTCCGGCGCACAGCGCCGCTGAACGAAAAAGGGGAAGAAGGAATGGACGCCGTCTACTCTCCTCCGCGGAGAAACCTGCGGCGCTTCGCGCCGGAGAGTTGGCTCCCCCCTTGTATCGTCCCCCCATGAACATAAATAATGATGACAGGCTGTGGAGCTTGTGGGCAACCGCCGGCCTGTGGGTGGGCGGTGGGAAACGCGCAGCGTTTTCCACAGGCCATCCACAG
>JAITIQ010000006.1 GCA_031279425.1 Accumulibacter sp.
TGGTGGCCTGCGGGGTGTAGCCGCCGGTGTATTCGGTGCGGGTCTCGCGCAGGGATTCGCCGGTGACGGTGACTTCGGGGAGCATGGCCTCCTCCTCTGGCGCAAGGGAACGCGGAGCGGGGGCGGGCTGGACGATGAGCGTGTCGCCATCCTGCGTGACGGCGAGTCCGGTGTCTTGCAGCAGGCGTTCGGCGGTTTGGCGGGGGGAGAAATTGCCTGCGACGGCGGGGGCGCTTCTGCCGGCGACGGATTCGGGCAGGAAGAGGATCTGCAGGCCGGCCTGGCGGGCGAGTTCGTTGAGGGCGGCAGAGAGCGGCTGGGCGGGGCGGCCTCCCGCGCCTGGGCGAACCCCTGGCCGAAGACGCTCAGCAGGGCCGTCAGGACGAGCGCCGGCAGGCGTTTAGAGGGGGGGATTTTGAAAACCTCCGCGCGCCCGCGGGCGGGGCGGAAAGCCTGGAACGGGATAGGTGTTTCATGGTGACGATCTCCAGAAGTTGAACGAGGACGGAAGGCGGAATGCGCCCTCTGTAAACAAAGTACCGGGAAAAAAGAAAAGACCTCACCCCTGTTTTCGATTTTTTTTCACGCCGGGGGAACGGGAGGCGGAAGCGGCGCGGCTCGGGGCTGTCCGAAACCTGGGACGCCAGCAGCGCGACCCGGATGCCGGATGAAAGGTTCATTGTTTTCGCCTCATGAACCGGCATCCGCTACAATAGCCGTCCGGACTGCGCAAAGGCTTCAGGCGCGACAAGCTTGATCCGCCGGAGCTTCCGGCAGCCGAAAGTCGATGATGGACAACCATATGCAGCATACCCAAGAGGGGGCGGATATTTCGCCCGAGGAGGCCATGCGCCTGGCGCGGGAAAAGGATGCCGAGGACGGCGGGCGCCGCCCGGTGGCGAGCTGGGACAGGCGGGTCAGCGTCGTCGCGGCGCTGTGGTCCCTGTTCCAGATCTACGTCACGGTTTTTCCGACGCTGGACGCCATCCGCCTGCGCGCCTGGCACATCATCTTCCTGTTCGTCATGGTCTTTCTCCTGTACCCGGCCTCGCGCCGCGCCGAGCGGCAGGGGCGGCCCGCCGCGCCCGGCCGGCTCGACTGGCCGATCATGGGCGCCGGCCTCTTCGCCTTCGCCTACATGATTTTGAGCTACGACCGCATCGCCGAGCGCGGCGGCTGGTTCGCGGCGGAGGACTACGCCGTGGCCGCCGTGGGGGTGCTGGCCTGTTTCGAGATGGCCCGCCGGGTGGCGCGCAACCTGGCCTGGCTGGCCGGGATTTTCCTGGCCTACGCCTTTCTGGGACAGTATCTGCCGAGCGCCCTGGGTCATGCCGGTTTCACCTGGCGGCGGATCGCGGAGCATCTCTTCTGGGGCGGGCAGGGCCTCCTGGGCGTGGGGACCGGGGTTTCCGCGACCTATATCTTCCTGTTCGTGCTCTTCGGAGCCTTTCTCAGGATCAGCGGCTTTTCCGCCTTCATCAACGACCTGGCCCTCACCCTGGTGGGCCGCAGCGCCGGAGGCCCGGCCAAGGTGGCGGTCATCGCCAGCGCCCTGATGGGCATGATCAACGGCAGCGCGCTGGCCAACGTGGCCGCCACCGGGTGCATCACCATCCCCTTGATGAAGCGGACGGGCTACCGGGCGGAATTCGCCGGCGCGGTGGAGGCCGTCGCGTCCACGGGCGGGCAGTTCGCCCCGCCGATCATGGGCGCGGTGGGCTTCATCATGGCGGAGTTCCTGGGCGTGCCCTACACCCGGGTCATGCTGGCGGCGGCCATTCCCGCCTTTCTCTATTACCTGGGCCTGATCATGGCCGTGCATTTCGAGGCGCGCAAGCTGGGCTTGAAGGGCCTCTCCCCGGAACACATCCCGGCGGCCCTGCGGGTGATCCGCGAGCGGGGACACCTCTGCATCCCCCTGGCGGCGCTGCTCGTCATCATGTTCCTGGGCTACACCCCGCTCTACGCCGCCGCCGTGGCCATTCTGTCCACGGTGATCGCCTCCTGGCTCTCGCCGGCGACGCGCATGGGTCCGCGCCGCATCCTGCAGGCGCTGGACGAGGGCGCGCGCGGCGCCGTCGGCGTGGGCGCGGCCTGCGTGATCATCGGGGTGATCATCGGCGTGGTTTCCCTGACCGGTCTGGGCTTGAGCTTCGGCTACGCGACGCTGAAATACGTGGGCCAGAATCAGCTCTACCTGGGCGGCCTCTGCGTCATGGTCATGAGCACCATCCTGGGCATGGGCGTGCCGGGCGTGGCCGCCTACGTCATCGTGGCCGCGGTGGCCGCGCCGGTGCTCATCGGAGTGGGCGCCTCGCCCTTGGCCGCGCATATGTTCTGCCTCTTCTACGCCTGCCTTTCCAACATCACGCCGCCCGTGGCCATGTCCTCCTACGTGGCTTCGGGAATCGCCCGCTCCAACCAGACCATGACCTCGCTCATCGCCGTGCGCCTGGGCCTCTCCGGGTTCATCCTGCCCTTCTTCTTTCTCAACAACCCGCTCTTGCTGTATGAAACCAGCCATCCCATCGGACAGACCCTGTGGGCGCTGTGCACGGCTTCCCTCGGCGTCGCTTCCCTGGCCGCCGGACTGGAGGGCTGGCTCATCGGGCCCTGCGGAGCCCTGGCGCGCCTCATGCTGCTCACGGCGGGAATCCTGGCCATCGACCCCGGACTGAACACCGACCTCGTCGCCCTGCTTCTGTTCGGCGCGGCGCTGATCCTGAACCTCCGGCGCGGGAACGACGTCCCCGCGTCATCGAACCCTTGACCTTCAACCCACCAGGAGCCTCATCATGTTCCAAGCACGGCGTTTCACGGCTGTACTCGTCCCGGCGTTCTGCCTTTCCCTCCTCTCTCCGGCCCTCCAGGCGGCCGACAAGGTGAACATCCGCATCCCCACGGCCGCCACCACCGGCGCCCTGTACCCCCTGGGCGCGGGAATCGCCAATGTCTGGAATACGCGCCTGAATTACGTGAATGCCTCGGTGCAAGCCTCCAACGGCGGTTTGCAGAACCTGGCCCTGCTCAAGGACAAGGAAGCCGAGGCTTCCTTTGCCGTGTCCAGCATCGCCTACGAGGCGGCGAATGGGCAGAACACCTTCCAGGGCAGGGCGTACCCGGATCTGCGCGTGCTCGCCGGGCTGTATTACAACCCCAACCAGGTGGTCGCCCGGCGCGACAGCCAGGTGGAAACGCTGGCCGATTTCAGGGGCAAACGCTTCTCGCCCGGCTCCGTGGGCGGCACCACCGACGGGGAATCGCGCATCCACCTCACCGCCGCCGGTTTGAACTACCCCGGCGACTTGCAGATCCAACGCATGGGTTTCACGGAATCGATCGACCTCATGCGCAACCGGCAGCTGGACGGAGCCTGGATCATGGCCGGCATCCCCACGGCGGCGGTCACCGAGATGTGCGCCACGGCCAACGGCAGACTCATCGGCATGGACAGCGCCCTGATCGAGAAAATCCAGAAGGACTATCCCTGGTACGCGGCCTACACCATCCCGGCCGGAACCTACGACGGGCAGGACAAGGACGTCGCCACCACGGCGGTGAAGATGCTGCTCCTCACCGACAAGTCCCTGCCGGATGATCTGGTCTACGACCTGACCAAGACCTTCTGGGAAAACCTGGGGGAAGTCTCCAAGGCCCATGCGGTCATGAACAAGGTGACCCCGGACATGGCGGTGAAGGATCTCTCCGGTCTTTCCCTGCACCCCGGCGCGGCCAGGTATTATCGTGAGGTCGGCCTGCTGAAGTGAGGGCGGAGCGGAGCCGACTCGCCGGAAGGACTGACGAGCATGACTTTCCGGACGCGGCGCGGGTTCATTCCGCTCCCGGAGAGAAAGATGAACCCGCATTCGGCTACGTTACAATAGCGCGAATGGCGGAGCGCGTTGGCGTGGCGTGATCCGGAGGAGATGGAATGTTTCTGATCGTCGGGTATCTCATCATACTGGCCGCATCGCTGGGCACCTACGCGATACACGGCAGTCTGGCAGCGCTGTGGGTGCCGAACGAGTATGCGGCGATCGTCGGGCTGGCACTCGGCGCCTTCGTCGCCAGCAACGATCTGAAGACCATCAAGGCGACCTTGGGGGCCTTGCCAAGCCTGTTCAAGGGATCCAAGTACAACAAGACGGCCTACGTCGATCTTTTGGCCATGCTCTTCGAGGTGCTCGCCAAGGTGCGCAAGGAGGGCCTGATGTCGATCGAGAACGACGTCGAGAATCCGCACGACAGTCCGATCTTCGGCAAGTATCCGTCGATCGCCGGCGACCATCACGTGCTGGAGTTCATCACCGATTATCTGCGCATGATGGTCGGCGGCAACCTCAACGCGCTGGAGATCGAGAATCTGATGGACATGGAGATCGAAACGCATCATCACGAGGCGGAGGTTCCGGGGCACGCCATGGCCAGGTCGGCCGACGGCCTGCCGGCCTTCGGCATCGTGGTGGCGGTCATGGGCGTGGTCAACGTCATGGGTTCGGTCGGCGAGCCGCCGCCGGTGCTGGGCAAGATGATCGGCGGCGCGCTGGTCGGCACTTTCCTCGGCATCCTGGTTTCCTATGGCTTCGTTTCCCCGGTCGCTTCATTGCTGGAGCAGAAGGCCCAAGAGGGGTCGAAGATCTACCAGGTGATCAAGGTCGTTCTGCTGGCTTCGATGTCGGGGTACGCGCCGCAGGTGGCGGTCGAGTTCGGCCGCAAGGTGCTTTTCTCCAAGGATCGGCCGAGCTTCGTCGAGCTCGAGGGCGAGCTCAAGGCGCGCAAGGGCAGGTAGGTCATGAGCGAGGATCTTCGTCCGATCGTCATCAAGCGCATCAAGAAGGGCGGCGGCGGGCATCACGGAGGGGCGTGGAAACTGGCCTACGCCGATTTCGTGACGGCCATGATGGCTTTCTTCCTGCTCATGTGGCTGCTGGGCTCGACCTCCAACGGCGACCTGAAGGGAATCGCCGAGTATTTCCAGAATCCGCTGAAGGTGAGCATGGCCGGCGGCTCGGGCGCCGGCGACGCGAACAGCATCCTCCAGGGAGGCGGCCAGGACCTGACCCGCAGCGCGGGCCAGGTCAAGCGCGGCGACATCGAGGCGGGCAGGAAGACGCGGACGGACGAGGATCTGCGCAAGGAGTTCGAGCGGCGGGAAAGAATGTCGCTCACCGAGCTCAAGGGCAACATCGAGAAGCTGGTCGAGAACAATTCGACGCTGCGCCTGTTCAAGAGCCAGTTGCTGCTGGACGTGACGTCCGAGGGGCTGCGCATCCAGATCGTCGACGAAAGGAACCGCCCGATGTTCGATACCAGCAGTTCCGAGCTGAAACCCTACTCGAAGGAGATTCTCCGTGAAATCGGCAAGGCCCTGAATGCCGTGCCCAACAAGGTGAGCATTTCCGGACACACCGACGCGGCGCAGTTTTCCGGCGGCGAGAGAGGGTTCTCCAACTGGGAACTGTCGGCCAATCGCGCCAACGCTTCAAGGCGCGAGATGATCGCCGGCGGCATGGACGAAAACAAGGTGCTGCGCGTGGTCGGATTGTCGTCTACGGTGCTCTTCGACAAGGACGACCCCTTGAGCCCGTCCAACCGGCGCATCAGTATCGTGGTGCTGAACAAACGAACCGAGGAAGCCATGCTGCTGGAGGACGGGTATGCCTCGGTGACCGTCGAGGGTTCCGATGAAGCGGGCTCCGCGCTGACGCCGGAGAATCCCGGGGAATGACGCGGCGACCGGAAAACGAAGAGGATCGAGCCCGATGACCATTGCCGTTTCCCGGGAGCCGTTGCCGCAGCCCATCAATGACCGGCGTGAATTCCTGTTTACTCCGGTCGATTTCGAACAGGTGCGCAGGCTGATCCATGAGCACGCGGGCATTTCACTCTCGTCCGCCAAGCAGGACATGGTCTACAGCCGCCTGTCCAGGCGCCTGCGCGAAAGGGGACTGAAATCCTTCGGCGACTATCTGGCGCTGTTGAAAAGAGGCGACCGGGCCGAGTGGGAGAAATTCGTCAATTCCCTGACCACCAACCTGACTTCGTTCTTCCGTGAATCCCATCACTTCCCCATCCTCGCGGCACACCTGAAAAAGCTGCAGGACAAGCGTTCGATCAGGATCTGGTGCTGCGCCTCGTCGACCGGCGAGGAACCCTACAGCATTGCCATGACGGTCGTGGAAACCTTCAATAGTTTCAACGTCCCGGTGTCGATTTTCGCCACCGATCTGGATACCGGCGTGCTCTCCGCGGCGGCCAGCGGCGTCTATGCGTGGGATCGGGTCGAGCGCCTGCCGCGAGTGCGCCTGATCCGCTTCTTCAGTGAAAACCAGGACGGGACGTTTTCCGTGCGTCCGGAATTGCGCCGGCTGGTGACTTTTCAGCGGCTCAACCTGCTCGAACCGAACTGGAGTGTGCGCGGTCCGCTGGACGCGTTGTTCTGCCGCAACATCATGATTTATTTCGACAGGCCGACCCAGCACGGGATCCTCAAGCGCTTCGCTCCGCTGATGGACGAGCGCGGCCTTCTCTTCGCCGGGCATTCGGAAAGCTTCCTGTACGCTTCGGACTTGTTCCGTTTGCAGGGCAAGACCGTCTATGAACTGGCGCGCAGGGCACGCTGACGCAGACAAGCCGGCCACGCCGGGAGGCGTTCCGCGGCTGATGGCGATCGTCAATCGCGTCATTTTCGTCGGCGCCTCGACGGGCGGGACCGAGGCGATCAAGACCCTGCTCATGGGATTTCCGCAGAACTGCCCGCCGACGATGATCGTGCAGCACATGCCGGAATCCTTCACCGCGTCGTTTGCCGCGCGCCTCAACGGGCTGTGCCTGCCACGGGTGGTCGAGGCGCAGGGCGGCGAAACGCTGGCCACGGGAATCGTCTATGTGGCGCCGGGGCACTCGCACATGCGGGTACAGAAGGCCGGCGTGGGGTACGCGACGGAATTGCTCAAGAGCGCGCCGGTCAACCGCCACCGCCCTTCGGTGGACGTGTTGTTCGACTCGGCGGCCGAGGTGGTCGGCCGGCTTGCCGTCGGCGTCATTCTCACCGGCATGGGCAAGGACGGCGCCGCCGGCCTGTTGCGCATGCGGCGGGCCGGCGCCCGGACTCTCGGTCAGGACGAAGCGAGCTGCGTCGTCTACGGCATGCCCAGGGAAGCCGCGTTGCTCGGCGCGGTCGAAGAGGAGGCAGGCATCGATCTGCTGGCGCAGAAAGTCCTCGCCGTCTGCCGGTCGTAGCTTCCGACGGCAAAAATGAAATAGAATCTGTGACTTGCACGACTCACCCGACCCAAAAGGGGGCCATGAATGTCCGATCTGCTGAAAAACGTGGACGCGCGTACCAAGCTGGCCGGTACGAACAAGCTGGAAATCCTGATGTTCACGCTGGGGACCAATGCGCATACCGGACGGCGCGAGACCTTCGGCATCAATGTCTTCAAGGTGCGCGAAGTCATGCGTACGCCGCCCATCACGGCCGCTCCGGAAATGCCGGATTCGGTGGAAGGCATGGTCAGCTTGCGCGGCGCCCTGGTCCCGGTGGTCGATCTGGCGAAATATGCGGGCGTGGCCACCGATTCGCCGCGTTCCGTGATGATCGTCACCGAATACGCCGGGCATACGCAGGGGTTTCTGGTCGAAGCGGTGGATACCATCCTGCGTCTCGACTGGAGCCAGATGAAGGTGCCGCCGGAGATGCTGATGGCGGAGATGGGCGGGCTGGTCACGGCGGTGACGGAACTGCCGGACGGACGCCTGGTGATGATGATGGACGTGGAAAAGGTCCTGTCGCAGACGACTCGTTATGATGACGATATCGTGTACCGGGACATCAAGCCGCTGGACGATCCGTCGCTGACGGTATTTTTCGCCGACGATTCGGTGGTCGCGCGCAAACAGATCGTGCGCACGCTGGACGCGATGCGCGTAGCCCACGTCGAGACGATCAACGGGCGCGCCGCCTGGGAGGAGCTGGAGAAGGCCGCCGCGTATGCCAAGGCGTCGAACCGGCCGATCACGGAACTGGTGAGCCTGGTGCTGACCGACATCGAAATGCCCGAAATGGACGGTTATATCCTGACCAAGAAGATCAAGACCGACCCGCGTTTCATCGGGATTCCGGTGATCATGCACTCTTCGCTGTCCGGAATGTCCAATCAGCAATTGGGTAAGTCGGTCGGCGTAGACGAATACGTTCCCAAGTTCGAGCCTCAGAAACTCGCCGAGATTCTGGCGCGGCGGCTGATGGGGACGGAGCCGGTCGCTCATCTGGGCGAATGAGACTCAACGATATCACGGAGTATGCCGATGGCAACGGACTTGGTGGAAAAGAAAAATCTGCTCGATAGCGTCGATGCCAGGACCCGGCTGGCGGGTTCCAACAAGATGGAAATCCTGCTGTTTTCGCTGGGCACGCGGGAGACCTTCGGGATCAACGTGTTCAAGGTCCGCGAAGTCGGACGCACGCCGCATATCACGCGCACGCCCAACATGCCGAAAGGTGTCGAAGGACTGGTTTCGCTACGGGGAAACGTGATTCCCGTGCTGTCCCTGGTCAGCTTTCTCGATCATCGGGACAAGCCGGTGGAGCGGGGCAAGACCATGATGGTCGCCGAGTATTCCAACCGGACGATCGGCTTCCTGGTGCACGAGGTCGACCGGATCATCAGTGTCGACTGGGAGAAGGTCAAGACCCCGGACAACATGCTGGCCGCGAACCAGGGGCTGATCACGGCGATCATCGAACTGGACAACGGCACGCTGGTTTCTCTGCTGGACGTCGAACAGATCCTGGCCAACGCCTTCGGCGAAGCGGTCATCGTCGATGTGCCGCCAGCCCAGGTGGATGAAGATGTCAGCGTCTTTTTCGCCGACGACTCGATCATCGCGCGCAAGAAGATTGCGGAAGTGCTGGACAAGCTGCGGGTCAAGCACAAGCACGCGACCAACGGCGCCGAGGCCTGGACGCGCCTGCAGGGGCTTGCCGCCCATGCGCAGCAGACGGGAGCCAATCTGCGCGACGAGGTGCGCCTGATCCTCGTCGATGCCGAAATGCCTGAAATGGACGGTTACGTCCTGACCAAATGTGTCAAGGCGGATTCGCGTTTCGATGGCATCCCGGTGGTCATGCATTCCTCGCTGTCGTCGCAGGCCAACCGGGCCATGGGTCAGGCCGTCGGCGTCGACGCGTACGTGGCGAAATTCGATTCCGAGGTGTTGGCCGACACCTTGCGTCCCCTGCTCGAGCGATAACATCGGGAGTTACGAAGAATGGCTGATCCGAAAATGAGAATTCTGGTGGTCGACGATTTTTCGACCATGCGGCGAATCGTCAGGAATCTCCTCAAGGAATTGGGTTTCACCAACGTAGACGAAGCCGAGGATGGAGCCATTGCCTTGCAGAAGCTCCAGGCGGGCGGCTTCGAGTTCGTGGTCACCGACTGGAACATGCCCAACATGGACGGCCTGCAGTTGCTGCAGGCCGTGCGTTCGAACCCGGCACTGTCTCATCTGCCGGTGCTGATGATCACCGCGGAGGCCAAGAAGGAGAACATCATCGCCGCGGCCCAGGCGGGGGCGAGCGGTTATATCGTGAAGCCTTTCACCGCGGCGACGCTGGCGGAAAAATTGCAGAAGATTTTCGACAAGATGGGTGTCTGACATGAGTGACACGACTTCAGGTGATTCGGCCGAGCTCGAAGCGCTGTTCGACAGTATCGTAAACAGCACGGGGAAAGCGGCAAGTCCCGCCGCGACGGAGCCCGTTGCGCCGCCGGAGCCGGCCGTCGAGGAAGAACCGTCGATGAAACCGATCCAGGGGTCCGAAGATCCGACGGAGGATTCGCGGGATCTTCAGGAGCTGTTCGACTCCATCGTGGGTGGTGACGGATCGGATACGGCCGCGGAGAATACGGAATGGCCCGCGCAGAGAAAAGTGTTCAACGAGGTCGGGCAGATGGTGCGGCAGTTGCGCAACGTGCTCGGCGCGCTGGGCTACGACAAGCTGATCGAAAAGACGGCCAGGGAGATTCCGGATGCGCGGAATCGCTTGAAGTACATCGCGGATCTGACGGAACAGGCGGCGTGCAAGGTCTTGAACGCCACCGACGTGGCCAACCCGCTGCAAGAGGAACTGGAGGCCGATGCCGCGCGGCTGGCTGCGAAATGGGACGCCTTGTATGCCAATCAGATGGGAGTCGAGGACTTCAAGCTGCTGGCCGGAGAAACCCGCGCCTTTCTCAAGACCACCGTGCCGCAGCGGGCGTCGGTGACCAGACAGCAGCTGCTGGAAATCATGATGGCCCAGGATTTCCAGGATTTGACCGGACAGGTCATCAAGAAGGTCCTGGCGCTCGTTGAAGAAAACGAGGCGCGCCTGATGAGCATCCTCATCGATACGATTCCCGAGGAGAAACACACCGAATCGGTCAAGACCCTGCTCAACGGGCCCGTCATCGACGGCGAGGGACGCGCCGACGTCGTGGTCAACCAGCGGCAGGTCGACGATCTGCTGGACAGCCTGGGATTCTAGGAGATTTTCATGAGCGATTTTTCGGGAATGGAAGACCTCCTGCAGGATTTTCTGCAGGAAGGGGGCGATCTGCTTTCCGATGTGGACAACAAACTCGTCGATCTGGAGAAGAGTCCGGGGGACCATCGCCTGCTGAACGATATTTTCCGCGGGTTCCATACCATCAAGGGCGGCGCCGGCTTCCTGAACGCGACGGAACTGGTGAAACTCTGCCATCTGACCGAGAACTTGTTCGACAAGCTCAGAAACGCCGAGATGGAACTGACGCCCGAATGGATGGACATCATCATGGCGGCGACGCAGGGCGTCCGCGTGATGTTCGGGGAGATCTCCCAGGGTGTGCAGCCGCGTCCCGCGCCGAATGACGTGATCGATGCCTTGCGCGCCGCGTTGGATGGGAAATCCGATGTCGCCGGGGTCGCGGCTCAACCGGCGCCCGCGGCGAGCGACGCGCCGGCCGCTTCGTCGGCGGCTTTGCCGCCCGCCGCCGGCGCGGAGTCCGGGCCCGACTGGCAGGCGCTGCACGCCGCCGTCACCGGACAGGGTCAGGCCGCCGCCTCGCCGGCGGCGGCACCGGTCACCGCTCCGGCGCCGGCCGAGCAGACCGGAACTTCGGTCGAAGCGGCCAAGAGCACGGCGGTGGCGCCCGAGGGCGAAATAAAACCGCATTTTCCGCCCGAAGGGCGGCGCGCGAGCGACAAGCCCGCCATGGTCGGTTCGGGCACGACCACGGGGCGGCGCGCGGAAGAAAAATTTTCCGCGCGGGAATCGACCATTCGCGTCGATACGGCGCGCCTGGATCAGGTGCTGAACCTGTCCGGTGAAATCGGGCTGACGAAAAACCGCCTGACCAGCCTGCGCGCCGACATCCTGTCGGGGCGCAACGACGCGGAAACGCTGCACGAGCTCGACCAGGCGGTGAGCCAGCTCGATCTCCTGGTCTCCGATCTGCAGAACTCGGTGATGAAGACGCGCATGCAGCCGATCGGCCGCCTGTTCCAGAAATACCCGCGGATCGCCCGCGACCTGGCGCGTCAACTGGGCAAGGACGTCGAGTTGGCCCTGGTCGGCGAGGAAACCGAGGTCGACAAGACGATGATCGAGGATCTCGCCGATCCTCTGGTACACCTCGTGCGCAACGCCGTGGATCACGGCGTCGAATCGCCCGAGGAACGCCTGGCCGCCGGCAAGCCGGCCAAGAGCATCGTGCGGCTGGAAGCGCGCCAGGAAGGCGACCACATCGTGCTGATCGTCGCCGACGACGGGCACGGCATGAACCCCGAGCGCATCCGCGCCAAGGCCGTCGAAAAAGGGCTGCTCCGGGAGGAGGATGCCAATACGCTGGACGATCGCCAGAGCCTCAACCTGATCTTCCTGCCGGGATTCTCGACGATGGACAAGGCCTCCGCCGTGTCGGGCCGCGGGGTCGGCATGGACGTCGTCAAGACGAACATCCAGAAGCTCAACGGCTCGATCGACATTCGTTCCGAACTGGGCAAGGGTTCGGTGTTCGTCATCTCCCTGCCGCTGACCCTGGCGATTCTCCCGGTCCTGCTGGTGCTGCTCGGCGACCAGCCGTTCGCGCTGCCGCTTTCGATGGTGCGCGAAATCCTGCCGATCGAGGACGCCAAGATGCAGGAAGTGGGCGGCAAGGAAACGCTCGTGGTGCGCGGCGAGGTCCTGCCGGTCGTCGCCCTGTCGCGCCTCCTGGGCTGGCCGCAGGTGCGCACTCCGGAGTACGGCGTGCTGATGCAGACTTCCGAGCGCAGCTTCATTCTCTCGGTCGACAGTTTCGCCGGGCGCGACGACGCGGTGATCAAGTCGCTCGACGATTTCCGGCCGCGCGGCGTCGCCGGGGTGACGACCCTGTCGAACGGACAGATCGTCCTGATCCTCGACATGAAGGAATTGCTGATCGATTTCGATGCGTCCGTCGACCGGGATTCCGGCGCAAAGCACGTGAAGGCGCTCGAATTTTCCTCCTGAATGAATTTTGCTTCACGGGCGGGGTATCGACCGCCCTGGACCAAGGAGGCCACGTTCCTTCATTTTCCAGAGGATCGTCGCCTGGATCGCTCATTTTCGGCAGATGATTGAGCGGCTCAGCCGGTATTCCATTACGGCGCGCTTCAAAATGCAGCTTGGCGGTCGTGCTGTCCGTCATGCCCATTTCGCCGATCCGGCGAGTCATCTCGACGACCTCGCTCCTCCCGCCCAGGCCGATCCCGCCGCGCCCGGCCGCGCCCGCGACGAATAGGGCGCGTTGTTCCGATTCCCGACCCATTCCGACAAAAATCTGGATCGCCGCCACCCTTCGGCCCTCGCAATGACGGTGTAATTCCGATTCCCGATGAAGATGGCAAAAACCGGATCGCTCCTGCGCGAATTTCGTCCACTGCCGCTCGCCTTCCCCTCCCTCGCGTGGCCCGCATGGCGGGGGAGGGCGCCGTCCCCTCCGGCACGGCCGCGAAATGGTCGTTTCTGACGTAGACGGTCAGAAGCGTATCGCGGGCAATGTCGGCTTCGGCGATCGGATACACGAGCTTGCGCTCATCCGTAAGACATCCTGAAAGCCGCGGCAATCCCGCCAGTTGACGACGGCAGGCCGATGTCGGCGAGGCTTGTCATCTGCCGGCGCATACCTTCGAGGTGGTCGTCGTACCACCACGCCGAGCCGCCCGGCAGCTTGCCCGGCACCGAACCGTCCCGGAAGCGGCCGAGGGTGGTGTTGAGCACTTCCAGATCGTTCGGGCCTTCGGCAGCAGATGCCAGCCCTTCGGCGGTCGGCTGGTCGCCGACGGCGTCGTAAGCCGTATCGAAGCCGAGTTTCCCGAACCTCTCCGTGTCGAGGTTGCGCAGCGCCGGAGCGGAATTTTTTATCACTTTTCTGGAAATGCCCCCCAAGCCTTCGTAGTCATTGAAAAAAAGGCTTGCCATGCCCGATGCTTTGCCGTAAAGTGGGGCATGGTGGTAAAAAGTGGGGAAATGTGTTTTCCCATGGGTAAAGGTGGAGATTGATGTTCCAGGGTGCGACCGCGCTGAGTCTCGATGCCAAGGGGCGGCTGGCCATTCCGGCTCGCCACCGGGAAGCGCTCGTGTCCGCTTCCGACGGACAGATCGTGCTGACCGCGCATCCACATCGCTGCCTGCTGCTCTATCCGGCGTCCGCGTGGGAGCCGATTCGCGCCAAGGTATTGGCGGCGTCCAGTTTCGATGAGCGTTCGGCGATGTATCAGCGGCTGCTGGTCGGCTACGCCTGCGACGGGGCGCTGGATTCCGCGGGCCGGCTGCTGGTGCCTCCGGAGTTGCGGCAGTTCGCCCAGTTCGAAAAGCAAATCTGGCTCTTCGGCCAGGGATCGCATTTCGAGATATGGTCGGACGCCGCCTGGCAGCGTCAACAGGACAATTTCTTCAGCATGGGCAATCAGCCGTTGCCGCCGGGACTCGAGGGCCTGTCGCTGTGAGCGCCGCGGCGAATCCCGCACCCGCGCATCGTCCCGTCCTGCTGCGGGAAGCGCTCGAGGCGCTGGCCATCCGGCCCGCCGGCATCTACGTGGATGGCACCTTCGGGCGCGGCGGGCACGCGCGGGCGATCCTCGCGCGCCTGGGGCCGGAGGGTCGCTTGCTGGCGCTCGACCGCGATCCGCAGGCCATCGCCGCGGCGCGAACCATCGAAGATCGGCGCTTCACGGCGATGCATCGGGAGTTTGGCGAACTGGCGGAGGCGGTGCGCGAATCCGGTTTCGCGGCCGTCGACGGCGTGCTGCTGGATCTCGGCGTGTCTTCGCCGCAGATCGACGAAGGAGCGCGCGGGTTCAGCTTTCGTTTCGACGCGCCGCTGGACATGCGCATGGATCCCACGCGCGGAGAGACCGCCGCTTCGTTTCTGGCGACGGCGGACGTGCAGGAAATCAAGGAGGTGATCAAACGCTATGGGGAAGAACGGTTTGCTGTCTCGATTGCAAAGAAGGTTGTGGCTGCTCGGAGCGAAGGGCCTGTTGCAACCACCCACCAGCTCGCCGCGCTCGTACGCCAAGCCGTGCGGACCCGCGAGCCCGGCCAGGATCCGGCGACGCGTACCTTTCAGGCTCTACGGATTCACGTCAATCAGGAGCTCGCACAGCTCGCGCTAGCATTGCCGCAGGCTCTGGAGATGCTGAAGAGGGGCGGCCGGCTGGTGGTCATCAGTTTTCATTCGCTGGAAGATCGCATCGTCAAGCGTTTCCTGCGCGCCCAGTCCACCGACGGCTCGCCGCGGAGGCTGCCCCTGCGCGCGGACGAACTGCCGGAGCCGAGCCTGCGCCTGATCGGCAAGCCGGTGAAGGCCAGCGGCGAGGAAGTGGCGGCCAATCCGCGCGCGAAGAGCGCGGTGATGCGCGTCGCCGAGCGCTCGTCCGGCGGCCCGTTGCGGGAGGCGGCCTGAGAATGATGCGCCTCAACGTTTTCCTGCTGGTGCTCATCCTGTGCTGCGCGCTGGGCGCGGTCACCTCCCAGCACAAGGCGCGCAAGCTGTTCCAGGAGATGGAGGCCGAGCAGGAACACGCCCGCCGGCTCGAAGTCGAGTTCGGACAGCTGCAACTGGAGTTGTCGACCTGGGCGACTTCGCCGCGCATCGAGAGGATCGCCCGCGAAAAACTGGAAATGCGCCTTCCGGAACCCGCCAGGATCGTCACCGTCTTGCCTGCCGGGAGCGGCGATGATCAATAGCGGCGGCGCGCGCGCGCACAAATTCGCCGAGAGCCCGATCCTCGAACTGGGCCTGCCGGCATGGCGTTCCCGCTTCATGGCGCTCTTGATCCTGGCCTGCTTTGTCGTATTGATCGCGCGTTCGTTCTATCTCCAGGTGTTGAACAACGACTTCCTGCAGGAGAAGGGAGAATCGCGCTATCGCCGCGATCTCGAGATTTCCGCCTCGCGCGGTCGGATCTCCGATCGCAACGGGGACGTGCTGGCCGTGTCCACCCCGATGCGCTCGATCTGGTACCAGCCCGGCGGTTTCGATCTCCAGCCGACTCCGGAGCAGATGCAGCGACTGGCGGGGCTGCTGGAAATGGACGACAGGGAACTGAGGCGTCGCCTGGCCAGCGACAAGTTCATCTACCTGAAGCGCCAGTTGCCGCCGGAAACCGGCGAGCGGATCGCGGCGCTGAAGCTTCCCGGCATCGGCCAGGATCGCGAATACCGGCGCTATTACCCCACCGGCGAGATGACCGCGCACCTCGTCGGCTTCACCAACATCGACGACAAGGGACAGGAGGGCGTCGAGCTCGCGTTCCAGAGCCAACTGCTCGGGCATTCCGGCAATCGTTCCGTGATCAAGGACCAGAAGGGGCAGATCGTCGAGGACGTGGGGTCGATCCGCCTGCCGCGGGACGGCAGGGACATCCGCCTGGCGCTCGACTCGAAGATCCAGTACATCGCCTACAGCCAGTTGAAGCAGGCCGTCGAGGATTTCAAGGCCAGGGCCGGCGGGGTGGTCGTGCTCGATACGCGCACCGGTGAAGTCCTGGCGCTCGCCAACTGGCCGACCTACAACCCCAACAACCGCGAGCGGCTGACCGGCACGCAACTGCGCAACCGGGCGCTGACCGACACCTATGAGCCGGGGTCGGTGATGAAGCCATTCACCGCGGCGCTGGCGCTGGAGGCCGGCAAGGTGCGCTTCGACACGCTGATCGACTGCTCGCCGGGGCGTCTCACCATCGGCGGGAAAACGATCTCGGATACGCGTCGCTACGGTCCGCTGACCGTCGCCCAGGTGATCCAGAAATCGTCCAACGTCGGCACGGCGAAAATCGCCGCGCTGCTGGAACCCGAGCAGATGTGGAACATGTTCGATGCCATCGGTCTGGGACAGGCGCCGGGGCTGGGCTTTCCCGGCGAGGTCGCGGGCCGGCTGCGCCCGTGGAAATCCTGGCGCCCGATCGAGCAGGCCACCATGTCCTACGGCCACGGCCTGTCGCTGTCGCTGATCCAGTTGGCGCGCGCCTATACGGTCTTCGCCCGCGACGGCGACATCATTCCCTTGACGCTGACCCGCTCCGACGAGCTGCCGCTTGGCTCGAAGCAGGTATTCAGCCCGCAGACCGTGCGGGAAGTGCGGGCCATGCTGGAAATGGCCACGTGGGAAGGCGGCACGGCGCCCAGGGCCAGGGTTCCCGGCTACCGCGCCGGCGGCAAGACGGGTACGGCCTACAAGGTCGAGGGCGGCCAGTACGTCCGGAAATACGTGGCCTCGTTCGTCGGTCTGGCGCCGCTGTCCGACCCGCGCGTGATCGTCGCCGTGATGATCGACGAACCGACTACCGGGGCGCATTACGGCGGCGACGTCGCCGGTCCGGTATTCGCGCGGGTGATGGGCGGGGTTCTGCGCACGCTGGGCGTCGCCCCGGATGCGCCGGTGGTGCAGGCGGACGCCGGCGGCGATGCGGAGCAGGAAAGGCTGTGAGCGCGAGGCCGTGTTTCGCCGACGCCGCGCCGATCCTGCGCGAGTTGACGGCGCGGGGCATGGAGGCGCGCGGCATGGCCGACGACAGCCGCCGCGTGCGGCCCGGCGACCTGTTCGCGGCCATCCCCGGAGAATCCGCCGACGGGCGGCGCCACATCCCGGAGGCCATCCGCCGGGGCGCCGCCGCGGTGCTCTGGCAGTTCGGCGGCGATTTCGCCTGGCGGGACGAATGGCGCCTGCCGAACCTGGGCGTGCCGGACGCGCGGGCACTCTGCGGGCCGCTCGCGCAGGCCCTGTTCGGATTCCCCAGCGAGCGTCTGTCGCTCGTCGCGGTCACCGGCACCAACGGCAAGACGAGCGTCGTGGAGTGGATTTCCCGCCTGCATCCGCGCTCCTGCGCCATGATCGGCACGCTCGGCGCGGGCTTTCCGGAGCGTCTCGCGGAAACGGGCCTCACCACGCCGGGAGCGGCGACGCTGGCCCGCCATCTCGCGGAATTCGCGGCGGAAGGCGCGCAGGCCTGCGCGCTGGAAGCCTCGTCGATCGGCATCGAGGAAAAAAGGCTCGACGGGACGCGCATCGACGGGGCGGTGTTCACCAACCTGACGCGCGATCATCTCGACTACCACGGGTCGATGGAAAATTACGCGGCCGCCAAGGAAAAGCTCTTCCACTGGCCGCGACTGCGTCTCGCGGTGATCAACCTGGACGATGCCTTCGGCCCGGAATTGATGGCGCGGACCCAGGCCAGCCGCGTCATCGGCTATACCCAGGGAAACGGTTTCGTGTCCCAGGGGGTCGTGCGCGCCGAGTCCGTCGAGGAAACGCCGGACGGCCTCTCTTTCACGCTCATCGCGCCGAGCGGACGCGCGCGCGTGCAGACGCGGCTCCTGGGCCGCTTCAACGTGGCGAATCTGCTGGCCGCGGCGGCGGTGCTGATCGACGCGGGCCTGAAACCCGGCGAAGCGGCCGAACGCTTCGCCGATCTGCCGGCGCCGCCGGGACGCCTGGAAGCGATCGGCGGGCCCGGCGAGCCGCTCGTCGTCGTCGATTACGCGCATACGCCGGACGCGCTGGAAAACGCCCTGGCCGCCCTGCGCGGCGCGGCGGCCGCGCGTGGCGGACGGCTCGTCGCCGTGTTCGGCTGCGGCGGCGGCCGCGACCGCGGCAAGCGCCCGCTGATGGGCGCAGTTGCCCGCCGGCTGGCCGACCGGGTGGTGCTCACCAGCGACAACCCGCGCGGCGAGGACCCCGAGGACATCCTGGCCGAAATCCGGGTGGCCGTGCCGGAGGCGGAAGTCATCGCCGACCGCGCCGCGGCGATCCACCGCGCGATCCTCTCGGCCGATGCGGTCGACGTGGTGCTGCTGGCCGGCAAGGGGCACGAGCCGTGCCAGGAAATTGGAGGCGTCAAGCGTCCCTTCTCGGATTTCGACGAGGCGCGCATGGCGCTCGCCCGTCGGCGGGGAGAGCGGCAATGAGCGCGCGGATGAATCTCACGGACGCGGCGCGGGCGATGTCGGGAACCGTGGACGGCGACGATGCGGCCTTCCTCGGCGTATCCACCGACAGCCGGAACGTGGCTCCGGGCGAATTGTTCGTCGCCTTGCGCGGCGAGCGTTTCGACGGGCACGATTTCGCCGGCGCGGCACGGGAGCGCGGCGCGGCGGCGGCCGTGACGGACCTCGCCGGAGCCGTGAAACTGCGCGCCTCGAAGGTCGATCTGCCGCTCGTCGTCGTTGCCGACACGCGCGCGGCGCTCGGCGAGCTCGCGGCCGCGTGGCGTTCGCGCTTCGCCCTGCCGGTGATCGGCGTGACCGGCAGCAACGGCAAGACGACCAGCAAGGAGATGATCGCCGCCATCCTGAGAGCGGCGTTCGGCGCCGATTCCGTGCTGGCCACGGCAGGCAATCGGAACAACGACATCGGCCTGCCGCTGACCCTGCTCGGACTCGGCGAGGAACATCGGGCGGCGGTGATCGAGATGGGCATGAGTCATCCCGGCGAAATCGCCGCGCTCGCCCGCATCGTCCGGCCCACCGTGGCGCTGGTGACCAACGCCCAGCGCGCCCACCTCGAGGGCATGGGCACGCTCGGGCGCATCGCCCTGGAAAAGGGCGCGATCTTTGCCGAACTGGAGGAGAACGGCGTCGCCGTCTTCGGCGCCGACGATCCCTGGGCCGGCCTGTGGCGCTCCCTGAGCGCGCGCTGCCGGCGGCTGTGCTTTTCCCTGGGCGGCGAGGCGGAAGTGCGCGGACGATGCGCCACGCACGGCCTGGAGAACCACGTCGTCATCGAGTCCGGCGGCGAGCGGATCGAGGTGGATCTCCAGCTGCCCGGCGCGCACAACGCCCGCAACGCGCTCTCGGCGGCGGCGGCGGCGCTGGCCATTGGCGCGCCGCTGGCGGCCGTGCGCCAGGGCCTCATGGACTTTCACGGCATTCCCGGGCGCCTGCAATGCCGCGCCGGAGTGCACGGCGCGCGGGTGTTGGACGATGCCTACAACGCCAATCCGGATTCGTTGCGCGCCGCCATCGACGTGCTGGCGGCACATCCCGGCAGGAAGATACTGGTGCTCGGCGACATGGGCGAGATCGGCGAGGCGGGCGGCCAGTTCCACGACGAGATCGGCGGTTACGCCAAGAGCCAGGGGGTCGACCGGCTGCTGGCGATCGGTGAATCCTCGGCGCTCGCGGCGAAAAATTTCGGCACGGGCGGCGAGCATTTCGGTCGCTTCGAGGAGCTTGCCGCCGCGCTGCTCGGCGAACTCACGCCCGAGACGATCGTGCTGGTCAAGGGCTCGCGCTTCATGCGCATGGAGCGGGTGCTCGCCATCATCACCGCTCCCGAAGACGGGGGGGCGCCCTCATGATGCTGGCGCTCGCGCAATGGCTCGCGCAGGACGTGCGCGGGTTCGGCGTGATCAATTACATCACGCTGCGCACCGTGCTGGCCGCGATGACCGCGCTGATCATCTCCTTCGTCTCCGGCCCGCGCGTGATCCGCTGGCTGGCGGCCAAGAAGATCGGGCAGGCGGTGCGCCAGTACGGGCCGCAGACCCACCTCGCCAAATCGGGAACGCCGACCATGGGCGGCGTGCTGATCCTGATCTCGGTCGGCGTCACCACGCTGCTCTGGGGCGACCTCGGAAACCGTTACGTCTGGGTGGTGCTGGCCGTCACGCTGGGCTACGGCGCGATCGGCTGGGTCGACGACTGGCGGAAGGTGGTCTACCGCGACCCGGAAGGATTGCCCGCGCGCTGGAAGTATTTCTGGCAATCGCTGCTCGGCCTCGCGGTGGCGGCGTATCTCGCCTTCTCGGCGACGATTCCGGCGCAGATGCAGTTGATCGTCCCCTTCTTCAAGACCGTCTCCTATCCGCTGGGCGCGGTCGGCTTCATCGTTCTCACGTATCTCGTGATCGTCGGCACTTCCAACGCGGTGAACCTGACCGACGGCCTCGACGGGCTGGCCATCATGCCGGCGGTGATGATCGCCACGGCGCTCGCCGTCTTCGCCTACGTCGCCGGCAGTTCGGTGTTTTCCCGCTACCTCCTGCTGCCCTACATTCCGGGGGCCGGAGAACTCGCGGTGTTTCTCGGGGCGCTGGCCGGCGCGGGCCTGGGTTTCCTGTGGTTCAACGCCTATCCGGCCGAAGTGTTCATGGGCGACGTCGGCGCGCTGGCGCTCGGCGCGGCGCTCGGCACCGTGGCGGTGATCGTGCGCCAGGAAATCGTCCTGGCGATCATGGGCGGCGTGTTCGTCGCCGAAACGCTGTCGGTCGCGGCGCAGGTGCTCTATTTCCGGCACAGCGGCGGCAAGCGCATCTTCCGCATGGCGCCGCTGCACCACCACTACGAACTCGGCGGCTGGAAGGAAACGCAGGTCGTCGTGCGCTTCTGGATCATCACCATCATGCTGGTGCTGGTCGGTCTTTCCACCTTGAAGATTCGCTGACGGGCATGGAACTCTCCGGTAAACACGCGCTGGTGCTCGGCTCGGGCGAAAGCGGCCTGGCCATGGCCAGGTGGCTCGTCCGCCAGGGCGCCGCCGTGCGCGTCGCCGACAGCCGGACGGCGCCGCCCAACGCCGAAGCCCTGCGCGCCATGCCCGTGGAACTGCTGGCCGGGCCGTTTTCCGAGGCCGCCTTCGCCGATGCCGACTGCATTGCCATCTCGCCCGGCGTGCCCGTGCGAACGCCGCAGGTGGGGGCGGCCATCGCGCGCGGCGTGCCGGTGCTCTCCGAGATCGAGTTGTTCGCCCAGGGCATCCGCCGCCACGCGCCGGACAGCCGGGTGATCGCCATCACCGGCAGCAACGGCAAGACCACGACCACGGCGCTGACCGCGCACCTGCTCAACTCGGCGGGCATCGGCGCCGTGGCCTGCGGCAACATCTCGCCGTCGGCGCTCGACGCGCTGATGGCGTTGCTCGAAGACCATCGCCTGCCGCAGGTCTGGGTGCTCGAACTGTCCAGCTTCCAGCTCGAAACGACCCGGTCGCTGAAAGCCGACGCCGCGGCGCTGCTCAATCTCAGCGAAGACCATCTCGACCGCTACGCCTCGTTCGACGACTACGCCCGCGCCAAGGCGCGCGTTTTCACCCACGCCTCGACCGCGCGCGTGCTCAACCGCGACGACGAGCGCAGCATGATCTTCGGCGTTGGCGCGCCCGATCCCGCGCCCGGCGGCGTGGGCGCGGAACTGCCCGCGGCGCTGGCGCTGGCGATGGAAAATCCCGGCGTATCGACCTTCGGTCTGACGCCTCCACCGCGCGCGCGCCACTATGGACTCGACGGCGAGGCCATTTTCCTTGGCGAGGAACGCCTGATCGGCCTCGACGAACTGCCGATCCAGGGTCTGCACAACGCGGCCAACGCCATGGCGGCGCTCGCGCTCTGCCGCGCCCTGGGCGTGGAAGCCCGGCGGGTATTGCCCGCGCTCAGGGCCTTCCGGGGTCTGCCGCATCGCGTGGAACTGGTGGCAAGGATCCGGGGCGTTGCCTATTACGACGATTCCAAGGGCACCAACGTCGGCGCGACGCTGGCCGCGCTGCGGGGCCTGGGGTGCAGGGTCGCGCTGATCCTCGGCGGCGAGGGCAAGAATCAGGATTTCTCGCCCTTGAAGCCGGCGCTCGCCGAACACGCCCGCGCCGTGGCGCTGATCGGGCGCGACGCGGCGCCGATCGGGCGGGCCATCGACGGCTGCGGCGCCGCGACGCGCCATTGCCGCGATCTGGAAGACGCCGTGCGCTGGTGCGCGTCCGCCGCGCGGCCGGGCGACGCCGTACTGCTCTCGCCGGCCTGCGCGAGCTTCGACATGTTCCGCGACTACGCCCACCGCGCCGAGGTGTTCGCCGGCCTGGTGCGGGCGCTCGAAACGGAGGCGCGCTGATGGTGCCCGATCTCGACGCCCGGCGGCGCCTGCCCGCGGAGGTCGATCCGGCCCTGCTGTGGAGCGGCACGATCCTGCTGCTGTTGGGCACGGTGATGGTCTATTCGGCGTCGATCGCCATCGCCGAGGCCAGTCAATACACCGGCAGACAGCCCGCCTATTTCCTGATCCGGCACAGCGTCTTCCTGGTCGTCGGCCTGATCGCCGGCGGCCTGGCTTTCCAGCTGCCCCTGCGCATCTGGCAGAAAATTTCACCATGGCTGTTCGTCGCCGGTTTCGTCCTGCTGGCGCTGGTGCTGGTGCCGGGCATCGGCCGCGAAGTGAACGGCGCGCGCCGCTGGCTGCCGTTGGGGGTGGTCAACCTGCAGCCGTCGGAACTGATGAAACTCTTCGCCGTGCTCTATACCGCCGATTACACCGTGCGCAAGATGCCGCACATACACGACCTGAAGAAGGCCTTCCTGCCGATGGCCGGCGTGATGGTCATGATCAGCGTGCTGCTTTTGAAGGAACCGGATTTCGGCGCCTTCGTGGTGATCGTCACCATCTCCGCCGGCATCCTGTTCCTGGGCGGCATGCGCGCCCGCCTGTTCGCCCTGCTGATTGCCGTGCTGGTGACGGCTTTCGCCGTCCTGATCGTCGTTTCGCCCTACCGGCGCGACCGCATCTTCGGTTTCATGGATCCGTGGGCGGACGCCTTCGGACGCGGCTACCAGCTTTCGCACGCGCTGATCGCCTTCGGGCGCGGCGAATGGTTCGGCGTGGGCCTGGGCGCTTCCGTCGAGAAACTCTTCTACCTGCCCGAAGCGCACACCGACTTCCTGCTCGCGGTCATCGCCGAGGAACTGGGTTTCGTCGGCGTCGCCACGATCGTCGTCCTGTTCGGCCTGCTGGTGCAGCGCGCCTTCGTCATCGGTCGGCAATGCATCGCGCTCAACCGGGTCCATCCGGGGCTGGTGGCGCAGGGCATCGGCGTCTGGATCGGCGTGCAGGGCTTCATCAACATGGGGGTGAACATGGGCTTGCTGCCGACCAAGGGCCTGACCCTGCCGCTGATGAGCTTCGGCGGTTCCAGCATCCTCGCCAACTGCGTGGCGCTGGCGATCCTGCTGCGGGTGGATTGGGAAAATCGCCAATTGATGCGGGGGGCCAAATTATGAGCAAAACCCTCCTCGTCCTGGCCGGCGGCACGGGCGGGCACGTCTTCCCCGGTCTCGCGGTGGCCGACATCCTGCGCGGACGCGGCTGGAAAATCGTGTGGATGGGCAATCCGGACGGCTTCGAGGCGCGCGCGGTGCCTTCGCGCGGCTACGAAATGGCCTGGATCCGCTTTGCCGCGCTGCGCGGCAAGGGCTTCCTGCGCAAGCTGTTGCTGCCGTTCAACCTGCTCTCCGGCTTCTGGCAGGCCTTGCGCCAGATTCGCCGGATCGCGCCCGGCGTCGTGCTCGGCATGGGCGGCTACGTGAGCTTTCCAGGCGGCATGATGGCCGCGCTGCTGGGCCGCCCGCTGGTGATCCACGAGCAGAATTCGATCGCGGGCCTCGCCAACCGCGTGCTCGCCCTGGTCGCCGACCGCATCCTGTGCGGCTTCCCGGAGGCCCTGCCGAAAAGCCACTGGGCCGGCAATCCGGTGCGCGTGGAAATCGCCGGGCTGCCCGAGCCGGCGGCGCGCTTCGCCGGGCGCGAGGGTAATTTGCGTCTGCTGGTGCTCGGCGGCAGCCTGGGCGCCGCGGCGATCAACGAGGCGGTGCCCAGGGGTCTCGCGCTGATCCCCGAAGAAAAGCGGCCAATGGTCCTCCATCAGGCCGGGGAGAAGCATCTGGCGGCGCTCGCGGCCAGCTACGCGGCGGCGGGCGTGCGCGCCGATTGCGTGGCCTTCATCGAGGACATGGCCGGCGCCTACGCCTGGGCCGATCTGGCGCTGTGCCGCGCCGGCGCGCTGACCGTCGCCGAACTCGCCGCGGCGGGCCTCGCCGGCGTTCTGGTGCCGTTTCCGCACGCGGTGGACGACCACCAGACGAGGAACGCCAGATTCCTGTCGGAGGCGGGCGCCGCCATCCTGCTGCCGCAAGGCGAAATGACGCCGGAAGCGGTGGCGCGGATCGCGAGCCTGGCGCGTGAACGCTTGCTGGGAATGGCCGAATGCGCGCGCGCGCTGGCCAAGCCCGGAGCGGCCGAAACGGTGGCGCGCGCCTGCGAGGAGATGTGCAAGGCATGAAGCACAGGATCAGGAACATCCATTTCGTCGGCATCGGCGGCTCGGGCATGAGCGGCATCGCCGAAGTGCTCGCCAACCTGGGGTACGCGATCAGCGGCTCCGACTGGGCCGAGACCGCCGTGACGCGTCGGCTCGCCGGCCTGGGAATCCGCGTGTGCGCCGGCCATGCCGCGGAAAACGTCGGCATGGCCGACGCCGTGGTGGTGTCGACCGCGGTCGGCGAGGACAATCCCGAAGTCGTGGCGGCGCGCGCGCGCGGGATTCCGCTGGTGCCGCGCGCCCAGATGCTCTCCGAACTGATGCGCTTGAAGCAGGGCATCGCCGTGGCCGGCACGCACGGCAAGACGACGACCACCAGCCTGGTGGCCTCGATCCTGGCCGCGGGCGGCCTGGACCCGACCTTCGTCATCGGCGGCCGGCTCAATGCCGCCGGCGCCAACGCCCGCCTCGGCTCGGGCGATTACCTGGTGGCCGAGGCCGACGAGTCGGACGCCTCCTTCCTGTACCTGTCGCCGGTGATTTCGGTGGTCACCAACATCGACGCCGACCACATGGACACCTACGGGCACGACTTCGGGCGATTGAAGGACGCCTTCGTCGATTTCCTGCAACGCCTGCCGTTCTACGGCGTCGCCGTGCTCTGCGCCGACGATCCGAACGTGCGCGAGATCATGCCGCGGGTGGCGAAGCAGCTTGTCAGCTACGGCCTGGAAGAGCCGGCCAACGTGCGCGCGGAGAACGTGCGGGCCGAAGGCGTTCGCATGCGCTTCGATTGCGTGCGCGCGAACGGCGGCATGACGCGCTTTCCGGTGACGCTGAACCTGCCGGGCATGCACAACGTGCAAAACGCGCTGGCGGCGATCGCCGTGGCCAGCGAGCTCAACGTGCCCGACGCGGCGATCGTCCGGGCGCTCTCGGAATTCACCGGCGTCGGACGGCGCTTCCAGCGCTGCGGCGAAGCGGCCGCGCCGGCGGGCGGAAGCTTCACGCTGATCGACGACTACGGCCATCATCCGGCGGAGATGCGCGCGACCATCGCCGCGGCGCGCGGCGCCTTCCCGGGCCGGCGGCTGCTGCTCGCCTTCCAGCCGCACCGCTACACCCGCACGCGCGACTGCTTCGAGGATTTCGTCGGCGTGCTCGGTTCGGTCGATGCCTTGATCCTGACCGAGGTCTACGCCGCCGGCGAGGCGCCGATTGTCGCCGCCGACGCCCGCGCGCTCGCGCGCGCGCTGCGCGTCGCCGGGCGCGTCGATCCGGTCTTCGTCGAAAACATCGACGAGGTGCCGCGCGCGATCCTGGACGCCGTCCGCGACGGCGACGTGGTCATCACCATGGGCGCCGGCTCGATCGGCGGCGTGCCGGGGAAATTGGCTTGAAACGGGGGGAACCATGAAACGGGAAGAGTCATGAACACAGGGGCGCGGAAAGATTTGTTGACCGAGCAAATCATCGGCGCGGCGATTGAAGTGCATCGTGCCTTGGGGCCTGGCTTGCTTGAATCGGTTTATGAGGAGTGCCTGTGTGTCGAGTTTGGCCTTTGTGGATTGCAATTTTCAAGTCAGGTGGAGCTTCCTGTCGAATACAAGGGTCTCCGCCTGGATGTCGGGTGTCGCCTCGATCTCGTCGTCAGGGGCGAAGTCGTCGTTGAGCTGAAGGCTGTTGAACGCTTGCTTCCGTTGCATGAAGCTCAACTCCTCACCTGCCTTCGTCTCGGCGGCTTTTCGACCGGATTGCTTTTGAATTTCAACGTTCCCGTGCTGAAAGACGGCATTCGAAGAATGAGGTTATGAAAGGGGTTTCTATGTTTTTCTCCGTGTCTCCGTGCCTCCGTGGTTAATGGTTTTGGCAATTTCATTTTCCCAAGGGTTTGCATATGCCTGACTTCGGCAAAGTGGCGGTTCTCTTCGGCGGCGATTCCGCCGAGCGTGAAGTCTCGCTCTCGAGCGGCGCGGGCGTGCTCGAAGCCCTGCGCCGGCAGGGCGTCGACGCGCACGCCTTCGACCCGGCCAAACGCGAGCTCGGCGAGATCAGGACCTTCGACCGCGCGTTCATCGCCCTGCACGGACGTCACGGCGAAGATGGAACGATCCAGGGCGCGCTGGAACTCCTGGGCATTCCGTATACCGGGAGCGGCGTGATGGCTTCGGCAATCGGCATGGACAAGTGGCGGACCAAACTCTTGTGGCGTTCCTTTGGTCTGCCCGTGCCGGAATTCGCGCTCATCGACGAGGGAAGCGATTTCACCGCGGTCGAGGCGCGGCTCGGGCTGCCGCTCTTCGTCAAGCCGGCGTGCGAAGGCTCGTCGATCGGCGTCGTCAAGGTGAGCGCGCCCGGCGGCCTGCGCGCGGCCTGCGCGGAAGCGGCGCGGCACGGTTCGCCGGTGCTCGCCGAGCGCGGCATCGTCGCCGGCGAATATACCGTCGCCATCCTCGGCGACGAGGCGCTGCCGATCATCCATATCGTGACGGCCGCGGATTTTTACGATTACGAGGCCAAATATCTGCGCGACGACACCCGCTACCTGTGCCCCTGCGACCTGCCCGAGGCGCGCCAGCGGGAGCTTCGGCGACAAGCGCTGGAAGCCTTCCGCGTGCTGGGATGCCGCGGCTGGGGGCGGGTCGATTTTCTGATGGACGGCGAGGGGGATGCGTACTTTCTGGAGGTCAACACCTCGCCGGGGATGACCGGCCATTCGCTCGTGCCGATGGCCGCGCGGGCGACGGGCCTGTCCTACGAACAACTGGTCGTGCGCGTGCTGTCGCTGGCCGCCTTGGGATGACTGTCCGGGATGATCGATGTGGAATCGGCCGCAATTGATGATGGACGTGGCGGACCTGCTGCTCACGGCGGGAGCGGCGGCCCTGCTGGTGGCCATGGCGGTCGGCGTGGCGCGCCTGCCGCTCTTTCCGATCCGCGGCGTGACGGTGGCGGGCCCGCTGCGCGAGGTGCGGCGCGACGAGATCGAGCATTCGCTGTACGGCAGCCTGCGCGGCAACTTCTTCAGCGTCGACCTGGAGGCGCTGAGGAAATCCCTGGAACGGCTGCCCTGGGTGCGGCGGGTGGAAGCGCGGCGCAGGTGGCCGGCGAGCATCGAGCTGAGCCTGGAGGAGCACGTGCCGGTGGCCTCCTGGGGCCGGGCGGACGGGTGGCTGGTGAATTCGCACGGCGAGATTTTCATGGCCGGCATGAGCGCGGCGGCGCAGGAGGCGCTGCCGGTTTTCAGCGGGCCGGCGAACTTCGTGCCGGAGATGCTCGATACCTACCGGCTGGCCCGGGATTTCATGCGCAGGATCGGGCGCGCGCCGCGCGAATTGTCCGTATCCAGGCGCCTGGCGCTGCGGCTTGCGCTGGACGACGGAATGATCGTCGAGCTCGGCCGGCAGCAGGCCGGGGCGCCGATCCGCGAACGCCTGGAGCGCTTCGTCGAGTTCTACCCGGCAATCCTGACGGCGGGCGGGAGACGGCCGGAGGCGGTGGATATGCGCTATCCGAACGGATTCGCGCTGAGAACGGGCGCGGCCGCCTCGCCGGAAAGTGAGAGCGAAGGAAGACCATGAGCAGGGAAAACAAGGAAATCATCGTCGGCCTCGATATCGGCACGACCAAGGTTCTGGCGCTGGTGGCGGAGATCACTCCGGATGAGCGGATCAACGTCATCGGCCGCGGCCTGCAGGATTCGCGCGGGCTGAAAAAAGGCGTGGTGGTCAATATCGAGGACACCGTGGCGACGATCTCGCGCGCCATCGAGGAAGTCGAGCTGATGGCCGACTGCGAGGTCAAGAACGTCTACACGGGAATCGCCGGCAGCCACATCCGCAGCTTCAACTCCAACGGCATGGTGAAGATCAAGGACCAGGAAGTCACCGCCATGGATGTCGAGCGGGTCATCGAGATGGCGGGCGCGAAGAAGATCCCGGCCGATCAGGAAATCCTGCACATCCTCACCCAGGAATTCATCATCGACGACCAGGACGGCGTCCGCGAACCGATCGGCATGAGCGGTTTCCGCCTGGAAGTGAAGGTGCACATCGTCACCGGCGCGGTATCGGCGGCGCAGAACATCGTGAAGTGCGTGCGCCGCTGCGGACTGGAAGTCAACGACCTGGTGCTGCAACCCTTGGCGTCCTCCTACGCCGTGCTCTCGGAGGACGAAAAGGATCTCGGCGTGTGCCTGGTCGACATCGGCGGCGGCACCACCGACCTCGCGGTCTGGACGCAGGGCGCGATTCGCCATACCTCGGTCATTCCGATCGCCGGCGACCAGATCACCAACGACATCGCCATGGCGCTCAGGACGCCGACGCGCGAGGCCGAGGACCTCAAGTGCAAGTTCGGCTACGCGCTGTCCGGCCTGGCCGATCCCGAGGAGGTGATCGACGTGGCGGGCGTCGACGACCGGCCTTCGCGCAAGCTTTCGCGCCGCGCGCTGGCCGACGTCGTCCAGCCACGCGTCGAGGAACTGTTCGAGCTGGTCCTGGCGGAATTGCGCCGCTCGGGTTTCGAGGAAGTGCTCTCGTCGGGCATCGTGCTGACCGGCGGTGCGTCGGTCATGCCCGGCATGATCGAATTGGGCGAGGAAGTGTTCCACCAGCCGGTGCGGCTCGGCGTTCCCAAATATCACGGCGCGCTGGCCGAGGTCATCCGCTCGCCGGCCTTCGCCACCGCGCACGGCCTGCTGCTGGAAGCGGCCACGCAGAGGAAGCGCGGGCTGAAGGTGCGCGAGACGCGCGACATGAAACAGATTTTCAGCAGGATGAAATCCTGGTTCGAGAAGAATTTTTGACGTTCAGTTTTTTTTGCGGAGGAAAGACCATGTTTGAAATCATCGAAAAGGAAGACGCCATCAGCGACTTCGAGACCGTGATCAAGGTGATCGGTGTCGGCGGGGCCGGCGGCAACGCGGTCAATCACATGATTCGCGAAGGCGTGAAGGGTGTCGAGTTCATCGCCGCCAACACCGACGTGAAAGCCTTGAAGCTCAGTGTGGCGCAGAAGAAACTGCGTCTGGGCAAGACCGGGCTCGGCGCTGGCGCCAAGCCCGAAGCCGGCCGCGACGCGGCGATCAGCGAACGCGAGCGGATCGCCCAGGCGCTGGAGGGCGCGCACATGGTCTTCATCACCGCCGGCATGGGCGGTGGCACGGGCACCGGCGCGGCGCCGATCGTCGCCGAGGTGGCCCGTGAAATGGGTCTGCTGACCGTCGCCGTGGTGACCAAGCCCTTCTCCTGGGAAGGCAGGCGCATCAAGATCGCCGAAGCCGGCATCGTCGAATTGCAGAAGCACGTCGATTCGCTGATCGTCGTGCTCAACGACAAGCTGAAGGAAGTGCTCGGCGACGACGTATCGATGCTGGACGCCTTCAAGGCCGCCGACAACGTGCTGCGCAACGCGGTCGGCGGCATTGCCGAGATCATCAACTCGCCGGGGCTGGTCATCGTCGATTTCGAGGACGTGCGCACGGTGATGAGCGAGATGGGCATGGCCATGATGGGCTCGGCCTCGGCTTCGGGCGTCGACCGCGCGCGCCTGGCCGCCGAGCAGGCGGTCGCCTCGCCGCTGCTCGAGGGCATCAGCCTTTCCGGCGCCCGGGGCGTGCTGGTCAACATCACCGCCTCGCACAGCCTGAAAATGAAGGAAGTGGATGAGATCATGAATACCGTGCGCGGGTTCGCCGCCGACGATGCTCACATCATTTTCGGCGCCGTATACGACGACGCCATGGAAGACGATCTGCGCGTGACCGTCGTCGCCACGGGCCTTGGCCAGCCCAGGGCCAAGCGCCAGCCGTTCGAGGTGATCAGCACGCCCATCGCCACCGGCACCGACGGTTTCTACGGCGGCGGCGACATCGACTTCAAGGCCTTGTCCAGCGAGCCGGCGGTGGTGCGCCGGACGCGCAACACGGCCGGCGAGGCGCCCGCCGCGAGCGGCGTCGACCGGCTGGAGATCCCCGCCTTCCTGCGCAAGCAGGCCGACTGAGGACTTCGGAACGGATTCCGTCATTCCGGCGCAAGCCGGGATGACGGAAGTTCGATGAACCGATCGACGGCGGCTGGAACCGCTTTCGATGCGGAGATCGCTCAGGGCGCATCGACAGACTGATGCGCGTCATACGACACTCGTCATGGCCGGGCGCCTCGTCACGTCCGCCGCGCGCCGACCACGCCCTTCACCTCCCGCAGCGCCTTCAGCGCCTGCCGGAGCTGGGCCAGGTTCCTCACCTCGCCGGTGAAGCGCATGTTCGCGCTGCCCCGTTTGGACAGGGTGCTGACCGCGATCACGTTGATCTTCTCCCTGGCCAGCACCTCCGAGACGTCGCGCAGCAGCCCCTGCCGGTCGACGGCCTCGACCACGATGTCGACCGCGAAAACGCCTTCGCCTGCCGCCCCCCAGGCGGTTTCGATGACGCGCTCGGGCTGCGTCGCCGCCAGCTTGGCGAAGTTGCGGCAATCGGCGCGGTGGATCGAGACGCCCTTGCCGCGCGTGACGAAGCCGGCGATCGGATCCGGCGGCACGGGCTTGCAGCACCCGGCGAGCTGGGTCAGCAGCTTGTCGATGCCGACGATCAGAATGCCGTTTTCGCCGCTGCCGCTCCCCTTGCGCTTCTTCACCGGGGTTTCCGCCGCCGGCTTTTCCTCTCCGGGCTGCGCTTCGCCGCCGCGCACCGCCGTCTGGATCTGGCGCAGGGTGACGTCCGCCCGCGCCACCGCGACGAACAATTCGTCGCTCTTGGCAAAACCCAGCCGCGCGGCGAGCTCGTCCAGCTTGAGACTCGTCTCGCCCAGGCGCTGCAATTCGCGCGCCACGATCGCCCGCCCGTCGGCCACCGACTGCTCCAGCGCCTGGCTGGAGAACCACTGGCGCACCTTGGCCCGCGCGCGGTGCGTGAGCAGAAAGCCGAGCGCGGTATTGAGCCAGTCGCGCGAGGGCCCGCCCTGCTTGGCGGCGATGATTTCGACGCGCTGCCCGGTGGAAAGCGGCGTGTTGAGCGTGACCAGGGCGCCGTCGACTTTCGCTCCGCGGCAGCGATGACCGAGGTCGGTATGCACGCGGTAGGCAAAGTCGATCGGGGTCGAGCCGCGCGGCAGATCCAGCACGCGTCCCTGCGGCGTCAGCACGTAGATCGTCTCGTCGAGCGCGGCTTCCTTGTAGCGCCGGACCCAGTCGGACGAATCCGAGACTTCGTTCTTCCACACCAGCAGCTGGCGCAGCCAGGCGATCTTTTCGTCATAGCCGCCGTCCGCCGAAGCGCGCGCGCCTTCCTTGTAGCGCCAGTGGGCGGCCACGCCGAGCTCGGCGTGCCGGTGCATCTCGCGCGTGCGGATCTGCACTTCGAGCGCGCGCCCGTCCGGGCATGAGACGGCCGTATGCAACGAACGGTAGTCGTTGCCCTTGGGGTTCGAGATGTAGTCGTCGAATTCCCTGGGGATCGGCGTCCATAGATTGTGCACGATGCCCAGCGCGGCATAGCAGTCCCTGACCTCCTCGACGATCACGCGCAGCGCGCGCACGTCGTACACCTCGGAGAACTCGACGTCTTTCTTGCGCATCTTGTTCCAGATGCTGTAGATGTGCTTGGGCCGCCCGCACACTTCCGCGTCGGCGATGCCCACTGCCGCGAGCTCGCGTTTGAGGCGCAGCACGGCGTCGGCGATGAACTGCTCGCGTTCGGCGCGTTTCTCGTCGAGCTGGCGGGCGATCCTCTTGTAGATGTCCGGATGGAGAAAGCGGAACGACAGATCCTCCAGCTCCCACTTCAGTTCCCAGACACCCAGGCGATTGGCCAGCGGCGAATACAATTCCAGCGTCTCGCGCGCCACCTGGACGCGCAGATCGTCCGGAGCGTTGGCGTAATGGCGCAGCGTCTGCGTGCGCGAAGCGAGCCGGAGCAGCACCACCCGGATATCCTCGACGACGGCCAGGAACATTTTGCGCAGAACCTCGATCTGCGCCCTCATTTCGTCGGGAGCCTGCTCGCCGCTCTCGCTCGAATGCGCGACGAAGCCGCGCTGGATCGGGCGCATGCGATGGAGCCGGAAGATGCCATCCACCAGGCGCGCCGCCGCCCCGCCGAAGCGATTCCCGAGCTGTTCCAGACCGTGTTCGGCGCAGGTCGGCACGGCGAACAGCAAGGCGGCCAGCCGGCAATCGGCGTCGAGCCGCAAGCCGGCGGCGAGGATGAGCGCCATGCCCTGCGCGTGATGCCAGATGCCCTCGCCGCTGCCGAGCGCCTGATCGCCGTAGATCGATTGGGCGAATCCGACCGCCTGGCAGACGCGCTCCGAGTCTTCCCGGGAAAGCCCGGCGCACAGGGCTTGCAGGGTGTGCTCAAGATCGCTCTGGGCGGCGACGGAATGCACGACGGAAACCATGGCGAAATTATAAATCTCCCTCAATCAGTCCCAGGAAAAAGCATGAAACGTATCATTATCAAATACTTGCAAGGAGCGGAGCGACGTGGCAATCCATCCGTCCTCGGTACTCCGTCCTCAGAACCGGCGCCGCCGCAAACCGACTGTCCTCCGTCCTCTGGGTTGCCGCGTCGCGCAACCCGAGCCATGACGGGTCGGGAAGCGTTCCCCTCCCCCGCTCTGCGGGGGAGGGTGCCCCGCAGGGGCGGGAGAGGGCGTCGTTCCCTCCGGCGCGAGAGCGCCGCTGGACAAAGGAAGAAGGAACGGGACGCCCGTCCACTCCTCACCACAGAGAAAACCGCGGCGCTTCGCGCCGGAGGCTTGGCTCCCCCCTCTCCCGGCCTTAGGCCACCCTCTCCCCCTGCGGGGGCGAGGGGAACCGGAAGTTTCGTCATGGCGAGGGCGAGAGGCCCGAGGCGATTCAGAGGACAGAGGACAGTCAGTTTGCGGCTGCGCCGGAGGAAGGCATGGATTGCCGCGTCGCTACGCTCCTCGCAATGACGGGCTGAGGCGTCATTGCGGAGGCCGAAGGCCCGCGGCAATCCAGTCCTGATAAACGGCGCGAAGCGCCGCTGACTTTTCTGTCTTCTGATCTACCCAGATCATGAACAGGTTCTGAGGAAGCGACGAAACCGCTGATCGCAGAC
>JAITIQ010000197.1 GCA_031279425.1 Accumulibacter sp.
AGTTCAAGGTCTGTGATGGCAGGCTTTTCCGGTCTTTTTACCTCTCCTCCGTGGGGTGATTTCAAATGGCATCGGAAACGACATTTTTGCGGCTGTGCCGGAGGGACGGCGCCCTCTCCCGCCCCTGCCGGGGCACCCTCCCCCGCCAGGCGGGGGAGGGGAAAGCAAGCGGTTGTGGGGAAAGCAAGCGGTTGTGGGGAAAGCAAGCGGCTACGGGGAAAAGCAAGCGGCTGCGGGAGGAGAGCAGGCGGCTGCGGAGGAAGGCCAAGCGTCTGCGGAGGGGAGAAACCTCGCCACTTCCTTTCCCCTCGCCCCCCGCAGGGGGAGAGGGTGGCCGAAGGCCGGGAGAGGGGGCCGCTCCTCCGGAGCGAAGCGACGCCTGTTTGTCCCACGCTCGCGCCATCATCGCTGGCTGGCGATACTTGGCGCCACGCGCCGGAACGATCCGGATTCCCGCTTTCCAGGTTGATTTCAATCCTCGGAGACATCCATGTCAAATCAAGCCCTCGTCGGCATCGTGATGGGATCGGACAGCGACTGGCCGGTGATGCGCGCCTGCGCCGAAATGCTGGCGAAATTCGGCATTCCCTACGAGGCCAGGGTGTTGTCCGCGCACCGCGCGCCGGACGCCGCGCTGGACTACGCGGCGACGGCCCGGCAGCGCGGCCTCAAGGTGCTGATCGGCGCCGCGGGCGGCGCCGCGCATCTGGCGGGCATGCTGGCGGCAAAGACGGAACTCCCGGTACTGGCCGTGCCGATGCCGTCCAGGCACCTGCAAGGGCTGGATTCGCTGCTCTCCATGGTACAGATGCCGGCGGGCATCCCCGTCGCCACCTTCGCCATCGGTGAAGCCGGCGCCGCCAATGCCGCGCTGTTCTCGGCGGCCCTGCTGGCGCTCGCGGACGCCGGCCTTGCCGCCAGGCTCTCCGATTTCCGCGCCGGCCAGACGGCGAGGGTGTTGGCCAAGACCCTGCCCGATCTGCCTTGAGTCCGGCCCGACGATGATTCCCGCCTCCGCGGATCTGGAAGAGGCCGTCCGGCTGCTGCAAGCGGGAGAACTGGTCGCCTTCCCGACCGAGACGGTGTATGGCCTGGGCGCCGACGCCGCCAACCCCGCGGCGCTGGCCAGGATATTCGCCGCCAAGGGCCGCCCGGCCGATCATCCGCTGATCGTCCACCTGCCCGGCGCCGGCCATCTGGAGCAATGGGCGCGCGACATTCCTCCGGCGGCGCGGAAACTCGCGGAAGCCTTCTGGCCGGGGCCGCTGACCCTGATTCTGGCGCGCTCCCCGGACGTGCCCCGCGCCGTCACCGGCGGACAGGAAACCGTCGGGCTGCGCGTGCCGGCGCATCCGCTGGCGCTCGCGCTGCTTTCCGCCTATGCGCGGGCGGGCGGCGGACGCGGCGGCCGGTGCGGCATCGCCGCGCCCTCGGCCAACCGCTTCGGCCGCATCAGCCCCACCGACGCCGCGCACGTGCGCGAGGAGCTGGGCGATGCCGTCGCCCTGGTGCTCGACGGCGGCGCCTGCGAGGTCGGCATCGAATCGACGATCGTCGACTTCTCGCGCCCCGGCCTGCCGCCGCGCCTGTTGCGTCCCGGACACATCACGCCCGGACAGATCGAGGACGCCATCGGCGAACGCCCCGAATCGCCGGATGGCGCGCGGGATGCCGCCGGCACCCCGCGCGTGTCCGGCTCGCTCCGTGGCCACTACGCGCCGCGCACCGCGATGCGGCTGGTCGCTTCCGGGGACTTGCTCCGGGCCGTCGAGCAAGCGTCGGCCCAGGGCCGGCGCTGCGGCCTGCTGTCGCGCAGCCCCGTCCAACTGCCGACCCATTCGCGCCGCCGTTTGCCGGACGAGCCGCAAGCTTATGCGCGCGGCCTTTACGCCGCCCTGCGCGAGCTCGATCGGGCCGGCAACGACCTCATTCTCGCCGAAGACGTCCCGACCGGCCCGGACTGGGCCGCCGTCGCCGACCGGCTGCGCCGGGCCGCGCGCGGCGCCGGGGCGTGAGGCGCCGATTCACGCGCCGGACAGACCAAAAAAAATCGGCTTGGGGTGTGGTTTGCGACTGTCCGGTCCTTTCTAATGCACCCATCCACTGGCTGACCGTACTTCCCTGAGACCCATCGCCACGATGGGCTTTGAATCCCGAATCCTGACCATTCGGGATTTTTTTTGCCCACGAGGGGCTACTTCCGGCGCGCTCCGAAACGCTCGCGATGGCGCGTGATGTAAACGCCGCCCAGCACGCAGACGGCGCCGATGGTCTGCAGCAGACCGAAGGTTTCGCCGAGCATGAAATACGCGGTAATCACGGCGAATACGGGAGTCACGTTGTTGAACACCGACGTGCGCGCGCTACCGATCACCCCGGCGCCCCAGATCCACAGAAAATTGGCGAGGCACATCCCGAGCACGCCCGCATAGACGATGCTCCCCCAGGCCGGGAGCGGCAATTCCGACCATGCCACGCCCTTCATTTCCGGCAAGGACACCGCCGTCATCAGAATGGTGGTGATGACCATCAGCGAGGTCGTCACCTGATAGGTGGAATAACGCCCCAGCAATTCCCGGGAAAACACCGTGTAATAGGCATAGCCGGCCTGCGCTCCGAGAATCATCAGCGCGCCGGCCAGGTGCTCGCCCGCCAGGCTCAGTTCCTGTCCGGTGCCGAGCACGATCAGGACAACCCCCGCCAGCGAGCAGGCGATGCCGATCAGCACGGCGCGATTGATCGTGTCGAACCCATAGAAGCGGTTGAGCAGCAGCACGTATACCGGCAGCAGGCATCCCATGAACGCCACGTTGCCCGAAGTGGTCCGGTGGATACCTTCGGTATAGAGCATCTGGAAAAGAAAGAAACCGAAAATGCTGATGCGCAGCAAGCGCCATAGGTCCGCGCGCGAGGGCCGGCGGTAGCTGCCCGACAGCATCAGCACCAGCACGGCGAAGAGGCTGCCGACGGCCATGCGCGCCACGTTGTAGGGCCATGGAGAAAGATGCTGCAGGCCCAGCTTGATGATCGGCGGATTCATGCCCCACAGCAGGGCGACGAGCAACAGCATGCACTCGGCGAGAAGCGTATTCTTCCTGTCGCTCAAGGCGACCGGCTCGGAGTCATTTGGCATTCTTCGTGCCCGTTTTCCCGGTCGCGCGCTGGTCGCGGCGCTGGCAGCGCGGATCGACGTAGGCTGCCTTCAGCCGGACCCATCCCGGCCCCGGCGAAGTCTGCGCGCAGACCGTTTCCCCGCTGGCGCCCCGCCACTTGTACCAAGGCGCCGGCGCGGCCTCGCCCGGCAGGGCGAAGGCAAGCGACAGAACCGCGGCCAGGCACCGGAAACGCTTCATGGCATTCTTTCGATTCTTGCTGAACGAATCCATCATTGTAGGGGAAAACGCCGTTTTCGACGCGGGGGTCGCAAAGACGCGAATTGTCGAAATTGCTGGAAGACTGGTTTACAACTGCCTGTTTTTATTTTACATTGCCGCCCCATGTCGCGTCACAGAATTTTCATCATCCCGCTTTCGGCGGTCGTCCTTTTCCTGTGCGGCGCCGCGCCGGCGGCCGGGCAAACCCTGTCCGAGGCCAATGAGGAGCCGTCACTGTTCGAGCGCTACACCAACCGCGCGCAGGATCTGATCCTCAAGGGCCTGGAGCTCGTCGGAATCCGCTATCGCCGAGGCGGCGCCCATCCGGACAACGGGCTCGATTGCAGCGGTTTCGTGCAGTTCGTGTTCAGCGATGCCCTGGGCACACTGCTGCCAAGAACGGTCAGGGAGCAAAGCAAGATCGGCGACAAGGTCGATAGAAACGAATTGCAGCCCGGCGATCTGGTTTTCTTCAACACCATGCGCCGCGCCTTTTCGCACGTCGGCATCTATCTGGGCGACAATCATTTCATGCACGCTCCGCGCGCCGGCGGCGAAGTCCGGGTCGAGGACATGAGCAAGAGCTACTGGGCAAAACGCTACAACGGCGCGCGCCGGATCGTGGGACCTTGATCCGCATTAGAATCATTCCTTTGCCGGCTTCGCCTCGCTTGCCCAGCGATGATCCCCTGGCTTGGAAACACCGATAGCTTTCCGCCGCTCGAACTCGCCCTGAGCGAGCCGAACGGCCTGCTCTGCGCCGGCGGCGACCTGACTCCGCAAAGCGTCGTCCGAGCCTACATCCATGGCATTTTTCCCTGGTATTCGCCGGGCGAACCCATCCTCTGGTGGAGTCCCGATCCACGCATGGTGCTTTTTCCCGCCGAATTCAGGATTTCGCGCTCCTTGCGCAGGGCCTTGCGCAAAAACCACTACCAGGTGCGCCTGGATACCCGCTTCGGCGCCGTCATCGACGCCTGCGCCAGATCCCCGCGGCCCGACCAGACGGGAACGTGGATCACGCCCGAAATCCGGGCGGCGTACCTCCGGCTGCACGAGCTTGGCTACGCCCATTCGGTCGAGACCTGGATCGACGGAAAACTCGCCGGCGGCCTGTACGGAATCGCCATCGGCAAGATGTTCTACGGGGAATCGATGTTCGCGCGCGTCACCGACACCTCGAAGATCGCCGCCGCCCATCTGTCGCGCTTCCTCGCTCAACAGGGGTTCGGGATGATCGACTGTCAGATGAATACCAGGCATCTGGCTTCGCTCGGCGCCCGCGAGATACCGCGCGACGACTTCATTCATGGCTTGCGGATGCTCACGGCCATCCCGCCCCTGTGCGGACGTTGGCCCGCGGACGCGGCCAGGCGCGAGTGGGAATAGGCGGGAGCAGGCGGAATGGCGCGCCTCGATGACCCCGGCTTCCCACGGACGCCGCCGTGCTTCCACGACACGGCGCCCTACCCATGCGGCTATCTGCCTGGCAGGCAGGCCGTCTCGCGCGTGGCCATCCCGCCCCGGCTGATCGGCGCCGAAATCTACGGAGAACTCGTCCGACGCGGATTCCGGCGCAGCGGCGAATTCGCCTATCGTCCGGCCTGCCGGGGCTGCCGGGCGTGCGTGCCGGTGCGCGTGCCGGTCGAGCGCTTCTCGCCGGACCGCAGCCAGCGGCGATGCCTGAAAGCGAACCGGACGCTCGCGGCGCGCGAGCGTCCGCTGGATTTCGCCGAGGAGCATTATTCCCTCTACCGGCGCTACCAGATGCAGCGACATCCCGGCGGCGGCATGGACGGCGACGATGGCGAGCAATATGCGCAATTCCTGCTGCGCAGCCACGTCGATACCCGG
Organism: Accumulibacter sp.; assembly: GCA_031279425.1. GTDB lineage: Bacteria > Pseudomonadota > Gammaproteobacteria > Burkholderiales > Rhodocyclaceae > Propionivibrio. The sequence goes on from JAITIQ010000197.1 coordinate 5,229, forward strand.
CTGGTGGAATTTCGTGACGCCGGCCGGCTGCGCATGGTCAGCATCATCGACGCGCTGGACGATGGGTTTTCGTCGGTCTACGCCTTTTTCGACCCCGAACTGCCGGCCGCGGGCCTGGGCACGTACAACGTGCTCTGGCAAATCCAGCAGTGCCGCGCCAGGGAACTGCCCTATCTGTATCTCGGCTACTGGATCGGCGAATGCCGCAAGATGAACTACAAGGCGCGCTTCCGGCCGATCGAGGGGTTCATCGACGGGCTCTGGCGGGAGATCGGCTCCCGCCGGGATCGCTGCCCCGGCCACGATGACTGTTGACCAGAACCCGGCCCGGCGCTTGCGGCGGAATGGCGCTTTCCGGGATTTCGCGCGCTGCGCTGGCGCCGCGATGAAAATTGATCGACATCAATTTCCTCGCGTTCCGAATATTTTTCAGAATCCTCTGAATGGCACCGTGCACCGTATTTTTCTGGAGAGTATGTTGGCAGAACCCGCCACAAACATCTTGACGAATTGATTTTCATCAATCACCATATGGCCCACGAAAACACTTTCTGGGAGAAGCCGTCCGGTGTCGGCAGCATGCCGTCCTACCGGGCCGCTCATGGATGGATCAGCCATGGATGGTTGACGGCTCTTGGACAAGCGTCTAGCCTGTGCATGGAACGGCAACTCCCTCGACAGTCCCCGACATCCAACCGGAGCCAGTCATCGATGGAATACGCCTCTCAGTCCGCCTTGCCCTCGCTCGGCCCGCGCCGATGGCGCCTGGCTTATCATCTGGCCGTCGTGCTGGCCGTCAAGCTCGTCCTGCTCGCCCTGCTCTGGAACATCTTCATCAAGCCGAACCGGGTTACGGTCGATGTCGGCGCGATGAGTCAGCGCATCGCGGGCGCCGTGTCTCCGGCACCCGCCGCTTCTTCCGTTCCTTCCGCGCCTTCCGCTTCTTCCGGCGCTTCCTCCAACGGTTCCACCGTTTCCCCCCCCACTTCTCCAGGAGATCACAAATGATCGACTCGACGGTCGTTGACCTGTCGCGCCTGCAATTCGCGGCGACGGCGATGTACCACTTCATCTTCGTTCCCCTGACCCTGGGACTGTCATGGCTGCTGGTCTGCATGGAGGCGGTCTACGTGCTGACCGGCAAGCCGATCTACAAGGAAATGACCCAGTTCTGGGGCAAGCTCTTCGGCATCAACTTCGCGCTCGGGGTCACCACCGGCATCACCATGGAATTCCAGTTCGGGACCAACTGGGCCTATTACTCGCATTACGTCGGCGACATTTTCGGCGCGCCGCTGGCCATCGAGGGGCTGATGGCCTTTTTCCTGGAATCGACGATGTTCGGCCTGTTCTTCTTCGGCTGGAAGCGCCTGCCGAAATGGGGACACCTCACGGTCACGGCGCTGTTGGCGCTGGGCACCAACCTGTCGGCCATACTGATCCTGATCGCCAACGCCTGGATGCAGGATCCGGTCGGCTCGGCGTTCAATCCGGTGACCATGCGCATGGAGCTCGTCGACTTCGCGGCGCTGGTGTTCAATCCGATCGCCCAGTCCAAGTTCGTGCATACCGTCTCGGCCGGCTACGTCACCGGCTCGCTGTTCGTGCTCGGCATCTGCGCGTGGTACCTGCTCAAGGGCAGGCACGTCGAGTTCGCGCGCCGTTCGTTCCGTGTCGCGGCGGCGTTCGGCGTCGCCAGCGCGCTGTCGGTGATCGTCCTCGGCGACGAGGCCGGAATCGAGGTGGCCGACCGGCAGCCGTCCAAGCTGGCGGCCATCGAGGCCATGTGGGAAACCGAACCGGCGCCGGCCAGCTTCAACCTCGTCGCCTGGCCCAACGAGGAGAAGCAGGCCAACGACTTCGCCATCCGCCTGCCCTGGGTCGGCGGTTTGATCAACACCCGCTCGATCAGCAAGGAATTGCCGGGCGTGCGCGACATCCGCGCGGAAAACCTGAAACGCGTCGCCTCCGGCGTGCAGGCCGTCATCGCGCTCGAGGACATGGGCAAGAACCCGAACGACCAGGTGGCGCGGGAAAGATTCAGGCAGCATGAGGCCGACATGGGCTACGGCCTTCTGGTCAAGCGTTACTCGGAAGACGTGCGCAAGGCCACGCCGGAAATGATCGAACAGGCGGCGATGGATTCGGTGCCCAAGGTCTGGCCGCTGTTCTGGACTTTCCGCATCATGGTCGGCCTGGGCTTCCTGATGTTCGCCCTGTTCGTCGCCGCGGTCTGGCTCTCCGTCTCCGACAGGCATCGCCAGTATCCGTGGCTGCTCAAGCTCTTCCTGTACGGCCTGCCGGCACCGTGGATCGCCTGCATGTGCGGCTGGTTCGTCGCCGAGTACGGCCGCCAGCCCTGGACGGTGTTCGGGATGCTGCCGACCCATCTCTCGGCCTCGTCCCTGTCTTCCGCCAGCCTGTGGGGTTCGATCGCCGGCTTCGTCGGCTTCTACACGCTGCTCTTGATCGCCGAGATGTTTCTGATGTTCAAGTACGCCCGGCTCGGCCCCGTCGCTCCACCACCGCACCACGCCTGAGGAGAACGCCAAATGCTTGATTACGCGACCCTGAAATTGATCTGGTGGCTGCTCGTCGGCGTGCTGCTGATCGGCTTCGCCATCATGGACGGCCACGACATGGGCGTCGGCATGCTGTTACCGGTGCTCGGCCGCGACGACACCGAGCGGCGCGTGATGATCAACACCGTCGCCCCGCATTGGGACGGCAACCAGGTCTGGTTCATCACCGCCGGAGGCGCCATCTTCGCCGCCTGGCCGTTCGTCTACGCCACCGCCTTCTCCGGCCTCTATTGGGCGATGCTGCTGGTGCTGTTCGCCCTGTTCTTCCGCCCGGTCGGCTTCGAATACCGCTCCAAGCTGAGCGCCCCCACCTGGCGCAAAGCCTGGGACTGGGGCCTGTTCGCCGGCAGCGCGGTGCCGGCGCTGGTCTTCGGCGTGGCCTTCGGCAACCTCTTCCTCGGCGTGCCGTTCCGCCTGGACGAGAACATGCGCTCGTTCTACTCGGGTTCGTTCTGGGCGCTGCTCAACCCGTTCGCCTTGCTCTTCGGCGTCGTCAGCCTGTCGATGCTCACGCTGCAAGGCGCGACTTTCCTGTCGCATCGCACCGAAGGCGACTTGCAGGCGCGCGCCAAAAAAGTGGCCCGCATCGTCGCCGTCGTCCTGCTCGCGGCCTTCTCGTTCGGCGGCATCTGGGTCTTGTTCATCGACGGCTACGTCATCCGTTCGATCGGCGACGTCGGCTCATCGATCAATCCGCTGATGAAGGAAGTCGAGCGCGCGTCGGGCGCGTGGTTCTCCAATTACGGGAAATATCCGGTCCTCTGGCTGGTGCCCGCGCTGGCCTACGCGGGCGGCGCCATCGTCCTGCTTGCCCTGCGCGCCGGCAGGACGCTGCTGGCCTTCGTCGGCTCGTCGCTGACCTGCGTCTCGGTGATCGCCACGGCCGGCATCGCCCTGTTCCCCTTCGTGCTGCCCTCGTCGGAAATGCCCAGGGCCAGCCTGACCGCCTGGGACGCGACGTCGAGCCACTTCACGCTGAACGTGATGCTGTACGTCGCGCTGATCTTCACTCCGATCGTCGTCGCCTACACCAGCTGGGCCTACCACGTCATGGCCGGCAAGGTCACCCGCGATTTCATCGTCAACAACGACGAAGCGCTTTATTAGAGCGGATTGATTTAATGCTGGTCATATATTTGCACCGTCATTGCGAGAGCCGAAGGCCCGTGGCAATCCAGAGGACGGAGGACAGAAGACAGTCAGTTTGCGGCTGCGCCGGATTCTTCCGATGGATTCCCCTCCCCCGCTCGGCGGGGGCGGGTGCCCCGCGGGGGCGGGCGAGGGCGGCGTCCCCACCGGCGCGCCGCGCCGCCGACCCAAAAAGGGGACGAAGGAACGGGATGCCCGTCCACTCTC